>JAOAHH010000030.1 GCA_026415325.1 Thermodesulfobacteriota bacterium | reverse complement strand
TTGGGCTGTCCCCGGAATCCTCTCTCTTTTCTTTTCAGGCGCTTTGACAGGTGCATTTATTCCGCTCTATGTGCAGTGGTTGCAGACCCGTCACATCGAGGACGTCCATAATATTTGCAGACTGCTTATTTGGGGAGCAGTTGGATTGTTTGGTACGTTAAGTATAGTGCTCATCATAGCGGCACCCGTTGTTTTTCCTCTGCTCGGCTTTGGCCTTCCCGACAACGTGAAGGACTTCGGTATTGTCGTCACTCGTTTTCTTGCACTCCTTGTGTTGTTTGACGGAGCAAGTATTTTGCTGAGTGCACTGTTGCAGGCTGAAAAAAGGTTTATCAGTATGCAGGGTGCATCATTGTTTGTTAATGCAATGACCATCGTGATGCTGGTTCTTTTTTCCGAGCGGTTGGGTGTTTTTGCACTTGTGGCAGGATTGCTTGTAGGGACGGCTTGTAAGACCGTTGCGCTCGCGGGTGCTCTGAAGCGTCGGGGAATTTTTCTGTTTCGCCCGATCCGTTATGACAGCTGCGCGGTACGAGCGTTTGTCCTGCTCGTTTTACCGCTCCTGGGGAGTGAACTTGTGGTGAATGTGAATTTTTTGGTAGATCAGATTATGGCCGGAAGCCTTGGTTCCGGTGCGATTTCAACCCTTAAATATGCCTATCGCGTTTACGATTTACCGGTTCAGATCATCATTATCGCACTGTCACGTGCACTGTTTCCGTTTGCCAGCGAAGCAGCCCTTGATGTCAGTCGGGAACGCATGCGACGCATTTTCCACCATGCGCTTATTTTTTTAGCGGTCATCACAGCTCCGATGATATCCTTTGGGTGTCTTTTTGCCCATGATATCGTGCACCTGTTGTTTGAACGAGGCGCCTTTAATGCAGCGGCAACGCACGAAACTGCAATGACATTTATTTGTTACAACATCGGTCTCTTTTTTTACGCCTATGCATTTATTAACGGTACGTTGTTTTCCGCCATGCAAGCAACACGTATTCTCTTCGGTATGGGATGCCTCTCGGTGGTGCTGAATATCGTTCTGAACGTACTGTTTATGAACCTGCTGGGGGTTCGGGGGATTGCGCTTTCAACGAGCGTTACAACAGGCATTATCAGCTCTCTTTTTATCCTGCTCATGATACGCCGCTGTGCAGTCATGCATCTAAAGCCTGTTTATGGCAATTATCTTCGTATTATTATTGCCACGATCGGAATGGTGACTGCGTGTATGGTTATCGACCGTGTTGCCGGTGCCTTCATGATAGCCGGCATCATACGAATCAGTATCGTTGCATCGGTATCATGCAGCGTATACGGTGTGCTGCTCTGGATATTACGGACAAGGGAAATTGAAGGTTATATTGGTTTTTTCAAAAGGCTGGTTATGCGCACGCAGACCACAGGTGGGTCTTTTTCAGGTTGATTTTATATGAAAGGGGCATTTTACGGACAATTCCTGAATAGTGCCATCTATCGGTGTTTAACAGCGACAAAGCGGATGACCCGAAATACGCCTATCGGAAGGCGACGGGCAAGTGTTACTGACATGAAACGAGGAAGCAGAAGGAGGAATTTTTCAAGCACGTGCACCGGCAATAGGGGCCACAGTATGTGTCGCTGTCGTGATACACGGAGGATGATGCGAAACGACGAAAAACCGACATCCCTAAACAGATGCACAAGCTCAGAGATTACATATTCTTTAAGATGAAGCCCTGTTGCGCAGCGGTCAAAATACCGTGAAATGTCATGTGGACCGGACAGCCGATGGGGTGTTATGCAGAGATATTTCCCTCCTGGTGTCAGGATACGGTGCAGTTCTTTCAGCTGTGCACGGGCATCCTCTGGGTGAAGATGCTCGATGAGCTGATTGCTCAATGTTAGGTCGATACTGTTGTCAGGAACAGGGAAGGAATATCCATCGAAAACGATACGGACAATGTTGCAGGGAGGTGGTGTTGGGAGGTGCATGATGGTCGGTGATACATCCAAGGCAATAACCCTTCGGACAAACGGTGCAAGTGTTTGGGCTAGAGCACAATCACCGCTTCCGATTTCAGCGACCGTGCAGCCCGGGTGGAGCAGCGGTCGAATCACTTCAAGTTGCTGGAGCGCTTCACAACGTAATGCATGTTCGTTGTTTTTTCTTGTAAGCTGGGGATGATGTGGAACTCTGCAAAACAGTTCTTCGTAAACCTGGGTATACAAACGGCGTCGATCCTGAGGTGGGGCATTGCGCAACTTCTCTGCAAGCTCCCGTTCTATTTCGTAGTGTTCGCGAAGCAGCTCGTAGGAGCGCGTGTCGGTTTCCTTATACAGCGCTTGATATTCATTAGGGAAGTTAGGAAGCGGAATACATTTCATAATACATAATAACCATGCACCTATGCATGCACTATGGTATTCTATACAATAAGGTATGTTGCGTGGAAAAGCACTTTTTGACGGGAAGAAATATCGTTCGGTCGCTGACCAAATGGATAGCAACCTTTTGCCGTAGTGACAAATATGGGAGTGCTGTCGGTATCGCACGCTAAGGTGGCATTGGTATACCCTGAGGTGAAAACACGACTCTCGGGGTGTAATCCACCGTATGCGCTTATGTCGCTTGGAACAATGCTTCAGACATATGGCATTGATGTCAGGATATTTGATGCTGATGCATACGGTGGCAAATTGGACGCACTTGTCAAGGATCTTGCTGCCTACGGCCCTGCGATTACCGGCATGCCAGTTTATGCATCCTCATTTAATACCATCGACAGCCTTATCCGTTTTATGCAGGCATATGCTATCGGGACGGAAATTCTCCTCGGAGGGCCTGAAGTAACCGCTGACAGCGAAACGGTTTTCGAAGCGTTCCCTTCCGTGCAGTACGGTTTAATGGGTGAAGCCGATGAAAGTTTCGCGGCATTTGTGCTGTGCTATATCCAAGGCAAAGATTTTCAGCATATTCCGGGGCTTGTGTACCGGAACGGTCCGCGACTCACAAAAAATCCACCGCAGGAAATCCAAGACCTTGATCGGCTTCCGATACCGAATCGAGCCCTGCTTCGGACAGAATATGCCCGTGGGCTATACTGGAGGTTGGGATGCAGAGGGAAAACCGATATCGTGGTCACATCGCGCGGTTGCCCGTTTGCATGCAGGTTTTGTTTTAAAATCAGCAAAAAGCCTCGCTACCGTTCGGCGTGGCATGTGCATCGGGAAATCGAGCATATTCTCTCGCTTGGGATTAAGAACATCCATTTCATGGACGACTTGCTTATTGTTAATTTCAATCGTATACAGGAAATTTTTGATCCATTTGACCGAAAACTCGGTATCCGGTTCAAGGTGCGGTCTCGTGCAAGCTTTATTACCGATGAAATTGTCGCATATCTTGCCGAAAAAGGGGTTCGCGAGATTGTCTGCGGCTATGAGAGCGGGTCTGACACCATACTCACGCTGATGAATAAAAACGTCACGGTTGACGAGAATATCCGTGCAATACGAACCATAAAAAAATACGGCATCAAGGCATTTGCTGATATGATTATTATGTATCCTGGCGAAACGTGGGAGACTGCCCGTGAAACGGTTGCGTTTATTTATGAAGCAAAGCCATCCTACATTAATTGGTCGTTTTTTATGCCGTTTAACGGAACTCCGATTACCGAGGAGCTTCGATCACGAGGGCTTGTGGAGGGGAAGTGCTCAATCAATCAGCAGCCAGTCGTCCGATACGATTATCTGAGTAGCGATGAATATGAAAAGCTCAGCCGATATCTTATTGACGCAATGAGCAAGTACAACAGGCAGTTTCGCAACGTAATGCTTCCAAATCTCAAAGATGTTCTGCTCAGCAGCGGCCTGCGCCAGTACCGGGTCCTTGGGGGCCATTATTTGAAGTCGCTTTGGACGCGGTTATCAGGACGTGCGATGCAGGTGCAGTAATGGTAGGGAACTGTAGCTAGATCAGTGCAGCACCTGTGCGACTACCCGACAAAACTCATCAACCTGCCGGTCTGGATAATGCCGGCTAACTTCCCGTGCTTTTTCCCCAATCGTCTCGGCAAACTCCCGATTGCTCAGAAGCAAACGGATCTGCTCCCGGAGTTGCTCTGCATTGCCGGCAGTAAAAAACAGCGCTGACTCACCATGAATCGCATATTCTCGCGTCGCAGGGTTATCAGTCACAATCAGGGGGCGGCCGAGTGCCATTGTCTCAAGCATTGCAGTTTGTCCTGCAGCGACAGCACCGTCCCTGAGCGGGAGAACGACAATCCGGGCAGCAACGATCAGATTAATGAGTTCGCGTCCGATGGTTTTTTTTGTGAGAATGGTTATGTGGTTTGGCAGCAGCGTTGTCGGACGATAGCGCTGGGAGAGGATAATGAGTTTTGCCGGAAGTACTGACACAGCACGGACAAGCGTATCGTAATCCCGGTCGCTGTTGCCATAGGCAAGGATATAATCATGTGTTTTTTGCTGTGCAATGCGAATATAGTGGTGGGGCGGGGTCATCGGAAAAAATGTTATCCGTGAAGGCAGAATGTTAAACAACGTGCTATACTGCTGTGCTTCCTGCCGTGAGGTGCACAGAAAGAAGTCGATGCCCGGGAGTGCTGCGCGGAGCATCATCAAGCGCAACCGGTATGCCGCATCGGTACGGGTGGGGTTGATATGGAAATCATAGATTACATGGCAGGGGGGTTTGGCAGAACGAAAGAGTCGGTTGAGCATTCCGTACCAGACACCCATGCGCATCGACCATGAGACGATAAGGTCGCAGGAGGATCGGCGGAAAAGTGCGCAGAGCGGCAGATAAAACTCAGACAGCCATATTGTCACCTGGCGCCACCATGAGCATGAACACACGGTGTAGAAGCACGGCTGCATGAGGCGAACGCTTTTAAAAAGCTTTGATATCCGGCGGTACAGGTACCACCGGCCTCGTTCATGCCAATTGATTAATATCAGCAGCCGCGCAGCGCGGTTCATAGGTATGTCGTTATTTGACAGGCTGGGCTGTATTAGTACGGAGCGGAGCGGTGCTTTTGACAATTTGGAATTGCACCCTGCGGTTTTGTGCCCTGCCGTTAGGATTGTCGGCTCCCTCGGGCGTGGTATTGGGAGCGATTGGGCGAAACTCCCCATAGCCGAGCATCATTAGCCGGTTTGCAGGAATCCCTGCATTAATAAAATATCGGTATACTGTCTGAGCCCGCCGTTCTGACAGGCGTTGGTTATACTCGTCCGTCCCTTTTGCATCGGTATGCCCTTCAATGGTGAGGAACACATCTGGATGGGTATTAAGATAATCAATGCATTCCCTGAGCTCTTTATGGTACTGGGGTTTGATCTCTGACTTGTCAAAATCGAAATAGACCATCCCAAGACTTACGATTTCAAGTGGACACTCCTTTTCTTGAGGTGGCTTTTCAGGCGGGTAAATGACGGTTGCATAGTGCCGTTTTTCATGGTCGTAATAGAATGCAATACCTTCCCTGTCCCAGACTTCTTTATATTTCATCACCATGCCGTTTCCGTATAATTCGTACAACCGTCGCGTACCACGGTATTCTTTAGGAAAGGTCGTATTGTCGGTTTGCTGCGGAGAACCGACCATATCTTCAAGTTCGGCCGTTGCTTTGTTGTGGATACGGGTCGACGGTGTATATGTGAGCCGTTGTGAAGCCTCACGGTTTTCAAAATGCGCAGTGACCTCCTGCGGAGAAAAGGTTCCTTCAGTGGTTTTGTGAATGACACCTTTAAAATCTCTGCCCATGTAAATACGCTCAACACGCATATTGTCATCAAGAAATACACTGCAGTCAAATGTATCATAATGAAAACAACGTCCGTCACTTTTGATGCGATCTGGTGCTCCAATTGCAGCGATAAGCTCATGCTTGGTCATGCCAAGCGAAATGGTTCGTTCCATATCGCCGCTTCTGACGGAAACACTGCTGAGGCACGTACCGGGTGAAGGAATAATAAGAGTGGTGATGCACCACAAAAAGATACAGCACGATATTGTTTTCATGCGGGTCTCCTTTATTGTTATCGGAGATGCTTGATGTTTTGGAAGAGGCTTTCTGCTCAGGTGTTTTTTGTATCGGATGATCTGGAAGCGTGCTTAATGGGTTTCTTATAGGCTGGCAACAGGGGTTAACACAATCGTCGCTGGCGCAATACTTCGCGCAGAACTTCTCGGTTGTCTTCTACCCACCTGATGAGCTGTGCAAATCCCTTGTGGTAGGATGTGCGTGGCTTCCAGCCGAGCAGGGCGCTGGCTTTTGTATTGTCGCTTATGAAAATTTTTTGATCACCCGGACGCCATGGTTCAAATTCGCAAGTAATGTGCAGTCCGTAACCTTTGAGAATATCGATGAATTCAAGGAGCGAAAGAGCGTTGTCTGTTCCACCGCCGATGTTAAAAGCGACTCCGTCTAAATGATCTTTATGTTCAAGCGCAGTACCATAAAGCTCCGTTAGATCCTGGATATAGAGAAGATCGCGCACTTGCTTTCCGTTCCCATACACGGTAACCGGCAACTGAAGAACACCGGCGATAATGAACCATGCCACCCACCCTTGATCCTCGATTCCAAACTGCCGTTCGCCGTAGATGCAGGACTGCCGGAAGCTAACGGTGCGGAGCCCATAGATACGCGCAAAATCGATAACGTATTGATCGCCGCAGCCTTTTGAGCAGCCATACGGCGAGTGAAAATCAAGCGGCTGCTGCTCACCGATGCCGCCCTGATCGTGAAATGTATACCGCATTGCACACTCTTTGACCGGCACCGTCAGGAGTTCACCGTAGACTTTGTTGGTGGATGCATAGATAAACAACGACTCCGGGGTGAACTTTCTCAGACATTCCAACATATTGAATGTACCGCATGCATTGATTTCAAAGTCCGTCCGGGGATCGGCAACCGATGTGGTGACTGCCACCTGAGCAGCAAGATGAATCACCGCGGCAAAAGGCCCCTCTTGTTGTACAACTGTGGCAAGAGCATTGAAATCACGGACATCAACCGCATAATGTGTGAGGGGAATGTGCAACGTGCGAAGCCAGTCAAGGTTACGCTCAGCACCCGGGCGTACAAGCGTATCAATAAGAACAATACGATACCCCCGAGCTGCAAAATATGCAGCAGTATGACAGCCAATAAATCCGGCCCCGCCGGTAATGAGAATACTGTCAGTCATGGCGTGGTATGCGCTTTCTGGTTACAACACGGGTGTACGTGCGCAGAAACAGATCCTCGAATGATTCAGTCATCTGCCGTGCACTGAGCTTTTCTTCTACAAGGTGTTTACATGCTGCACCCATACGTTCCTTTATTTCAGGGTTGCGCAAAATTTCAAGCGCACGACCGGCAAGTGCACGGACATCACCGACTGGGACCCGAAATCCGGTAACTCCTTGGATGACGATTTCATCCATGCAGCCGACATCGGTACACACAATCGGTATACCGGCGGCCATTGCCTCAATTGCAGCAACTGAAAGGGTTTCCTGCTCCGGTTTTGAGGTAAGCATATTAACATCGACCGCTGCGAGAATGTCGGCAAGTTCACGTTGAAAGCCAAGAAAATGAACAGAGCCAGACAAGCCGCGAGCAGCAGCATACTGCTCGAGAAACAGTCGTTGCGGCCCATCCCCGAGGATTAAGAAATGTGTGTCAGGCAATGTCTGACGGATCAAGGCAGCAGCGTCTAAAAACACCTCGTGTGCCTTATCCGGTCGCAGCACCGCAAGAATACTGACAACAGGACTTGTGCCGGGAATGCCGAGCCGTTCACGCGCCTCATGCGGCGGTAGTGTGGAACGAAATCGCGCCGGTTCAACACCATTATAGATGACTTCAATTTTTTGCAAAGGAATTTTTTCAACTTCGGCAATATAGTGCTTGTGGCCGTTTGCTGCTGCAACGACAACATCCACCCCCGCATGGAAAAGACGACGACAGAACATGGTGAAGGGATGGAAGGGGTATCGCTTAAATGTTTCATTTTCCCAATTAACGCACGCAGGGACGCCTGCAATACGCGCAGCGGGCACGCCGTATACTAACGTGTTGAGATGATTGATAAGAAGCAGAACATCCGTTGGCGCTGAACGGAATAGATGGACAAGCCGGAAAAACCCCACAGGGTCAAAACGTGAGCGCAGAACATTTGTTATTATTTCATCACCGCAGCTCATCAGCTCGTTCCCAACCATTCCGGGGGAGCGCAGAAAAACGATGCGGACGGCAAAACGATGGCGATTGATGTTATCAAGCAGCATCAGCAGAAGCTGTTCTGCCCCCCCGACGGCAAGTGATGATACAAGGACGGTGAGATTGAGTTGCTTTTTCATGGTGTTTGTCTCGTGTTTTTTCGGTATGGTTAGCCTTTTCGGGTTGCGCTTCGCGCTTCGGAAAACAATTCTATGAGTGCATTGATATGGCGATCAACGCCGAGATGCTCTTGTACAAATGCTCTCCCTGCCGCCCCCATCGCCTCAAGACGTGCGCGGTCTTCCAGCATCCAGAGAATCGACGCGGCGAGCGCTTGAACGTTATCCGGCGGGAACAGCTTTCCCGTTACCGTGTCCTCGATTTGTTCCGGTATGCCGCCGATCGCCGATGCGACGACCGGAGTGTAGTGTGCAAAGCTTTCGTAGATGCTGATCGGCGCATTATCGTACCACCTGCTCGGCACAACAGAAAACAGCGCTCCGCCAATAAGTTTTGATAAGGTGCTGCCTTCAGTAAAACCGATAAAGCGGATACGATCCTGAAATTGTGGTAGCACGAGACGACGAAGTCGCTCCTCCTCGTTATCATAGCTTCGGCCCGCAATCACAAGGTTAACAGGCGGTGTTGCAGCTTGATATGCTTTAATCAGTGTATCAATCCCTTTTTCAGGAGAGAGTCTGCCAAAATAGAGCATGTAATTTTCTTTCGGCTGGCGGACAGGCAGATCTTCAGGTGGCACTGGATATTGCAAGAGGTGAATGCGATTCGGGGCAAATCCTCCCTGGATTAAGATGTTTTTCATAAAACGGCATGGAACAACAAAGGCCGCTACACGGTCATAGATTTTTATCCATCGGTGAATATACATTGCTACAACCCGTACCATAGAAGCTGCAAGGTGATGCTTCACACACCGGTGGATTATGCCGTGATGGAATGCGCCGAATATACAAAGGGTACATGGTCTGTTGTTTCGAAGCAGTGTATAGGCAGGGCATACTAAATTGTAGTCGCCGACCTGCATAACGATCGGGATGTCGTGCCGGTAGAATGTATCGATAATGCTGGGCGACATGTAATTATATATATTCAGTACATATGCGATGTCTGCTCCTCCTATTGCTGCAAGGAGTCGAGCGAGCGCTTCGCGTGCTTCACATGAGTAGATACTGCGGGTAAGGAACCGCAGACTGTTCGCCGGCGTTATTCTGATGGTGCTGAGATGCGTATGGGTCGGATCACCGGGAGGATCGAGAAAATAGGTGCTATAGGATGATGGCCAACTTCCAGCATATCGTACGCTGAACGGTATGGCCTCATGCCCATGACGGGGCAGGTGGCGGAGCAATACCTGAAGATACTTTTCGGTGCCACCGTTAAGGAAGAAGTATTTATTGCACAAAACGATTTTCACGGTGTGCCTTGTAAGTTCGCAGTGGCTCGAAAAATTCCGATACCGTTAAATCCAAGCAATGCTTCTATACCACTTTTGTCCGTACACTGGATGACGTTAATGGAGATGGGCGGTATGTCACCGCTGCAGCGCAAAAATGTTTCTCCTCCATCGGTGCTCATGAAAAGCCCCTCAGCAGCACTATAGGTGTACGAGCGCGTGCCGACAAAAATCACCTGAGGGATACGTGGATGGATTGCAACAGAATACGCAGCTATATGTGGTGGACGCAGACCGGGCAATAATGTTTCCATCCATGTTGTGCCACCGTCGGTGCTTCTGATAATTTTTTTTTCCGGGCAACAAACGAATATGTGCGACGGTTTTGTCGGATCGATCGCTATTCCGAACGTATAATTATGTCCGGGAGTATTATGGCGCCATGTTGCTCCTGCATCGGTCGAGATGTACAATCCGCCTGCCTGCGTACTTGCAAACAGCACAGAAGGAGTTGTGGGGTGCACCCGCAAAGCCCCCGGGCCCCTGATGTATGGCGTATCAAGGCCGGTATTGATAGTCATCCACGTTTTCCCGGCGTTTGTTGTTTTGAAGATACCGTAACCATTAGTAGCCACGTAGATGATAGAATCATTGGTCGGATCAATCTCTAGGTTGGTCGCGGTCCCATCGACATAACCAAGATTTGGTAGGGATGTGTCTGGCAGCGCAAACCCGATATCTGACCAGTGTTCGGCACCATCGTGTGACCGGTAAACGAAAACACGGTGTTTTTTCTCCCATGGATTTATGAGGAGATACATAGTTAAAGGATTGGCTCGGGAAATTTCCACCTCCTGTGCATGCCCGTCAACGACTCCGTTCATTTTGCGTTCCCATGTTGTACCGTTATCGTGAGATACCATGAGCCCGTTGTCGCTGACAGCCATGAAGATCGAATCGGGCCTGCGGATATCTGTTTTTATGTCGTTGACAACGGTGTTTTGCAGTCCCTGATGAAGTTGAAACCAGCTGAGCCCTGCATCCGTGCTCTTCCAGACGTTCCACCAGTCAGCCAGGTACAAATGATTGGTGATACGGGAACTTTGTATGTTTTCTACCGCCGTCATGGAAGTTGCCGGTTGCCAGTTCCGGGCGGCTTTGCGTGAAGGTACAAACCGTGACACGACTGTCCAGGTATTGCCGCGATCAGTAGACCGGAATAGCATATGCGGCCATGTTTCAGGATGCGTTGCCAGGTGCAGGCATTCTGGGGGCCCGGGATTAACGGAAAGTGCTTTATAGCGAGAGGGCTGTCTAGGCGACCATGAGTGCACTGTGTCAGGTTTCCCTTGTGCCTTCCATGCGTTTACTGTGGGATCAAAGAGGTAAACGCCCGTTGTTTCCTCGAGTGCGATAAGTGTACCGTCAGGGAGAGAAGCAATGTCACAGACTGTTTTATGATTGTCCGGAAACCCATCCGATTGCGGAAACCACCCAGCATGGCCATACTGGAAAACACCGCACGCTGTTGCAGCATATACACGCCCGCCTGCAGCAACAAGGGAAAAAACAGAGCAAGGCAGTTCCGGCAGCGGTCTTGGGATTATAGGATCATTATCGAGGTTTATACGGACGACCTTTGTATCTGATGCTGTGTATAAATGCCGATCGGATACGGCAAAGAGACTGCTGCCGCTGAAACGTTTGCGGTATCCAATATCGGTAGATATTTTTATCCAGTGGTCACCGCGGTCGGTGCTCATATACAAACCATCCCATGCCAGTAAAAAAACCCTTCCGATCCGTGTCGGATCAAATAGTAGTGACGCAACTGAAAAGCTTTCAAGACCATTTATTGCAAGGTGAAAGCGCTCGCCTGCATCGGTACTTTTGAAAACACCGGCGACATCTGAACCCACCAAAACAATATTGGGTGCATTCGGATCTATTGCAACTGCGGTGAACCTCCCCCCGCCACCGTACCCGCAGGCGGTGATGCGTATAATGGGATTTTTTGAAGAAGACGCTGCCACGCCACTGCCAGAAAGTCCGACAAGGCAGCACAAAAACAGTGTGCGGCACAGATGGAACATGATTATTTTTTCAGCTCCTCTTTTGGTCTGAGTCTATTGGTTTTTATCCCATTGAAGGATGCGGTATAGGTTACATAGGAGTGTTCGATGGCATCATAGCCGGTCATGAGAACCGTACCGTTCACGGTGGTTTCGCGCATCGATATGGTTATTTTACCTGTTTGGGCGAATATTTTGGTAGGAAGCGCCACCGCTTCCGCTTGGGCTTTGCGTTGCTTTTCGAGTTGTGTCAGAAAAATCCGTTTTTCAAGAAGCGAAGGGCTGAGAAAAAAGAAATGAATGCCTGCGGCAATACCGACCGCCGGTTTCAATTCACTTACAATGGTGGTGCCAAGAGCACTCATGGTTGTTGATTCTGAGTTCCAGAAGAATGTGTTTCGAGCATTGCGCTGTGGAAATCCTTCAACGGTGAGGAGATAGGGGTTAGCGCTTGCATCCGGAGGAATAGAAAGTGTCAAAATTGCTTTTGCGCCGTCGAACCGCTCGGTATGCACGGTGCCGGACAGCGTGATGAGAAACTGAAGCGTGGAACTGCCTCCCTGCTCAAGAATCGATTCTTCCGGAATCTCAGGCTGTACGGTTCGTTGCCGCGGAAGATCAGGAATCTGTTCCTCTGCCTGGCACGTTACACTGTTGCCCATGGAAATAACGGCAAGCACGACTGCTGCGCATAATACATGGTGAAGGCATGATGAATTTTCGTGGCATTTCATGTGGCGTTGGGCGACATCATTATATTCTTTGTATTGAGGTCTGTTGGGATTTCTTATCGGTAGATACTCCGGCCTGTATGAGCAGAACGATGCGTTGGAAGCCCCAGGCGATTAACAGCATCATGCAGAAAAAGAGGCTACACTGCATAATAAGAGGAAGTGTTTCAGCGCTGCGGATTAAAGGATTATATTTGATAAGCAGTGGCCCGTGCAGTAAAAACAATGCATATGAAACCCTGCCGCAGAGCAGCAAAAACCTGCTGTGGTATCCGGCATCCCAAAATCGTGCAATGATAATGCAGATGCTTACTGCTAATATAAGCCCGTTTGTCTCTGCGACTAATTTGCAGATAAACTGGGGTGCAGTTGCCTCAAGGAGCGGATTCAGTTTTGTCTTATAAATAAACAACCAAATGAGCGCACTCCATGCGGCAGTGGTGAGGGTTGGCCGGTGCTGTGTATATACTGCACAAACCCGATCGTAAGAGATTGCGCACATGCATCCAAACGGAAATGCAAAAATCTGCGACCATCCCTGCCTGGCAAGGTAATAATCTAGAACAATGATGCAGACGCCGCAGATAAATAAAAGACGTACAGCATAGCTTCTCCGAAATATGCTGAAGCAACAGAAAAAAAGAAGATACCATATCAGTTGCAGAGTGATGTACCAGCGTACGTAGTCAAGGTGTGTTGCCGCTTCTGTTATATTGATGCCCAAAGTGGTCAGCGCTATCATGAAAACAGGGTAAGTTTTTCCGAGGATGACATGGTCGGCAGCAAGTACGAGTACTGTTGCACACCAATACGGAATCATAACCCGTCGGTACCGCCTCCCCCAAAACGTGTCGGGAATCTTGCGGGTGTTGCGGATGCTCATGGTAAGTCCGAAACCAGAGAGCAGAAAAAAACAGGCGACTGCTTCGCCGCTCAAGATAAGAGCAGCACGCGGTTTGAGAACATGAAATAACAGATGCCCGAGGATCACAAGCAGAATTGCAATACCCCGCACCTGTTCTGTTTGGGTTGTGGAAAGCGGAGCATGATTATCGGCAATATTTTTTTTTGTGGAAAACAGTGCGGCGAGGAGGATGAGCATGAGCAATACACTATTGACAAGATCAGGGGATGCGGCGGCAAGTTTGGCGACTTCGAAGTTTTGAAACCAAGGATCTGTCACACCGTCTCCTGATATCAATTCATCTGCTTTGACGGTCATCCCGCACAACCGGCGGTTATTTTTTTGATATACGGCAAGATGGCACGCAGCATAACCGCTACTGTTCGCCGGAGCGCAACATTATCCCGCAGCGCATTGGTAATTCGTTGTCCGTTGGCATAAAACAGTTTACCAGCTGTTCTGCCTCCGGGGCAACGGACAAGGACGTTATCGCGAAATTTACGCAGCGCCTGAAGATCCTCTCCATTATTATTAAGGACATAGGCAACGGGGCAGGAAGGGGTATTATTGCTATCGGAAACCGTCATGCCGATCTGGATGCGTTCACTGCCCTGTTCGTTGTTGAGAGAAAGAATAATTTCAATGAAGGCTTTATACATTCCTGCAGCAAGTCCAGAGCGATCGATGCGTATGAGTACAGTTTGGTTGTCTCCCCCGGCAAGTTCACCCTGCCCCGGGTCAACAGAAAGCCAGGCGACGCTTTGGTTGTCTGTATCACTACAGCGAGCGCTCCAGAGGAGCGGTGATGACGTATAATTTTTTATCGTAAAGACGGCTGCCGACAATGTGTCACCAAAGTCAATGCTGTCAGGATAAACAAAAGGAGGGGCAACGGCCATACTGATAAGGATGTCTGCAGTACCACCATTTGATGCTATTGGCATCGTCGCAGTATAGGTACCCAAGGATAAACCTTCGCGCGATATAGAGACAGTAACAGTGCTTGCGGTTTGTGTGTTGCCGTTGCGAGGATTTATGGAGCTGATCCATCCGCCTGCCTGCTTGTACACGATATCGCCAATGTTCCAGGAAAGCGTCCCGCCGCCAGCGTTGGCGATCTGGAACGAAACCTGCGAAGAAAGAGAACCAGCGTCAACAAAGCGTGGCACAGATATAATCGGATACAATGGCCGTTGTGCAGCTCCAATAGCGTACAACACAAGGCACGCTGCGGGCGAAATCATAATGAAAAGCAAAAAACTTTTTTTAGTCATTAGTGTTTTCGGTGCATATCCTGTGATGATATTCGTTTATACGATAAGCTTAAAATGGTTAGGAGAAAATAGCAATCTGAGAATAATTAAGATAGGAAGCTTTGCCTTTATCAGTGCAACATTTTTTAGTTTTTTTCAGGTATGCAGCGGGTTCTTAGTATGCCGTAAACTTTTTCAACGGACTTTTCCGTTCCAGATGGCTTTTATTACTTACCACCCTCTTTTTATCCTGGTCATGAGATCAGGAACATGTGCAGAAACCGGTCCATAGGTTGCCAGTTCGCCAGTTGTGTCGATGCTTTCAAGGATGTAATAATATGTTTTCCCTGGTGATACGGAGCTATCGCGAAAACGATATCCAGCACCCTCAAGCAGCGAGCCTGTTGCGGGAATGAGTGCGGGATTTATTTTTGTATACATGCCCTCAACAGCAGAGGAGCGATATAGATTAAACCCTGCATTGTTCATTTCACCCTCGGTAATCCATACAAGATCTACATGATCATTGGCCGGGTAAGCATCAAAAAACGCAAGTGTTATTAAATCTTCTTCACAGACATCAGATGATTCAAACGCCGGTGGGCGTGACAGAAGGTGTGTGGTCGTAATTGTAAGCGGAGAAGTATATTCCGGCAAGTAGACATCTTGCTCGACCGCATCGATTGGTGTCATAACAAACGGCGTGTCAATGAGGTTGATTGCCCCACCGTCAATTATTATTTTTGGGCAGTCTGAAATTTCAGCCTGTGCATTGAGGTCCATGACAAAAACATCGTCGGTATATGTGCCGAATGCCCACGTCTGACCAGTGAAAATAAATCCATTGTCAGATGTTTTTTGGATGACCGTATGGAGCCAGTAGCCAGCGGCTCCGCCGACGAATTTTTTCTGCCATTGGATATTTCCGCTTGCCGTGAGCTTCAGCAGGAACTTATTATATGTACCGTTTTTATAAGTATCCCCGAACAAATAATATCCGCCATTGTATGCTTCGCGGATAGACGCAACATAGGATACGCGCGTATCAGGATCTTCGCCGCGGAGTGATTTTTGCCACTGGATGCTACCGTCAGTATCAGTTTTAACAATGAATGTATCCCATACGCCGGGGCTGCTTTCATACACGCCGTTAATCAAAAAACCGCCGTCGGATGTCTGTTGCATGTCTTGTGCATCTTCAACGACGCCGTCAATTCCATAGCGCTTTTCCCACAGGAGATTTCCATTCCTGTCAGTGCGTATAATGAAAAAATCCCGTTCATAGGGATATGGCGGAGTAAGGATAATTTTTACATAAGGTCCTGCAACAGCAAATCCCGTATCGTATGCTTGTCGAACCGCAACGCCCCATTCATCAACGAGATATCCAAAACCATCGCGGTATCGTTCGCCGTATGTTCTTTCCATGACTACATTGCCCTGACTATCATAGCGTCTGAGCAAAAGGTCATTTGACATGGTCGAGAGTGTCCAGTCAGCACCGCTGCCGATAAACCCGCCGTCTGCAGTTTGACGATACAGATGCGTCCAGTACTCCCTGGTCGAGTAATCGCCGCCACCGGTGACTTTGTTCCAGAGAATGTTTCCTTGGGCATCGAGTTTCATAAGGAAGAAGTCTTTCGTGCTCCCGCTTGGCGCATTGAAATCTCCGTCAACCATATATCCGCCGTCAGGTGTTTCCTCAAGATGTTGAACCCAAATGGAGTAGGGGGTGTTGGAAATAATCTTCTTTTGCCAGAGGATGTCTCCGGAGGAATCCAGTTTCACCATAAAAACATCCCATTCGCTTGCTGATAGTTTTGAAGTGCACAGGGTGATATAGCCACCATCGCGAGTTTGTTGCACCGATTGCACCCAATCTTCCCGACCTGCAAAACCATACACTTTGGACCACTGCACGGTACCTTGTGCATCCAGCTTCAAAAAGAGCATGTCGGTTTCATAGGGGTATGCTGTTAAATCTGTTGCCCCTCCTGCAATTACAAGCCCGCCATCTTGGGTCTGCAGAATATGGTCGCCCCATTCCGCGACCGGTGCTTCACCATAGGCTTTTGCCCAGTATTGTTGACTTAAGGAGACGGGAGGTGTTGTAAAAACACCAAAAATGAGCGTCAAAATAAAAATAATTAATTTTTTCATTTTTAATAACCCCTTCTATAAATGTGCATAAATTGGCATTTATTTTATCTATTATTATTTAACATAGAAAAATCATTTTAACAATAGGCGTAAGGTATTAGTTTTTTGAAGGTAACCTATTAAAAAACGTGCAAAAACTTTATTCACAAACATCCATGCCAAATAAAATTTTTAGATCCATCTCATTGCAAAGTAGCTGTTTGATGTACAGGAATATGCAGGCAATTTCTTGAGCAATTCCTTATTCAGCTTGACTTGTCATTGGGAAGAGAATAAAAGACTATGTCCGTACACAAGTTCATTTTTATCATAAAAACCCTATGAAGCAATATATTGAAGAGCTTTTGAAAAACGTATGCATGCAGTGTATGGAACAGGGATTGTTGCGGCAAGAATCGTTGCCTGCATTTGTTGTTGAAGCTCCCCGCAATAAGGAGCATGGCGACCTTGCAACAAATCTTGCAATGATGCTGGCAAAAACTGAACGCAGGCCGCCTCGGCAAATTGCACAAATGCTTGTTGATCGACTCCACGGCGCAAGCCCGCATGTAGAGAAAATTGAGATTGCTGGTGCCGGATTCATCAATTTTTTTCTTAAGCATGAAGCATGGCATGACGTGCTCCATGATATTGCTACGGCTGGTGATCGGTTTGGCTCATCGCAGGAAGGCGGCGGTCGCAGGATAATAGTTGAATTTGTCAGCGCCAATCCCACCGGACCGTTACATATCGGTCACGGGAGAGGCGCTGCGCTTGGTGATGCGCTTGCACGGATACTCTCGTTTGTCGGCTATGACGTGGTGCGTGAATATTATATTAATGATGTCGGCAATCAGATGCAAAATCTGGGCAAATCGCTGTATTTGCGGTATCTTCAGGAGTTGGGACAACAGGTCGATTTCCCGGAGGGATTATATCGAGGAGAGTATATGGTTGCGATCGCCCGTGATTTGGTGCAGCAAAAAGGCAGGGGCATTATGGAACTGCCCGAACACGACGCGATGCGTTTTTGCACAACATATGCTGCCGAAGTTATCCTTGCAGACATCAAACACGACCTTGAATTGTTCGGTGTTCGTTTTGATACATGGTTTTCGGAACGAACACTATTTGACAATGGACATGTCCAAGAGCTTCTCGCGCACTTTCAAGAAACAGGGCTTGTTTATGAAACCGAGGGGGCATTGTGGTTCCGCACTACACAGTTCGGGGATGAAAAAGACCGGGTTGTGGTGAAGGAAGACGGCACAACAACCTATTTTGCATCCGACATTGCATACCATAAACAGAAGTTTGACCGTGGCTTTGTTCAGGCAATTGACATCTGGGGGGCCGACCATCATGGATATGTGCCGAGACTTACGGCGGTGCTAAAAGCCTTGGGGTATCCTGAGAATGCACTGCACGTGATTTTGGTCCAGATGGTTAATTTGCTGCGCGACGGCATTCCTGTTGCGATGTCAACGCGAAGCGGGGAATTCGTAACGCTTCGTCAGGTCATCGAGGAGGTTGGTACCGATGCTGCTCGGTTTATGTTTCTCACCCGGCGGTCAGACGCACAGCTTGATTTTGACCTTGAAATTGCAAAAAAACAGAACGATGAAAATCCCGTATACTATGTACAATATGCCCATGCACGTATCTGCAGTATTATCGGGTATGCTGCTGAGAAAGGCATTGCTCCACCTTCCGCTTCCACCGTGTCAATTGATCTTTTGACAGAGCCTGAAGAGCGGGATATTATACGTAAACTTGCGGCATTTCCCGAGGTGGTTGCCGGAAGCGCCCGTGCATGTGAGCCCCACCGCATCTCGGTGTACCTTATGGAGCTTGTCGGGCAGTTTCACCGATATTATAATCGATACCGGGTTGTAACCGACGATCCTGCGCTCAGTAGTTCCCGGCTGTATCTGATGCTGGGCATCAGGCAGGTATTACGCAACGGGCTCCAGCTTCTCGGTGTATCAGCGCCTGAGAAAATGTAGGCAACCGATATCAGTTTATGGGCATGGCCTCCGTCATCCTGTTTGTTATGAAACAGGCATTCAAAATCCTTGCCGGCGTTGTTTTGACGGTTGCCGTTTTTTTCGGTGTGGGATGGTTTGTGGACTGGAAGGCAACAAAGAATGTCCGCATACCAGACGATCCAAAGTTTTGGCAATATACGGATAGGATGCTGCATCAGGAGAACCGGGTCTTTCCGCGCACCCCTCCGGTTGATGTCCGCGCAATGTCTGATGCGGTGAGCGAACAGAGAAAGCAACGACCGGTACCCCAAATATCATGTCCCCCTGCCGCGTCTCCTCAGCAGACACAAAAAGCACAGATGTCCTCCAGCCAACATACCGAACGTCATGATGGGCAGGCATCTGAAAAAGAGAATGAGCTCGGTGAAAGTGCACTGCCAACGTTACAGCACTATTCCCAGCCGGGTGTTTTGACATATACGATTCAACTCGGCTCGTTCCAGAATGCTGCTGTCGCAAAGGCATTTCTGGAAAGTCTAACTACAAAAGGATATCCGGCGTATATGCTGCAAACAGACGTTGAAGGGAAAGGGACCGTTTATCGGATACGCATTGGGAAGTTTTCCACCATGGAAGAAGCACAGACAATGGCACGAGAACTAGAAAAAAAAGAATCCATCTCAGCATTCATTACTTCAAAATAAAGACTGATTACTTCTCAACGACCAACAGGGGAATGGCTATGAATACTTGCGGTATCGTGTTTATGACTGCGGCTTCGCGCGACGAAGCTGAAGCAATAGCCCGGGCATTGGTTGAGCGGCGGCTTGCTGCATGTGTTCAGATTATTACCGAGATCCAGTCACTGTATTGGTGGGAGGGTAACATCTGTAATGACCGCGAAATTTTATTGCTTGCTAAAACGACAGACCGGCTTTTTCCTAAACTTGTTGAAGCGGTCAAAACGCTGCACTCATATCAGGT
>JAOAHH010000016.1 GCA_026415325.1 Thermodesulfobacteriota bacterium | reverse complement strand
GGCAACACATTGCAGTTCTGCATGAAACATTTCCAGAACTTTCCGTTTTGGTCGTAAATTTCTGTCCACAAAATGATGTAAGTTTCTGGATCGAGATACCAAACGCGCTTGCTATAGACATAATTTTTGTCTTTATTGATGCCATCGACCACCAATGTGTTGAACCGTTTAAGTTGCAAATTGTTTACAACAGCCTGCCCCACCTCTCGTTTAGTCTTTTTCATATCGTTATGGCGAGCGCATAGCAGATCTCTTTTCCCTTTTGCGGTATAGGTATTACGGATAAGCTGGCCGTCCCACAAATATTCATCGTCATAGATAATATCAGAACCGTCAATCGAATCGCAACGCTGCGCAGTTGACATTCTTCGGATCCTTCGGAACTGGCTGTACCATAGGTATGCATCATCCTCTTTGTTTGGATCGATGAACCTCAGGTTGTACATTCGAGTATTCAAAAACTCAGGCGGTTTATACATGTGGAGGAAATATCCACGATGTGCACCTTTAGGGTTCTGATCGGGCGGCAATGCAGGCTTTGGATCGAGTTCTGTTCGATGGATGAAAAAGAACTCGGTGTATTCCTGATCAGCAAGTCGTTCGGTTCTGGTTTTCGGGTTAATGTTCGGTGAATACCTTCTGTACTTGATCGTGTCACCGTGGTTGTTAAATTCAAAGTTATAAGCCATCTCAAACCCATCCTTAGGGTTGGGAAAAGGAAAACCGGCAATATCAGCATAATTCGCTATCGTGCCGTCCGGATTCTTTTTCACCATCGGCGCATACTTTTGCGTCGCTTCCCTGAACCCTTTTGTCTCTTGAATCGGCTCGTATGCTACGATGGTAAACCATAACCCTTCAGGCGGTGCGCCCCACGTGTCTGGATTCTTGTAAAGCCCTACATATGACTCAGGCATATATTCGGCAACCTGATCAATGTTTGTTTTGTCGATCTTCTTGCCGACCCATGTCTTTTCCCACTCGCGTACCTTTGCGAGTTCCTCTGGAGTGTATGCCGTAGGTAGCACGATCTCTGCTGCGCAGAATGCTGGTATGATCATCACCGCTAATGCCAGCACAAGAAATGCATGTTTTTTTAACACTCTTTTCTGCATGGTCGATTCCTCCTCCCTGCATGTTGTATTTTAAAATTCATATCTAAGTCGGAATATCACGCTGTCTTTATCAAAATAACTGCCGCGCAGATATCCGTGTTTGGTGCCGTACCCTTTCCAACCTGCGTCAATACGCCAGTGTTCGCCAGGAAAAACATATGAGAGAATTGGCGCAATAAACCAGCGATCACTCTTTGTCTGATAACTGCCGACACAGGTAAATATCCATGCATAGTTAAACATATAGAGCTGAAGGAACATGCTGATCTTTTCGTTAAACGTATCGCTCTTGTCAATGTAGTAATCCTGCGTCACCAGATCATGGCTTCGGTTAAGCACATTCTGCCGGTAGTAGGTGAACGTTGTTTCCATCTGCTTGCCGGTGCAAATGTGCCGGGTTACCCACGGAATTTCCCACTTGTCGCTCCAGCTAAAGGCAAACGCAAGTGTATCCTGACGTCGGGTACCGTAGATATTGGTCTTCGTCTGATCGGTTGATACATTAAACGGTTCGTGTCTTCCGTAGGCGACTTCACAGCGCCATACTGCAGACGGCATGAAATTGTTGAACGTTGTCTGGGCCGTGCCGCCGAAAACCTGATAACGCCGCCATTTAAATACATCACGAGGGTAGTCTGTTGGATCAGGCAATGCATTCCAGGAAACCTGTTTTCCCTGGATTACCGCGGGAATTGCAGCTCCAAAATATTGCGATGTATATCCCTTTGCATGGATCGGATCGACAATCGGACCGGAAGAAGGAGCGTTCCACCACAGCAGGGTCCAGTCAATGTTATAGGTATACCCGCGCACTCTTAAACCAAGTTGCCAGTTATGGATATCATAACGCTGTTCGCGCGCTTCATGCATCCAGCGGGTAAGCTGCCACCCGAATACCCCAGGCCCCCATTTGCTGAAGGGATTATCCCTGAACTGGCTTGCGCTCCAGTGGGTGCCGGTCGGCGGCGCAGGGAGCGCCGACAGGAAATGGCCAGGATTGATGACCGTTTCAAACAGTAGGTTGCCCGGCAAGGTACTTTGATAAGTTGCTCGCAAAAGCCAGAGTGGTCGTTTGATTTCTTCCCATGCCTCAATACCAGGGACCCCCCAGCGCAGGTCGATGGGGTTCACCACATCGCAGGCTCGATCAACATCAAGTTCTCCCCATGTAATAATCTGCTTACCTACGCGCACGTTCCACGGCCCGTTAATGTAGTCAACGTAGAGCTCGGTCAGCACATAATCATCAAAGCTGCGCGGGCTGCGATAATTGCGGCGCAGTTTGCTCGGAATCGAGCGCCGCAGCTCGTCGTCAAACTGCGACATCATTTCATACCAGTACCGCACGCTGCCGAAAAACCGAAGGGAGTAAGTATCGGTTTCCCGGAAATTGTAGAGCACCTCGAGAAGCGCAGCATTTTTTGAAAAATCTATTTTTGAATCGTGATACTTCTCGTCGCGCTCACACATATTGGTGCGATAGTAGGTGGTATTCTTGACAAAACCGCTGATTTCAAATTTGCCGTTGTAGAGCTGAAAAGAAGCGTGCGCAGTGCGGCAGGTGCAGATAACGCCGAAAACAACGGCGATGCCGAAGGAAAGGATACAGACAAGGTGTTTCTTCATACATCCCCCTTTCTTGTGAAACGATGTCTCACTGTTTCCCCTTTTTATACCGCAGTTACAGTTTACAAGCTGTGCGGCAACGTGTATATGAAGAGCCTTGGTAGCAAGGCGTAATTAATTTTTTGCACACATACCACAGTGAAAAAACCCATGCAAGATTTTTTTTACCTCCTTGCAATGTTGTCAAAATTAGAGCAGCAGAAGTGTAGAGTGTAATCGGTTAACAGAAAAAAACATAAAAGACTTTATGGTGCTCACTTCTCAATTTCCCGTGCTCTGCACTTAATCAACAATCTACGAGCCATGAACGCCAAAACACAGCGGCCATGGTCTATTTGTCCCTGATGTAATGGTAGATGTTCTCATAATGGTGCGCCGGCGTTCGCCATGAATAATCACACCGCATCGCCTGCTGCATGAGCGTGCGAAATTCTTCCGGATAGCCATACCACAGCCCGATCGCGCGCGAAAGTGCGGATTCAATACCGGAATAGTCTGCATGGGTGAAGACATATCCGTTGCGCTCTTCAACGGGGCGATCCGACCAGTCGCGGTCAAACACGGTATCAGCAAGTCCGCCGACTGCACGCACAACCGGAATTGTACCGTAGCGCATGGCAATCAGTTGGGTGAGCCCGCACGGCTCAAAACGGCTCGGCACAATAATCATATCCGCACCGCCATAGATAAGGTGCGCCAAGTCCTCATGGTAGCCGATTTCAAGATGTGAATCCGGATTGTCATTAATCGCGCGTTTCAATTCCCAAAAATACCGGTTGATCTCGTCAACCGGACTCGAACCGAGCAGGACAAACTGCGCGCCGTTGTTGACACAATAAAACAATGCGTGTTTGACAAGATCGAGCCCCTTTTGGGGATCAAGCCTTCCGACAAACGCGACGATCGGCTTATGGCCGTCTTCCAGCAAAAGGCGCTGTCGCAATGCTTGGGTATTATCCTTTTTCAGATCGATCGTATTGAGAGAATATCTGCTGACAAGATACTGGTCTGTTTCTGGGTTCCAGTATTCATAATCAATCCCGTTCACGATGCCGCCATATTTCATGTGATAGCGTTGTAACACTGGCTGGAGTCCCGCACCTTCATCACCATCTTTTGCCTCAAAGGCATAGGTATTGGATACGGTGGTAACAAAGTTTGCATACACGATGCCGCCCTTCATCAGGTTGATGGCATCCGGCCGTGAGAAATCGCCGAGTCTGTCGGGATGCTTATAATGCATCGGCTTTCCGAGTCCTGTGGTGTCGAGTAGTGCGTCGCCGGTAACGCCCTGATGCCTGAAGTTGTGAATCGTGTAGCAGACCCGCGTATGTGCCATGCCGAGGGGCGCATAGATCTCGTAGAGTAACACGGGGACGAGCCCTGTTTGCCAGTCGTGGCAATGGATAATGTCGGGATGTTTGCCGGCTTTAAACATGAACTCGAGCGCAGCCTTACAGAAAAAGGCAAAACGCAACACATCGTCGTTACAGCCGTAATAGCAGCCACGATTGAAAAACTGCTCGGGGGAATGGCTTTCGATGAAATAGCATGATCTGCCGTGGACCGATCCGAACCATACGCTGCAATGCACCGCGCCGCTGCTCCACGGCACCCAGAGATCATCATAGACGCGCCGTAACCCGTCGATATGTTCATACTGCATGCAATCGTACTTTGGCACGATAAGCTCAAGGGTATTGCCCCGCAATTCAAGCTCTCGTGAAAGCCCGAATGACACATCGCCGAGCCCACCGACCTTTGCCGCAGGCGCGATCTCCGGCGCTACCATTATAATGTACAAAGGCGGACGATCCTCATGGAGCGCAAGGGCATTTTCATGGTATAAAGGCACCTGATCATGCGAAAAAAGGTTTCCGCCGCTGCCCCCTTCCGCATCCTGCCGGTCCCGCACTTCCTTTAATTTGTGCTGCCGTGCCGATAGAGGGTACTCCTTTTTTTGTCTCTTGTTATTGTGGTGTACTGATCGTTTCACGGTCGTCCTGTCGGTGTGGTCGGCGGATAAGGTTTGGCAACAGATCGAAAATGGCAAACATCGATATCGGGGAAAATAGCATCAAGGCGCTCTATTGCCGCAAGTGTGCGCTCATGAACACGGCCGGTTTCGCAAGCGCGCGCAAGGTAATAAAAGCGCGAAAGGTGATCACGGATGCGTGCCCGCGCATATTCGACCGTTGTTCCGGTCCGCATGATAAACGGCCAGTCAGAAGCCTGCGCAAGGAGGAGTGACCGCGCTGCCTGATGCTGTGCACGATATCGTAGTGTTTGGCATCGGTATTGATTTTCTGCAAGTTCTTCCATTTGGGAGCACGCTGCATGGAGATAGGGGTACAGCCAATCGTTTGTTTCGTTCAGCCACACATCATGATACCCACAATGTCCCCAGCTCGACCCGCTCGGCTGAACTTCTTGAAGGTCGTGATGGCGTCCCAGGTAATCGCTTGGGGTAATCATCTCAATCGTCATGCTGTATTGTGCTACTTCCCGCACCAATGCATCGAGAAACCAGGGGCCTTCAAACCACCAGTGTCCGAACAGCTCTGCATCAAAAGGTATGGTGATTGCCGGCGGCAACGCCATGGTGGCGGCAGCATCCCTAATATCACTCATCCTGCACGCAACAAAATGGTGTGCATGCTCCTGGGCGCGGTGCAGCGCCATCTCAGGGTCATATAAATCTTTTTCCTCACGTCCACTTATTCTAAAGTATTTTATGCCAGTCTGAATACCGCCCCCGCGCGGATGCACATACCGTGCAAGATAGGCTGGATCGCGATCCTGCCCAATATCCCGGTAAAATTCCCGGTACAACGGGTCTCCCGGATATCCTTCAGTGCTGCTCCATATCTGACGGGATGCCTCCTGATCACGACAAAATGCCGCAACACCCTGAGCGCATGCAACTGGCGCCCATTGCCCGTACCGCGGTCGGGGTTCGGCATATAACAGACCATGGGTTTCAAGGAATAAATACCGGTACCCTGCCTCCCGTACATATGACTCCAATCCTTCATAATAGCCGCATTCGGGAAGCCACATACCTGGAGCTGCATGTCCAAACACGTGATTGAAATATTCCGCACCGGTCATAACCTGTGCCCGTATTGTTGATGGATATACCTTCAAAAGCGGCAAAAATGCATGGGTAGCTGCCGTGGTAATCAGCTCAATAAGCCCTGCCCGATAAAAACGTTTAAACGCCGAAATGAGGTTGTTTTTATAGCGGATATGGAACACCTCGGCAGCTTCGGTGAAACGGTCAAGGTACATTCGTGCAAGCCGTTTCAGTACAGGATCATGTCTATTTCTCCGTAGTTCAGCACGTGCAAGAGCACAGCGTTCCTGAAGATATTTCAGGTACCGCTGTTGCAGCAGCCTGTCTTGCAGCATGGTTAGCAACGGAGGCGACAGCGATAGAGTCAAACGGCAAGGGATGCGGTCGCGCTCAAGTCCTTCAAGAATTTTGATCAGAGGAATGTAAGATTCGGTAATCGCCTCATACAGCCAAAGTTCTTCGAACATATACGGCTGTTCGGGATGCCGCACATAGGGGAGATGCGCATGGAGAACAAGGATGAGATATCCTGACGCCATCAGGATATGCCCTCCGGCGCCGGCACTGTGATAATAAGTTCAGGCATCATCCATGCAGTACGAGGAACGATCCGTTTTGCGTACAGCCTGCCGTCAGGCAGGGTCACGGCATCGGGCACCGCAATACCTGCTTGTTCCATATCGGCCATAGTGCCGTAAAGGTGGATCGAGGCTACCATTTCAAACGCTATCTTCTCTGTCGCTCCGGGTTGGGTGCCTGCCATTCCCTGCAATGGCGTATCATCGGCGGCGGCGTTCCCGCCATACTCGTTCAGCAAGATTCCGAGCACAACATCTTTTCTCAGCTGCCTTCTGAGCCTGAAACTACCGTCAACATCAGGGACAACTTCTCTGCCGCCAACATACAACCGAAGGCCTGGTCTGATCCGGCCCTCGACCACCAACTCTGCTGAAAAGCCCTGCTGTGGCGCCATTCCCTGATACAATGAAAGTGAAGATGGCCGGTCGTTAACCGAGAAATGGTGCGTTGATTGTACCGCCGGTACAGGTCGGATACCGTGGTCCATAAGGGGATTATGCTGCATGCCGAGCCGTTGTCGTACCAACGCGTCGATAGCGTCTTCATCAATCAGTACTGCTGGACGCAGTGCCTTTCGAGATGGCCGTTCAGCCGGTCGCTTTCCGATGGTCAACGCAGTGAATTCTCCAGGCACATCCGATATCGTTTTGGTGCGTCGGTACACTGGTGGCTTTTTCGGCAGGGTTGTATGCTGCTGCACAGCGCGTGGAGAAGGTGGGGTGCGCACCGTGTTTGAAGCTGCAACGGGATAAAATCTCCCGTCAGCACTCACAATGCCAAACTCAACCGCATAGGCTGCACCGGAATGGGTGACGCCAATATACCGTTGGCTGCGCAACCCCTGAACCGGAACGTCAAACCATATCAGGGCATCTTCAAGAAGCGCCCTTTCTTCAGGGAGCTGGTACACGCGCAACCGTTTTTCTCCCGTCGGCAACGCAGCCAAATACCGAAGGGGGATGTTCCAGTACACATGGAGCTTAAACGGTTCAACATCCAGCAGCACAAGCCGCACTGTTTCATCATCAACCGCTGCAGGAAAGTTTGCCGCAAGCTGGCGCGAAATCCTCCTAAGCTGCGCTGCCGTAATCCGTTGGACCGCCGGATGTATCGGAGTCCTTTTCTGTATCGTCGTATGCGTCCGGTATGTTCGTCGTGGTCTTTTCATTGCGCAGTAATTTGTTGCATGCTCATTTACCTACTCTCATATAAATACGAATGGGACATGTCAAGGCTATTTCTGGAGCAGCACCTGGCCGTGCCCCAGAGACAGCTCTCATAAAAATACGTTGTTGAATACTGATAATATCATTTCGTTACTAGGCATACCGTATCCCAAAGCTGCCGATAGCGCTTGCATTTCACCGACAGATAGCATATACACGAAGCCATTATATCCGCTGCCCCCGGCAGCAAAAGAACCGGAGTAAAACCACGCACACGGAGGAAAAGATTATGGAAACAAAATTCTGGATTCGACTGGTTGTGGCATGCATCAGTGCCCTGCTCGTTGCCGCACCTGGCGCAGCGCAGGCAAAGGAGGAGCAGATTCAGTTGACGTATAGTATCTTTTTCCCTGCTGCGCACGGTCAGGCAGAGGCTGGTGCAGCCTGGGCACGGGAAATTGAGCAACGAACAAACGGCCGCGTCAAAATCAACGTTTTCCCCGGCGGCACGCTTACATCGGCAAAGGATTGTTATGATGGTGTTGTTAAGGGCATCTCGGACATCGGTATGTCCTGTTTTGCCTATTCTCGCGGTCGTTTTCCGATTATGGAAACGGTCGATCTGCCGCTCGGGTATCCCAGCGGTATCGTAGCGACCCGTGTTGCCAATGAATTTTATGCGGTTATGAAGCCGCGTGAATTGGACGACGTGAAAGTGCTCTACCTTCATGCGCATGGTCCGGGACTTTTGCACACAAAAAAGCCTGTGGCAAAGCTTGAGGATTTGAAGGGCATGAAGATCCGCTCCACGGGATTCAGCGCAAAAGTTGTCGAAGCACTTGGCGGCATACCGGTTGCGATGCCCCAACCCGATACGTATGAAGCGCTCCGGAAAGGAGTCGTCGATGGTACCTTTACCCCAATCGAAACCCTTAAGGGATGGAAACAGGCAGAGGTCATTAAAAGCACAACTGACTGTGTTGCCGTCGGTTACACGACTGCTATGTTTGTTGTCATGAACAAGAAAAAATGGGAAAGCCTTCCTCTCGAGATTAAAAAAGTATTCGATGAGGTCAGTGCTGCATGGGTGGACACCCATGGCACGCTCTGGGATAAGTTGGATGCAGAAGGTCGTACATTTACCACCAGTTTGAACAATCCCATTATCACGCTTTCCCCTGAAGAAAATCAGCGTTGGGTTGCAGCGGTTTCGCCGATCATCGATGAGTTTAGGACAAATCTTAACAAAAACGGACTTCCCGGTGATCAGGCTATCGCCGAAATAAAGCGCCTGCTCCAACGACATACAAGCACACACTAAGGGGTTGGGGGAAACACCAGCACGATGTTGCGTTTTATCAAGCGACTTGATGCCATTGCCGAACACGTCAACTGGGGTGCTGCCCTAATGCTTGTTGGGCTGATGTTGCTCACTACAGCGGATGTCGTACTTCGTTTTTTCGGTCATCCGATACCCGGTACCTATGAAATCGTGGGACTTGTGAGCTCCCTGGTGGTTTCATTTTCGCTTGGCTATACATCAGTTGCCCGGGGACATATTGCGGTTGACCTTCTGACAAGAAGGCTTTCCCTGCCGCTCCAGCAGATCGGTGCACTGATAAACGCTGCGGGTGCTGCCCTCCTATTTGCCCTCATCACATGGCAAGCTGTCCGCTATGGCATGATGCTTATAAAGAATGGGGAAGTATCGCCCACTATCAAATTGCCCATATACCCTTTTGCCTTCGGCGTAGCAGCAGGCTGTGGGCTGCTGTGCATCGTACTGTTGGGTGATGTCGTTCGTGCAGTTCGTATATACAGGGATTTCGTCAAGTGACTGGTATCCACACAAAAAACCGCTCAGCTCTGGCCAGCATTCGTCATGTTCTCTTTGATACGGTCCGAGCGGAGGATATTCGCATATGAGTCCAACGATCATCGGCGTGCTCGGTTTTGTGGCACTGATCGTGCTCATTTTTTCCAATATGCCGATCGGCTTTCTCATGGCCATTATCGGCGGAACCGGATTTGCAGTGATCGTCTCTCCTGATGCAGCCCTGCACCTGCTCGTGCAAGACTTCTTTGCGACGTTTACGTCATACAACCTTACGGTAATTCCTCTTTTTGTGCTGATGGGACAAATCGCTTTCCATGCCGGTATTAGTTCACGACTGTTTGATGCGGCCTACCGGCTTATCGGGCATCTTCCGGGCGGTCTTGCAGTTGCGACCGTCGGTGCCTGCGCTGCGTTCTCGGCAATCTGCGGATCGACCAATGCAACTGCGGCTACCATGGCATCAACAACATTGCCGGAGATGAAGCGCTACCGGTATAGTCCTCTCCTTGCAACCGGTGTCGTCGCATCAGGCGGTAGCCTTGGCATACTTATTCCGCCGAGCGTCATTTTTATCGTTTATGGCATTATGACTGAGCAGTCGATCGGTACGCTTTTTCTGTCGGGTATCGTGCCAGGAGTGGTACTTTCCGTATTGTTTGCAGGAGTCGTTCTCTTGTGGGCATGGATTCGGCCGGACATCGGTCCCAAAGGTCTGCGGGCAACATGGCAGCAGCGCATTGCCGCGCTCTCCGGCGTCATCGAAACATTACTGTTGTTCTGCATGGTCATGGCAGGGCTTTTGTTTGGCATCTTTACCCCAACAGAAGCCGGGGCAATCGGTGCCTGCTGTACGCTGGTGTTTGCGTTAATCCGCCGCTCAATTTCTTTCCGGGGATTTATCGCTGCAGTGCACGAGACAACACGGATTACCTGCATGATTATGGTAATCGTTGCGGGCGCTACGGTGTTTGGGCATTTCTTGGCAGTCACACGGATTCCTTTTGATATCGCAGGCTGGATCACGATGCAGGATCTGCCCTCATGGTGCGTAATGCTGCTGATTATCTTGGTCTACATGATCGGTGGATGTTTTATCGATGCGCTGGCTCTCATCATGCTCACTGTGCCGATTTTTTATCCGGTGGTTACGCGGCTGGGATATGATCCGGTGTGGTTCGGAGTTATCATTGTCCTGATAACCCAAATTGGAGTGATTACGCCGCCGGTCGGCGCAAATGTGTATGTGGTAAGCGGCATTGCGCGCGACGTGCCGCTCGAGGTTATTTTTAAAGGCTGCGTACCGTTTTTGCTCGCACTGCTTGTGCTTACGCTTCTGCTGATCCCTTTTCCCGGCATTGCCCTCTGGCTCCCCTCTCTTGTAAAATAGCTTCGACAAATATCACATAAAAGCCATCAGAAGTTTCCGTGATTCTCTGCGTAGTGATAAGTGAGAGGTCACGGTGGGCGCTTACGAAACGGAGAGCAAACAACAGGTCTCACGCGTCACGCGGAGCACTTTTTGCCGTAAACTGGTTACCACAGGAGCACCAGATCACATATTTATTAATACTGCATATAATGGAACGGTTCGATTGCCGCGAGCGCTGCACCGGAAATGGTTTCAAATTTCTCCTTGGCAAGGAGCTCTCTGACCGTATCAGGTTGCTTGACGTCAAGCACGATCACCGCATGCTTTCTGCTCTCAATGACAAACCCATACGCGTTTTCAATATTGATCCCATGTTGCGCAAGACATTGCACCAAACGGTCAAATCCCCCCGGACTGTCCGGAATTAAGACCGCGATGACCTCCTTAAGCTCAACGGCAATTCCAGCCTTGTGTAACGCAGTGACCGCTGCATCCG
>JAOAHH010000122.1 GCA_026415325.1 Thermodesulfobacteriota bacterium | reverse complement strand
GGGCTGCCGCATGCGCCTGCATCAAAAATTCTTTGATTCGGATAGCGTTGCATCTGGAGATGAGTAAGAGATAGATGTACGCAGTCTGATCGGTATATCGCCGGCACCTCTCGATAATAATCTACAGCGGGCAATACGGTAATCTGCGTGGGAAGCAGGCCATCCCACCCATTGCCGAACACGATTGGATAAAGGTCGGCAACCGCCTTGAGTGCATTTATTCGATAAATGAGGTTTGCCGCATACAGAATAAACGCCGGTAATCTCTTTAGCTCTTGTTCGGTGAAACAACTACGCTCGATTTTTTCACAGTCCATTGCTGCAACAATATCGTGCAATGCTGGAAGAGTGCGAGTTGCAATAACCTGTTTTTGGAATATATCGGCAAGAAGGTAGGCCTCTGGTTTTTTCCGAAGCGATGCAAAGTATCGTTCTTCATTTCCAAATGATGGACTCCCTATATAGACAAGACGACCTTCTAGATCAGGCATCCCTTCTCCGAGTGTAAAGATACGATGATTAGTGGCAAGCGGTAAAAATAACGTTGTTGTAAACCCGAAGGATCTGCACGGTTCAATGCCCGCTTGATCCCAACAAAAAGCAAAGCGCATCTGTTCCGCTCTGCACTCTCTGTCAGACACTATAAATATTGGCTGATCAAGAAACCATGTTGCCCATGTAATTCCTGCGTATCTGCATACATCTGGAATGAAGCCATTTCTATCTGAGCCGCGGTTGTTGAGTGAAAACACCATATCCGGCATAATAGCATCTAAGGTTTCAACAGCCTTGCTCGGCGTAAGCGCACTATCAGAAAAAGCGTTCGTCGTAATAACATGTATTCCCCGATGAGAAAATTCATTTTGGACATCAGGCTCTAAAATTTTTTTTTGTATTGGGAAAAGTATCTTTTTAAGAGATGCTTTTTTTAATTGCTTCAAACCGTTCTCAAGGCACGCAATATAGGCTTGTACTGGATTGAAGAGGTGCGGGAACGCTCTGCATTCACCAGGATGGGAAATAATGCTTCTTTCATGATAGGCTTCAAAAAACATGCGTATTTCATATAAAACAATATCAGATAAATGGTCGCAGCATATTAAAGTAATATTTAATTTATCAATTCTATTATATTGTAATAACATTACTATTTTATCCCTAATAACGGTACTTGCCGTAATTATCAGTGCATTATGAAAACTTTTTTTTAAAAGTTCTTCTACAAGATAACCCGACCCGCATCCGATCAAAATAATATTTTCCGTAGCATCCTTTGTTAAACATTTTGCTTCTTTTTCAGGGTAATAGAGGGAATCGATTGTTTTCCATCCTTGCTCGGTTTTTATTCGAAGAACTGGGAGCGAGCTGCTTTCAATCGGAATTTCAGAATATTCTTTATGTGCTTTGCCATTGCCGATATTGATGATGCGAAGACTCATAATATCAAACACAAATATCGTATAATTATTGGCTCTAAACGATATTCCATAATATGCAAAACATTTGCCATAATTATCCACCCACACATATCCATGAAACTATGCAATGTTCTTATAGGCGTTATTTCTTTTTTATGCTATACAGATTAACATGTTTTCTCTTCTCTCAAGAACAATTTCACATATCAATGCCGAGGTTCATCAAGGAGCATTTGTGGCTGTGCAAATTGTCAGCAACCACATAAAACATAGCCAGTCTTCTTATGCTCATATTGATGTCGTTACGTCTGCCACCATGGCACAACACGTGTATCAAATTCCCTCCTCATTTCATCGAAAAAACACAACTCCATAGTCTGAATACTGGACATGTCCGACTCCCGCTTTATAACGGTTAAAGGCGCACGGGTTCATAACCTTAAAAACATCGATGTTAGTATTCCAAAAAATACGTTGGTTGTTATCACCGGAAAAAGTGGATCAGGCAAATCATCACTTGCTTTTGATACCCTTTATGCAGAAGGGCAGCGCCGCTATGTCGAATCTCTTTCATCCTATACCCGCCATTTTTTTGAACAGATGCAAAAGCCTGATGTTGACGCAATCGATGGCCTATCACCTGCCATCGCCATAGAACAGAGAACCGTTTCACATAATCCACGGTCTACAGTCGCAACCATTACGGAAATCTATGATTTTCTTAGAGTTTTGTATGCCCATGTCGGTACACCTTTTTGTTACCGATGCGGGAAAGAGATCACATCGCAAACAATTCAAGAGATGATAGACCGAATTATGGCGCTTCCCGCAGGCGAAAAAATGATCCTGCTCTCTCCTGTCATTCAGGAGAGAAAGGGGGAACATAAGGCTGAGCTCCGTTACCTTCAGAAAGAGGGCTTTATCCGCGCACGTATCGATGGTATGCTAGCCGAAATTTCTGACGACCTGTATCTCGACAAAAACAGGCAGCACACCATCGAGGTCGTGGTGGACCGACTCGTTATTAAGGCGGGCATTGAAAGGCGGCTTGCCGACTCTCTGCAAATTGCATTACAGTTTGGTTCTGGCCACGCTATAGTTGTTTTGGAAAGCGGTGATGAATTGCATTTTAATGAAAGGCTTGCATGCAGAGATTGTAAGGTAAGCTATCCCGAAATCAGCCCGCGTACATTTTCGTTCAACAGCCCTTATGGTGCCTGCCCTACATGTTTGGGGCTCGGCACATGTAACGAATTTGACCCGCAGCTTGTCATTCCCGATCCCTCGCGTTCACTCAACCAGGGTGCATTGTTTCCATGGGGTGGCGCCGAATCATTGTATATCAAAAACGTCATTACCTCACTTTCACGGCATTTCGGTTTTTCTCTCGACACACCGTTTTATCAGCTTCCACCGCATGTGCAATCTATCCTGCTCTATGGGTCTGGTGACACAAAGATACCGATTACATTCCACGGCCGTTCTGGCATTATGACAATTCACAGACCGTTTCAAGGGATTTTGAACTATCTATTGAAAAAGTACCGAGAAACAGAATCTGATAAAATTCGCGAGGAGCTTTCACAGTACATGAGACGCCTTCCATGCCCGGAGTGCGGCGGTGCGCGTTTACGTCGAGAAAGTTTGGCGATAAAAATTGAAGGCAAATCTATTGCCGATATTTGTTCCTTGACAATCAGTACTGCCTATGACTTTTTTCTGCAACTCTGTTTTTCGGGCAGAAAAGCCGCTATCGCAGAACCTCTATTAAAGGAGATCAGAAATCGGCTCGCATTTCTCGTGCATCTTGGGCTTTCCTATCTTACCCTCGATCGTCTCGGCATGACCTTGTCGGGTGGTGAAGCACATCGTATCAGGCTTGCAACACAGCTCGGTTCTTCTCTCAGCGGCGTGCTGTATGTCCTTGATGAACCGAGCATTGGTCTCCATGCACGCGACAACGAGCGCTTGGTCACCACCTTAAAGACGCTTCGCGACCAAGGCAATACAGTTATTGTCGTAGAACATGATGAATATATGATACGAAGCGCAGATTATATTATCGATATGGGACCTGACGCCGGAGAATCTGGTGGGTACGTTGTTGCTACTGGAACACCGTCTCAGATCGCAACTGCAACGGCTTCAGTTACCGGTTGCTATCTTTCTGGCAAAAAGAAGATTCCTCTTCCACACCGTCGGCGGGTTCCCGGTGCTCACCGACTCATCGTCTCTGATGCGGCTGAAAACAATTTGAAACACATAACGGTTGCATTCCCGCTTGGTCTCCTTATTTGTGTGACCGGTGTTTCCGGGTCAGGCAAGAGTACCTTGATGATCGATACGGTATACCGAGCACTGGCGTCGCAATTCTATCCCACAACAACATCTTATTCGGGAAGCGCCAGACTTTACGGAACCGAATTGATTCATGCTGTGGTACATGTTGATCAATTACCGATCGGGCGCACGCCGCGGTCAAATCCTGCTACCTTTACCGGTGTATTTGACCATATCCGTGAACTTTTTGCGGCACTGCCCGAATCCCGAATACGGGGGTATCGTGCAGGAAGGTTTAGTTTTAATGTAAAGGGGGGGCGATGCGAAGCATGTCAGGGGGATGGATTGGTTAAGATTGCGATGCATTTTATGCCCGATATGTACGTAACCTGCGATGTATGTGGCGGAAAACGTTACAACCGTGAGACGATCGAAATAACATATCGTGGTCGGTCAATTGCCGATATTCTTGACATGAGTGTTGGTGAAGCGCTTGCTTTTTTTGAGAATATTCCCCGCATCCGCTCTCAACTTCAAATACTTGTTGAAGTTGGGCTAGAGTATATAAAACTCGGGCAACAGGCAACAACATTATCCGGCGGTGAAGCCCAGCGCATCAAGCTTGCACGAGAACTCGGAAGTCGTACGAAGGGACATACGTTGTATATTCTTGACGAACCGACAACCGGGTTGCATGTTGATGATGTTTCCGTACTGCTTCGTGTCCTAAACAGACTTGTCGATAAAGGAAATACCGTTGTCGTGATCGAACACCATTTGGACATTATTAAATGCGCGGATTATATCATCGACCTCGGCCCTGAGGGAGGAGATTGTGGTGGAACTATTGTCGCTACAGGAACTCCCGAAGAAATTGCGCAGGTGCAGCATTCACATACCGGCAGATATATCAAACGCGTTCTCGAAGAATCAGCATGATTCTTAAAACCATCACCGTTACTACCTATGATGGATATACGGGATCAGAGCGACCTGTGACGTTTGTTGTTAATGGTCAGAAGCATGTTGTAACCGATATAATAGATCGTTGGTATGAGGGAAGTCAGGAGCCAGGAAAACTGCAATTGAAATACTTCAAGGTCAAAACTGCAAGCGGTGCCGTTTATCTTCTCCGCTATAATAGTCTTTTTGATGCATGGGCGCTTGTCATACCTGGTGTATCTCAGGATGACTCATACAACCCTTAAAACAGTGAATTATAAAGCCGTTTCAAAAAGAGATTTTCCCTGATAGATCAATTCTTAAGGGTTATACATAACGACCATAACAGAATTGGAATGATGGGTAAAAGTTCGGCAGGATAGATGATGGGGCCGCTGCGGCTGATACCCCGTCCGTCAAGCATAACAGCAAAAACAAGTATAATGCCCCCATAGACTATCGATCCAGCAAGAAAGAAAAGAAAGAACCGTTGCAAAGGTTTCATCTTCGTATATCCTTTATTGACGAAAGAAAAATCAGATTGGTAGCGTTTGTCTGAAAAATCTTTACTTGAAAATTTCATTGCGGTCAAGGGATATTCCCACGCGTGCTTTCATAATACAGGCTTCTGGTAACGACTCTTTCTGTCAGATACCGTTATGATCGATATCACCACCATGAGTGTTCTTATCGCTGATGATGTTGAATCCATGTTCAATGCCATTCGGAGCATTATGCGAATTTTAGGTTTTGGAAAAAAATTTCATTATGTTTCAAATGGAAACGATGCTTTGACGGCGCTTAGGCAGGGCGCCTATGATTTGGCGATACTTGATAACAACATGCCTGGAATAACAGGGCTGGATCTCTTGACCATCATTAGATCAGAAAAGGAGCTTCGTGATATGCCGGTGATCATGATTTCCGGACATGCTGAAAAGGAGCTTATTGCTTCGGCTGCCGAGTCGGATATCGATGCCTATATTCTTAAGCCGATTACCGTCAATCTCTTTAAGGAAAAAATCCCACAGATTATCGATAAGGCAAACAACCCATCGCCGATGGCACAGGCACTTAAAACTGCGGCGATTTTTGCCGAACGCGGCGATATCGATGCAGCAATTGAAGCAGCGCGTACCGCAGTTACTGCAAACCAGAAATCAAGTCGTCCGCTCCGCGAGCTTGCTGCATATTTGGTTCAAAAAGGTGAATATGCCGAAGCGGAATCGTGCCTGATACATGCTACTGCCATGAACCCTTTTGACGTTATTGCATGTACCACCCTTGGCGACCTCTACCTTCGTATTGGTGAACTCGACCATGCGTTGCGGTATTATCTTAAAGCTATGGCTATCAGTCCCCGAAACCATGATCGCGCCCTCAACGTGGGCAAACTGCTTGTGAAAAAAAAGCTCTATACAAAAGCGATTTCTGTGTTTTCCCGAGTTTTTAATATTACCTCCGATCCTCTCAATCTAAAGCTTGAGCTCGTCGATTTTTGTATGGCCGAAGGTGCATATAGTATTGCAGAAAAACTGTTGAAGAGTGTTCTTGAACTAGTTCCTACTCGTGCCGATATTTTATGCAAACTCGGGATTGTGTATGAAAATCTGGGGAAAAGAGATGAAGCCCTCCGCTATTTCATAGAGGCAGAAAGTCATAATGATTGCGATATACAGACCAAATTGTATATTGCAAAAAACTATATCGCTCGCAATAAAGTTGTTTTTGCGGAGCGACCTCTCCGTGAGGTGTTACGCCTTGATCCGCATAATGAAGAAGCAAAAGCTCTTTTGAAAGAGTGCATTTGATAAAGTGGGGACAAGCAATGTCACACCAGTGTATGCTTTGTGACGTGCTGATCAGGATGACAGCCATCATCAACGAAATTCGGCTTCCATTTGAAAAAAAGCTTGATGCAATACTTCGTGAAATCGCATCTTGTATGAGGGTTGATAAGGCTTCGATTATGCTCCGCACCGGCCGATCTTCACTGAGGGTTGTTGCATCTACTAATCCCGATATCGTTGGTATGCTACAACGACTTTCAGACAATACACCTTCTACTTGGGTTATTCGGAACAAGAAACCGCTTTCTACGGATCTTGCGACCATGTATGAGGTTATCCCTCGACGATTTTCTCATTACCGCGGCGAAGCGTTTTATATTGTTCCGATTATCAACCGAAAAAAAGCTATCGGTGTTATTTCAGTTACCGACAGAATCGGCGACGATCGTTTTACCCCTGAGGATCGTCAGACACTGCTAACATTTGCCGGTCATATCATTACGGCAATCGATAACAATCGACTTGCAACATCTCTTTCTAAGAGTCATGCTGTTCTGAAGCGTCAAAACAAAGAGCTTGCACGACTTGAGCACCTTCGTACCGAACTTTTCAACATGTTAATTCATGATCTCAAAGGTCCGCTTTCTGAAATTGTGGCTCATCTGGATATTCTTTCCTATATGCTTCATAGCGAACCACTTACCTATATTGAGACCGCAAAATCTGCCTGTGATACGATGCAACGCATGGTATCAAACCTTCTCGACATTGCACGCATGGAAGAGGGCGAGTTGCAACTCATTTATGAGCCGCTTTCTCCTCGTGAGCTTATCAAAGAAGCTATTGCGCGTCTTCTTGTTTCTGGCAAGGCAAAGGAGCTTTCGTTAATTGAGCAGTATCCTGAATATGATATACCTTCTATTGCGGGTGATCGAGATTTATTGCTACGGGTCCTACAGAACCTTCTCAGTAATGCTATTCAGTATTCGCCTCATGGGGCAACAATTACCATTGGTTGTCAAAGTAGCCATGACAAGCATATCGAGTTCTTTGTCCAAGATGCTGGTCCCGGTGTGCCAGAAGCGTATCAAAATGCTATTTTTGAAAAATACACCCGATTTCATCCGAAAAGCGATGGCCGTGTGTATTCTGTAGGACTCGGACTTGCTTTCTGCAAAATGGTTGTTTCTGCACACGGAGGATCGATTGGTGTCCAGAGCAATGGCGTGAACGGCAGCAAATTTTATTTCATTCTCCCTTGCGACCGTTCCCAGCATCAGAGCGTCAAATTTCATAGGCGGTAATTTCATGGCTTTTTCAACATATTATATGCAATCCATTTTTTTCGGTCTTCTGCTCTTTTTTATATGTTTTGATGCCTATGGAGTGACCGTTGTTCCTTTTTCAAATATGCCGGCCGACAACGGAACACTGACTGCACCTTCAAATGAGACGGTCATTAATTACAAGATTGATTTTTGGCTGATCCGCAATGCAGCTCATGGTGTGCTTCGTTTCGCTTCGCATCCGAAGTGGCTGCGTGTTTCTTTTGAGGCCGAAACCCAAGGCATACTTCGTACACTTGCCGGCAGCAGACGTGAACTCATGGAAAGCATTATGGAATACAATGCCGACACGCGGCGTTTTCGACCGTTGTCATTTCGGGAAGAGTTTTCTCATGGGAGCACGACATATGTCAAAATAATAAACTTTGATTACGTCTTGGATCAGTACACATATCATTTCATCAGAAACGGTGTAAAAACGTTTTCTGCAACCCATCGGTTGCCAAATCATCAGGTTGACGATCTCCTCAGCTTCTTGTGTAATTTACAAAATAAGGCATACGGCCCAGTATATGAAGGGTGCGTGCTTCGTGCTTGTGTTATTATGAAAGAGAAACCTTCATATGTCACGGTAACATTTTCTGCTCCATCCAAAAAACCACCCCTTCCCTCTTGCTGCCATTATGTAATACTTTCCATGGAAAGGGATATCACCAACGCTCGGTCAGGACGTATCCGTGGTTGGCTGTCCCCTGCCTTGATTCCGGTCGCCGGTATTGTTGAAGATGCCTATTTCTTTGGTGATCTTACGATTACCAGCATCGAATAGGTCAACATAAGATTTGTGGTGCCGATGGACTATGAGGAGATGCGATGAAGCAGATAATGCTCGTTATTACTGCATGCTGGTGGTATGCTCGATGACGCGTCGTATGGTTTGTGCTATTTCGGGAGCTCTGATCGGCTTGATGAGTAATGCGCTGATGCCGATCTGTGCCGCTGCGTCTTCTGATATACGCTCGCTGAACCCGGTGCAAAGGATAATGGGTACGTCAGGTCGGATTTTTAAAATTTGTTTTGCAAGCTGATCGCCGGTCATTTTTGGCATAGTTTGATCGGTGATAACAAGATCAAATTGATAGGGATCCTGCATAAAACATTCAAGCGCCTTCTTGCAGTCGTCAAATGCGTATACTGTATAGCCGAGTGCCTCGAGCATTTGACGCCATAATTCAACAAGCACCAGTTCATCATCGACAAAGAGAATTTTCTCAGAACCACGCGGTAGATCCTTTTGTATCCGTGCTGATTGGTCAACAGGCTGCTGGGCTACTATCGGCAAAAGAATTTCAAACACCGATCCCTTTCCCAGTTGACTCGTAACGTTAATATCGCCTCCGTGATTTTTTACAATGCCGTATACGACCGCAAGCCCCATACCGGTCCCCTTACCAACCTCTTTGGTTGTAAAAAACGGATCAAATATTCTGCTGATATGTTCAGGTGCAATACCAATGCCGGTGTCAGCTACCCGCAGCCGGGCATAGACGCCTGGTGGGATTTGAAATTGCCCCGGAATATATGCATCGTCAACGGCGCAGGTATCAAGGGATATTTCTAATATGCCGCCATGTTCGCTCATTGCATGTGCTGCATTAGTCGCAAGATTCATAAGCATCTGATGCATGCTCGTAGGATTTGCTTTTACAACAAGACTCTCTTTGCAAAGATGTTCCCGTATGTCAATCGTTGTCGGTATTGAAGCTCGCAGCAGCTTAATAACATCGCTGATAACCTCGTTGAGTCGCACCGGCACATACTCTTCTTCTTCGATTTTTCTGCTAAAGGTTAGAATCTGTCGAACAAGATCACGAGCACGGATGCATAACTTTAAAATCTGTTCTATATTTTTTCTGAAAGGCGATGAGCCGTCGATATTATTCATCATTAGTTCTGTATACCCCATAATGCCTGCGAGGATATTATTAAAATCATGTGCAATACCGCCAGCAAGTGTTCCGATCGCCTCCATCTTTTGAGTCTGCTGAAGGCGCTCCTGGAGGCGTTTTTGTTCGGTAATATCACGAAAACACAAAAGCACACCTTGTTGGCTATTGTTTTCATCCATAACATAAACTGCGCTTATTTCTACCAAAACCGTCCGGTCGGCACCTTGGAGTTTTGTTTCAAAATGTTCTACGATCCCGTCCCGGGAGAGCTGCGTCATAAATTCAAGGGAACGTCTTTTATACGTTTCCTCGGCAGGGACATATTCAGATATATGTTTGCCGATCATTCCAGTTGGGTTCAGGCCGAGCATTACATGCATTGCCTTGTTCGCCCTGATAATCGTACCGTTTAAATCCGCAAAAACAAACCCGTCGATTGATGCATCGAATATCTCTTCGATGAGCTTATTTGCTCTAATAAGGTCTTGTTGGCTGGCTTTAAGCTGCTGGTTTGCAGCACGAAGCTCTTGATTTGCAGCGTTAATCATCTGCTGCTGGGCAATGAGCTGCTCGTTGATCGCCTGCAACTCTGTTTCCCGGGCTTGAAGCTTTTTATTCAATGCAACAAGTTCCTCATGAGCACGTACTCGATATAAGACTTCTTTCGCAAGATCTTCCTTTTGTTTAAAAAAATCGATGATCAAATGGGAAAGCGTTGCGTATTCAGGCCCCGTGCGTTCCATACCCTTAAGAAGCTCGGGAGATTGCTGCCGCATACTTCGGGTAAGAGTTGCAAGCGGATTTCGAACCCAAAGCGTTAGAGTTATGACAAGAGTAAACACAATAACGCAAAAAAACAAAAGGAGCTGCAGCGCAAATATACGTTCGGCACGATAAAGTTGGGCAAGTACCGGAACCGAACTGGATACTTTGAGTTCGACAATCGGCGTTTTATCCCATGCTTTTAGAACACGCGAAAAACGTATTTCACCCTGCTCAAAGTTATAGGTTGCCACGGGTAACGGTGTGTTCCGCTCTATAGGGTGAATCGAAACTTCACTTTCAGTAAGCGCGGTGATCTCATCAAGATACTGTTGATTCCAGTGTCGACCGACGAACATAAACCCTTGTGGGGAACTAATACGGTCTATATCTGTCTGCGGGTGGATAGGCGCGGAACGTATCTCGAACAGGCCATGAGAAGTCAAAGCAAAAAAATGATGAAAATACCGCTGGGCAAGGAGTGTCTGGAGTTCGGATTTTGTAAGCGGCAATGACAACTGTTCGTATTCATTGCTTGAGGATGCAGTATAAATGCAGGAAAAGTTTGTATCGTATATCCATACTATGGTTGCATGAAAACTTGGAAGCATATCGAGCAGATATTGTTGTGCCCAAGCCGGATCAGGGTGTTTAACAAATGAACATATACCGTTGCGTGCTGAAAAATCATACACAAAGGTTTCACACGATACCCCTTCAAGTTTAAGGATGCGATCAAAGGCAGTGTTTTTACTGTTCACATAAGTGTTTAACACGAGCTCAATCTGCCTTCGTGAGTTATAACCTGCATACAAGACCCATCCTGTACACAGGATGGTTATAAAACCGATTAATAACAGCAGACGCGTCGTAACCCGCATGTCGAGCGACCTTTAATATCCGTGTTTTTGAAGGTATTCTGTTGTAAACATGCCGTCGGGAAAATCTACACCAAATTCGTATTCAACAAAACCTAGGGTTGCATGTATCCGCTGAACATCAACCATGTGGCTTGCGCAAAAGGAATTAATTTCGATATTATTATAGCCTGCGGTTACAAAACCAATTTGATCGAGCACCTTCCAGAGTTTTCCATCTCTGCCATACCGTTCAGAATAAAGAATCTGCCACGTCTCGGGATCGATATACCAGATCATTTTGCTATATAAAAAATTCGCCTCTTTGCTAGTCGCTTCGATAATATGAACTCTAATCCGCTCTCTCTGGGTGCCGTTCCAGAAACAATCGCCACTTGTATGGTCGAGTTTTTTGCAGCCATTATGACGACTCATCAAAAGTTCTTTTGCGGCAATATACCGGTAGGTATTGAGCGATATCGGTCCGTCCCATCCAAAATTATCAAATCCACAAAAATCCGATCCCCCTTGCGCATCCTGTCGCTCTGTTGTAGATCGCCGTCTAACCCTCCTAATTGTCGGATTCCAAATCCAGGAATCGTACGCTTTGAGGCGGTCCTTGTAATGAAGTTCGAGTATCCGCATGTTGCGGACTTCCGGCGGCTGCTTTTGCAGCATCGTGAATGCCCGCCACAACCCCTTTGGGTTTTTTGGAAATTCCGGAACCGGTTGCTTATCGGTGCGGCCCGAAAAAAAACAAAGGTTATTGTTGATCTCAAGACGCATATCATAACGAAATTGGCCATCAACAATGTATCCAAACTCGCTTGACCGATAGGAATCACCGAAATTCCTACATCTGAAGTTATGAGCCATCTCAAGCGGATCTGTGGTATTGGGAAACGGAACACCGGCAACGTAGGTGATAAGTTCTCCTGATTCTGTATCCAATTTCGATGAGCTATGATGTTTTTTCGTCAGCTCAATAGTTCCTGGCGTTGGAACAATTTCGCGGTAGGGAACGATGACAAACCAGTGTCTTCCCCATGTGTTCGTATCGGTCAAAAGAAAGTAGAAGCTTTCCGGGAGGTATTCTCGAACTGCCGAAGCGTTGCTGCTATCTATTTTTTTCCCTGCCCACTCTTTTTCCCATGCCCGAAGCGCTGCAATTTCTTTATCGTTATAACATGAACGGGGATACTCTATCTCTTTTGCATAAAAACCGTTTATAAATAATGAGGGGGAAAAAAGAAATATCATCACAACAATAAATATGTTCCATATGCCTCTTTTTCGTACCGTCATAAATGTACTTAAACTTAGATTCGACGATTGGTTACTTATGAAGTATAGAAGGAAATAGCTTATTTCACAATACGCGCAATCTCCTTAAACCGATCAGAGTCGGCAGTCTTGAGCAGTTCGAACAGGAGCATCTCAACACTGGTTAAACGAGCACCAGCATCGCGCATACACTGTAATGCAAGGCTGCAATTTTTCGGAGTTCGTGATGCTACTCCATCGGCTATAACATGGACGCGGTATCCTGCGGACATAAGGTCAAATGCCGTTTGGTATACACAAATATGTGCTTCAATCCCCGCCACAACAACATCGAACCGTTGTGTAGCAATAAGTGCATCGGCAAATGCCTTTTCTCTAAAGCAGCTAAAACTCAGCTTCGGAATCGGATGAAGCATATTTGGCATAGCCTGGGCTATAGAGGGTATGGTAGGGCCGAGTTTTTTGGGATTCTGTTCTGTCCAAAGAATCGGTATCGAAAACACCTGTATTCCAGTAATCAGCCTGACGAGATTATCAAAAAGTCGTTCCCGACCATGCATTGCCATTGCAAGATTCCCTTGTACATCAATGACCACAAGCACCACAGTATTTTCCTCAAGAAGAGAGAGGTTTCTGTTCTGAATCATTTCATCGCACCCAATCAATGATCATACGCTCCCAATCCAAAGGATGTACAAAATCTTCGGACAAAACTTTTCCTCGTATTGATATACCTGCCTCGTGAACCGTATCTGATGTTCCTGAAACGAGTGGGTGCCACCAAGCGAGTTCTTTTCCTTCTGCAATGAGACGGTAGGCACAAGTATCAGGCAAAAAACGTATTGTCATGAATGTTTCCGGGGTCAGTTGAAGGCATGTGGGAACGATCTTGGTACGTTGCGGGTAACAGGTACATTGGCACGTCTCACAATCAAGATACCTGCAAACAATACAGGTATAGTGAATGGTGCCGGTTCGCTCGTCCTCAAGTTTGTGGAGGCAACACCGCGCACATCCATCGCACAACGATTCCCATTCTTCACGGGACATGTCGAACGGCCGTTTTGATCGCCAAAAAGGTACACTTTTGCCGTACATCGCCGCAGACACCTCACAAATTTTTGATTCGTTCAATAATCCATGATGAGCTGTGTGTTTTAGGATCACCAACGATTGCAATCTCTCCACCATAAGAGAGCACAGTCTCCCGCTCGGGAACGGTTTCGATAGTATAGTCAGTTCCCTTGGCATGTATATGAGGCTTTATTTTTTTTAGAAGGGTATCAACAGTGGGTTCTGAGAAGACTGTTACAAAGTCAACGCTTTCAAGTTCTGAAAGAATTTCCATTCGTTCGTCTTCGGAAATAACCGGATAGTCTATGCCCTTATTCCCCTGCAGCGATTTATCGCTGTTTATTGCAACAACTAAAATATCTCCCCTGCGCTTTGCATCTCGCAAACTCCGTATATGGCCGACATGGAGAAGGTTAAAACCACCATTGGTAAACACAATACGGAGCCCCTTTTTCTTGAGCTCGTTGATTCTTCTGGCAAGCTCTTCATGGTCTTTTATGATTTTATTTTTTGCAGGCATGAACATGCTATCCTTTAAGATCGGCGGTGATAGCCTGAATAAGTTCTTCGGGAGTGAGCGTCGCGGTTCCTGGTTTCATGACCACAATAGAAGCTGCATAATTGGCGAGCCGTGCTGCTTCTGAAAATGTTGCCCCAGCACTTAAGGCGAGCGCCATGAGCGCTACCACCGTATCACCAGCACCGGTTACGTCCGAGATGGTATCATTACCAACAACGGGGATATGCAGAGGCTTTTTATCATGCTCAAACAGCGTCATGCCCTTATTCCCCATAGTGATAAGCACTGCCTGCGACTTAACGATTTTGAGAAGTCGTTCCCCTGCACGGTTAAGGCTTTGGGTATCGCTTATGGTTATTCCCGTCACATATTCGGCTTCTGCCAAATTCGGCGTTACAATGGTTGCGCCTTTGAACTCTCTCATATGATAGCGTGAATCCACAATGAGGAGTTTATTTCGGGATACTTTCTTTAGACATGCAAGGATGCGTTTCGTAAAAAGTCCATAGCCGTAATCTGAAACAATAAAGGCATCGACATCGTTCTGTATTTGCTCGATGTACGAGACAATGTGGTGCTGCAGATCAGAACTTATCGGCTGTGTATGATCGCGATCCACGCGTAATACCTGCTGCTTTGTTGTATTATCATCACCTGCAAGAATCCTCGTTTTCATGATGGTCATGTAGTTTGGATCAAGCATCACACCATCCATATAACGGCATTTGGCTCCGAGCAAACAAAACAGTTGCGTTCCCGGCTTATCGTTACCGAGTATCCCGATCGGGTAGACATGGGCGCCCAAATCGAGCAAATTATTGACCGTGTTTGCGGCTCCGCCGGGCACTAAATATTCTCCATCGTATCGTATAACGACGACCGGTGCTTCCCGCGAAAGACGATACGGCTTTCCATAAATGTAGATATCTGCAGTAAGATCGCCGATGACACAGATACGCGACTGTGAAAATGTTCGAATGTATTGAAGCAGCCTTTTCATGATCTACCGGGAAAATTATAGTAATCTTCAATCATTTTGCGCGCCGCAGCCAAAACCCTGTCGGGAGTAATGAGCGCCATACACCGATGGTCAATCGGGCATCGTCGAAGATGACAAGGCCCACACGGGACCTGCTCCTGTAGCACCACACTCTTTTCTAGATTACAATCCGTATGTCGTGGATCAGTTGAACCCATAATAACCACAACCGGCTTATCGAATGCAACTGCAAAATGGCGCGGTCCGGTATCATTGGTAATCATTATCGTGCATCGTTGTACCAATGCCATCAGCGTATCAAGTGGCAATACGGTATCGTCAATACCGATTGGCCTATGGTTCATAAAGCGTATAATATCTTGAACGATCGGCAATTCACCCGGGCCTGCGGCAAAAATAATCTTTGCATCATATTCATCTATGAGCGCATCGGCAACCTGTGCAAAATATTCGCGTTTCCAGCACTTTGACGGACCATACGTTGCACCGGGAATTATCACAATAAAGATATCATGAGGTTTAATGCCGTGACGCTGCAAAAGCCTATCAGCCTCATCTATTGCCTGCGGCCCTGGATAAAGTTCGGGACGCGGATTTAGGTCTGTGCATCCGAGAAGTTCACATAGGCCAAGATCGAGATCAACCTTATTCATCGGTACTATCCGACCGTGATTGCGCAGGGGCATTTTGCGATGTGTCAGCATCCATCCCCGTAGATTTCTGTCATAGCCGACCCGTATTGGAATACCAGCAAGGAATAGAAGCTGTGCTGAACTAAAGGAACTCGTAAATGCTATGCCAATATCAAAATGTTGTTTTCGCAATGTCATAATAAATCGAATATAGCGGTAGATACCTTGATCTCGTCCTTTGGGTTCATACTCAATGATTTGATCGATAAACGGCGAGTTTTTGATAATACTTGTCAGAGAGGGTTTTACAATTGCACTAATATGTGCCGATGGATAGCGATGCCTGATGCTCCGCAGTGCCGGGGTACACATTACTAGATCGCCGACCCAGTTCGGAAGACGCAGAAGTATACGGCGCGGATTGTCCGAGATGCTACATCTCATCGTTCCAGTCACTGCGCACGGCCATAAAAGGATTATAGCGGATTGCATAGTGAAGTTGCCCTGCTGCTTCAGCAGTGCGAGCGTGCGCAGCATCACGTGCGCGAATGAGCGCACTGGCCTTACTCCATTGCTGCTCATTCATTGCTTCAACATCCCGGACAAGGTGCTGATATGTTGATGCGCAAGCAAATCCTGACCGTGCGTTAACGTACCACGGAAATATTTTTAAAACTTTAGCGAGCCATAAGTTGTGTTCACTGCCAAAATCAAGGCATGAATCGTCGGTAAAGTTACTTAACGAACTCATTTTCTTCTCATCAATAAAACCCATCTTTTTACTCATTTCCCATGCGACGGTACCGGGAAACGGATAAAATGCGGTCCATCGAAATCGTCCCGGCTTGGTGTCAGCAATGAGCTGTATGGTTTCCAGTACCTCATCGCGCGTTTCGGTCGGTAATCCGACCATGACAAATACAGATGAATGCAGCCCAGCATCTTCAGCAATTGAAAGTGCACGGCGTATTGTGTCATTTTTCATCATTCGTTTCATAACAACCCGACGCACACGTTCACTGCCACTTTCAAGACCGAATTTTACAATTCTACAATTTGCTTTTTTGAGGCTCTGTGCAACGGTCGCATCAAAAACCTGTACGTGTGCGTTTACAACAAAGGGTATATTCGATAATCGTGGATATTCTTTACAGAATTCAAGCACATAATCACGGTTGAAGGTAAACAAATCATCATCAAAAATAAACATCTTGATATTTCTATAGCGGGATAACAAAAACCGTATCTCTTCGAGAAGATCTCTCAGCGGATGATGGCGTATATAACCGAGCTGGGCAGCAGGTACACCGAGGTCTTTACTGTATCGCTCAACAATCTGATGATTAAAACAGTAGGTACACCTGAAGGGGCAGCCCCGTGATGCCATAAGCCCAACCCAGCCGTTCTTTGCATCAATCATCTTTTGAAAGTCAAAGATATCATAATCTTTGGGTGGCAGTGTCTCAAGCGGAACAAATGGCATGACTCTATTTTTGACAATAGAGCCGTTTTTTCGAAAACATATGTTAGGAACTGCTTCGAGATCTCCACCGTGCTCGAGTACACGCATATACTCTCTAATTGCATAATCGGCCTCGCCGACAAAAACAACATCAAATAGTCCTGTTGCCATGACTTCATCGGTCGCTACAGTTGCGTGAATTCCTCCGCAGATGATCGGAATGGTGTAGTGCTTCCGTATTTCACTGGCTATTTTCTCAGCGTATTGAAATTGCGGAGTAACAAGCGAAAACGCGATCACATCAGGCTTGCACTTTGCGATATCGTCCATAATCCGTCCAAGATCGAACGGATAACCGAGCTGCTCGTTGATGTTGAGCAAAGAAGTTGTATGGCCATCCTGTTTAAGGATTCCCGATAGGATTGCAACCCCATAATTAAATCCTATCTGGGCATGCAGATTTGGATAAATAAAAAGGATATGCATATCAAAAAATGCCTGTACTCACAAATGAGCATCTATTATAGAATGTTATAATAAATCAGCAAACTACGGACTGACAAGCGGTTTTTGCCGCATGGCGCGCGGTTTGACTTCTCAATGTAGCTGCAGTATACATAAACATATGTACTGATACGTAAGTGATTTGTTATGAAAAAAGCATTACTTCGCGCACTCGAAACATATATCCCCCCGCCTGCCCCTCGTATCAACCAGTACAAACGGTGCGATGTGTTTCGCTGCGGTCATGATGCACATCGACAGTTTAATAGCTCCGTATCTGTTTACCATGTACTCAAGATCAAACAGTGTTACCCCCATGGATGTGTATGGTTCAAATGGCACTGTCGGAAACTTGAAAATGGGAAAAGATGTCATCGGAAGTTTAAACATGTTGGCAAAGCATGTACCAGTTGCCCACACTTCTACGATGTCAAGGTTATCAAGCGGCCTGAAGTTATGATGGGTGAACAAGAATTTAACCACTTTATGAAAGAATTAAAAGCATTTGAATCATGGATACATGAACGTAACGGTAAATTGGTATCGTGTTTGGGAACCGTCAATTCGGTTAAACCTCGATACAGCCTCATCCAAACGAGGAAAAAATTATCCATTACTTTTGACGGCTATTTGCTCAACTTTCATGATAGTTGCATTGATAAAGATATCTTTCACGATATTCTCTATGTGCCAATTACTCATTTCCAGCAGAAACGATGGCGTTTCGCACGTGGGGATTCACTCCATTTTGTCGGGACCTTTTCAGTCCGTCATGGGCTTATCATCATTGAACATATTCGATCTATAGAGGTTTTACAACGTGGGGAACCTTGTTCGTGGACTGATTGCAAGGCGCGCATTGCGCAGCGAACCGGTTCTCTGCTGCCGTTTCAGTTTGTACAATGCTACTCATGCGATAAGGGTGTTCTGATTCATGTTAAAAGTGATGAACATCAGCGTGGATCGCGTCGAAGAATGCTATGCCTTGAAGGCATAGCCGATCCGCGATGGTGCTGGTATAGGACAGAAAAACTCATTCAATGCGATATGTGTGGGGATGAGACTGATAGGACGTCATGAAATAGACATATCGGTATGGAAGACTATGGAGGCGGCGACCGGATTCGAACCGGTGTATAAAGGTTTTGCAGACCTCTGCCTTACCACTTGGCTACGCCGCCAAAAAAATGGAGCGGGAAACGGGATTTGAACCCGCGACTCCGACCTTGGCAAGGTCGTACTCTACCACTGAGTTATTCCCGCCCGGCATGCAAATGCATTATATCCACAACCGCATACTTGTCAATCAGAAAAATTACGAACCTATCGAAACTACGGAATAAATATCTTATTGCCCGATTTACCCGGAGGGGAAAAGCGTGGTTGTCTTTTTTATGAAGTGAAGGGTATAGACAGCACCTGTCCATAGCGTGATTATGAGTGCGATTATAAGAACTACCATGCCGAGATCATGAAAATTTACCGAACACCGTACCGTGCCGAATTCAAACCTGTATTCGTAGTGAATTATCAGGCATATAACCGCAACGATCTGCAGCGCTGTTTTGTATTTTGCTTCATGTATCGTTTCAATCAGGATATGTTCCCTAATTGCAACGACACGAAGACCAGTAATAAAAATTTCTCTTCCTACAATTAACGCCACTATCCACGGTGGCACCCGTTGGAGATGAATCATCATGATAAGCGCTGTTCCAACAAGAAGTTTATCTGCAAGCGGATCAAGAAATTTTCCAAGTGTTGTGATGCTGTTCATTCTCCGTGCAATATAGCCGTCAAGAAAATCGGTAATTGAAGCAAGTGCAAAAACAATCGCACCGCAAAGACTGAGCATTTTCCCGGGAGCACTTAAAAGAAAAATGACAATTATTGGGGCAATAATAATTCTCGCGATAGTAATAATATTGGGGATATTGATATTGCTGCTTCTCATACCCCGCCGTCGTTTTGAATTCTGGGAAAGAGGGCTGGAATTTTTTCAATCCTAGTTCCCTGTGGCATGCTGTCCCAGAGGACGACATCCTGCATTTTTTGCTCGAAAATAGACCCTTCACCGGCGAGCGCCTGCCACATGGTTTGAGCGGAGTTCGGCATGAAGGGGGCTATGAGCACCGCAATTTTTCTCAGAGCAACAACACAGTGTGCAAGAACGGTTGCGAGTTCATGCTCCTTAGTTCTGTCCTTTACCAGTATCCATGGCGCTGATTCATCAATATATTTATTCACCATGCCGATGTACTCCCATATAGAAAAGAGTGCCCGGTGAAAGGCAAGTTCCTCAAGTGCAGCATCAACATCTTTCACGACTTTTGCTATATGCTGCCGGAGCATTGTCTCTCGCCCTCCTCCCGTTGATGTCTCTTTAAGCGTTCCGCCGTGGTATTTATGTAACATGCCGATTGTTCTGCTCAGCAAATTGCCAAGGTCATTTGCGAGATCGCTGTTTATTCTTCCGATAATGGCGTTGTGTGAATAATCGCCGTCAAGACCAAATGGTACCTCGCGGAGCAAAAAATATCGCAGCGCATCGACGCCGTATTGCCGGGATAGATACAATGGATCAACAACGTTACCAAGTGATTTCGACATTTTTTTCCCTTCAATGGTCCACCACCCATGAGCGAATACTTTTCGGGGCAGTGGAAGACCTGCTGACATAAGGAAAGCGGGCCAGTAAACTGCGTGAAAACGTACAATATCCTTTCCGATAATATGGACATCTGCAGGCCATAAAGTTGTAAAACGTTCACCACCGGTACTGTAATCGAGTGCTGAAATATAATTGAGCAATGCGTCAAACCATACATAAAAAATATGGTGACTTGTGCCGGGAACCGGGATACCCCATGAAAAGCTTGTTCGACTTATGCTTAAATCACGAAGTCCTTGACGAACAAAATTGACGATTTCATTATACCGTGATGCCGGTTGGATAAATTCAGGATTTTCGCGATAATAGGCAAGAAGCGGCTCCTGATAGCGTGAAAGTCTAAAAAAATAGCTTTCCTCGCGAACCTTTTCAACAGGTCGGTGACAATCAGGACAGGTACCGTTTTCGAGCTGCATTTCCGTCCAAAAACTTTCGCACGGCACGCAATACCAATCCTCATAGGAGCCGATATAAATATCTCCGTTTGCCTCAATTTTTTGGAAAAAGCGGCATACAGTTTCCGCATGTCGCGGTTCAGTAGTTCTGATAAAATCATCATGAGATATGTTGAGTTCATTCCAGAGGGTTTGAAAACGCTTCACTACCCGATTGGCAAGCTGCAGGGGTGTTTCGCCAACATCGCGTGCAGCTTGTTCAACCTTAAGCCCGTGCTCATCGGTCCCGGTCAGAAAAAAAACCGTATAGCCTGCCATACGTTTGTATCGAGCAAGAACATCAGCCGCAATCGTTGTATATGCATGGCCGATATGTGGCAGATCGTTTACATAATAGATGGGCGTTGTTATATAAAATTTCGATTGCATTGGAACCTCGTTATGAATACTTTTTTACGATTATTGTTTTGCATCTGTCGGTACAAGCATGTCGGGATGAAAATCATCAATACTGAGATCAACCACAATACCATCTTCGAGTTCGATCGAAATTTTTCGTGAAATAACGTTAATCTGCTTTATTTTACCAATGCCGTGCTGCGTCATAATTTTTTTCCCGATTTTCGGGAGACCTTCCAGACATTCAATATACATATCGTATTCATACGAGAGACAGCACATCAGTCGGCCACATAAGCCGGATATCTTCTCGGGATCGAGCGGAAGCCCCTGCTCCTTTGTCATGCGCACCGTTATTGGATAAAATTTACGAAGGAACGAACTGCAGCAGAGCTCCCGACCGCAGCATCCAAGCCCTCCAAGCCGCTGTGCCTCAGTACGTGCACCGATCTGCCGCATCTCAATTCTGGTTCTCAATTCTGATGCGAGCTCCTTAACCAACTGTCTGAAATCAACTCTGTTTTCGGCGACAAAAAAGAAGATAACTTTGCTGCCATCAGGCTCTATAGAAACGTCAACAAGCTTCATATCAAGCTGCTGCTCTTTTATTTTACGTAAACATGCTTGGAAGTAATCACGCTCCATCCTGATGTTCAATTCCTCTTGACGCACGTCAGTTTCTTCTGCCTTCCGAAGTATCTTTATATAGTTTTGGGAACATTGTTTGATGAGGCACTTGTAACGAATCGGCGGTACCACGGTGCCTAGCGTCGGTACGCCATCAACATCCACAACAACTTTGTCGTTTTCCTGAACATCAAGATCACCGGTATCTGCATTTATTGGAAATGATCTTTTTCTGAGCTTGACGCCGACGATTCTCGACATACTAAACTCCATAATTTTCTGGCCTGTTCTTCAATATGCTGTTATCCCTTTATATCGCTACGGCATGATGAATGACTTCGCGTTGCAGCAAAATGCTTTCAAGAGCAAGCTGTATATCAGGATTTGTATTCCATGTATTCTGTACAGTGTGAATCCGTCTTATTTTTGCGATAATACCTGCTACTGTTTCATGCTGTTCGGCTTTTAAAAGTGAATTGATGTGGTCACGGTTATACAAAAGTTTGCTCTCTCCCATGCCGAATTTGATCAGCAGGAGATCCCGATACCATAATTCAAGAAGATCAAGCAGAGCGAATGCCTCCTGCCGTTCTTTTGAGATTTTTCCTATGAGGTCATTTGATGCACCAGGTTGCAGCACAGTTTCCTGAGAAAGCATTGCAATGAACTTGTTGCGCTGATTGATAAATTCCTCATCAAACAACATTAGTGCACGTTCAATGCTTCCATGTGCATATTGAGCTATTATTGTTGCATCCTCGGGGCATGCATCAACGCGTGAGCAGAGATAGTCAACGATCGTTTCAGATGTGAGCGGCAAAAAACGAATCTGCTGACAACGTGATAAGATGGTTGGAAGCATGCCTGCAATACTTGTTGCAATTAACACTATGACCGTATTATCAGGTGGCTCTTCGAGAGTTTTGAGTAGGCTGTTGGCAGCTTCTGTCTGGAGTCGGTCGGCATTATCAATAATAACAACTTTCCACATGCCTTCAAAAGGACGATAGGCAATTTGTTCCTGCATTTCTCTGAGCTGATCGATGCCAATCGTGTTTTTGTTTTCAAAAGGTTCAAGATATAAGATATCCGGATGCACACGCTGTTCGATTTTGCAACATGCGGTACAAATGCTGCAAAAATCGTCGAGCATGTTTGGGCAGTTCAATGCTTTTGCAAATGCAAAAGCTGATGTCTTCTTCCCAATGCCTGAGGCACCATAAAAAATAAAGGCATGCGGGATGGTCGCAGAGCGAATCATCTGTCTCAAAAGACTAATCGCCTGTTCATGGCCGAAAATCTCGCTAAACGGCATAGCCATTCTCCTGTAAACGTTGCACTACTGAATCGAGCAATATGCTATATACTGTTGTAACAGGAGCAGTGGCATCGACTGTAACAAAGCGTTGCGGTTCTTCCGCTGCAAGTCTGAGATATCCTTGTCGCACCAACTCATGAAATGAAATGTTTTTTTCTTCAAACCTCCCCTCACGCAATGCTATGCCACATTCATTATTTCTTGTCCGTGACCGATCGAGGCCAATCGATGCTGGACAATCAAGAAGTATCGTGAGATCCGGTTGCATTCCTTCACAAAAAAGCATATGACTTTGTTCTATGATGTCACACGGCACTCCTCCGGCATAGCCTTGATAAACTCGTGTCGCATCGATAAAACGATCGCACAAAACGACATGTCCTGCATTGAGTGCTGGTTTGATAACCTGATGGATGTGTTGAGCCCGTGCAGCGGTAATGAGCGCAAGCTCTGTTATAGGCAATATATCCCGGTTTTCACATCGAAGGAATATTGAGCGGATCTCTTCTCCAATCGTCGTTCCCCCAGGCTCGCGGGTGACAGTGACCGATATATGCCGACGTTTCAGATCATCGGCAAGAAGTTGTATCTGGGTTGTTTTGCCGCATCCTTCAATACCCTCAAAAACGATCAACAGTCCCATAATTAAGAGAGCTCATGTTGGCCGTAAGTTTCATAAAAAACATACGACATAATAGGCTTTCTCGCCGTCTGGTGAGGGTACCCTTCGGGATAGCCAACCGGCATCAACTCAACGACCGTTATATCAGGCGGAACCTGAAGAATCGCTTCCACCTGACGTGAGTCAAAAAAACCCACATGTACCGTACCAAGACCCTTTTCATACGCCGCGAGAGTTAAATTTTGCAGGGCGAGTGCAACGTCAAACATTAGCCAGTCACCTTTATCTGTCACCGGCTGATTTTTGAAAAAACCTGCTAATCCTTTACGACCGCACGCAACAATAATAATTGGCGCTTGAGTGCATGCAGATCGTGCAGGGTTTTTTTCAGGAAGGGTCTGCGCAAGTCTGTTTTTAATTGCTGCGTCACGAACGATGATAAACTCCCAGCATTGGGTGTTTGCCCATGACGGCGCCCATCGTGCAGCCTCAAGAATATAAAGAAGAACATCCTCGGGGACAGGATCGGGGCGGTATGATCTAATGCTTCGTCTACCGAGAATTGCCTCCATCAATTCCATAGACATCTCCTTTTGGTTGATAATATCATGCAATAAATTATCAAGGTATCAGAAAGGGTTCAGAGTGTCAAGGCAGTGATTTCCTAATGCATTTTTTTTGACATATTCCATTGTATTTGTTATGGATGTTTTCCCATAAAAATAAATTACATATGGGGTTGCCATGATTGTTATTAATGAACACTTTCTAAAACTTCAAGCTTCCTATCTTTTTTCCGACATTGCCCAGCGCATTAATGCATATGTCCAAGCACATCCTGATAAGGAAATCATTCGTCTTGGCATCGGTGATGTCACACGGGCACTCCCTCCTGCCTGCATCGAGGCATTCCACCATGCTGTTGATGAAATGGCTTCAGACGCAACTTTTCACGGTTACGGTCCTGAACAGGGTTATCTTTTTCTTCGGGAGAAAATAGCTCGCTTTGATTATCAGGAGCGCGGTGTTTCAATCGACCCTGATGAAATCTTTATAAGCGATGGATCTAAATGTGATACCGGGAATTTTCAAGAGCTTTTTGCACAATCCATTTCTATTGCAATACCTGATCCGGTCTATCCCGTATATGTTGATACCAACGTCATGGCTGGCAGAACCGGTATCTGTTCCGGCGGAAGATATCATGGTATTGTGTATCTTGAATCAACCGAGGAAAACGGCTTTGTACCCGCGATTCCTGACACCCCGGTTGACCTTATATATCTTTGCTTTCCTAATAATCCAACCGGTGCAACGGCAACCCGCAGCCAGCTTCAAACCTGGATCACCTATGCGCATGAACATAATGCACTGATTCTTTTTGATGCAGCCTATGAAAGCTTCATCCGGGACCCTGATCTTCCTCACAGTATATTTGAAATACCCGGAGCAGATGAGGTTGCAGTGGAGTTCCGAAGTTTTTCAAAAAATGCTGGGTTCACGGGTACCCGATGCGCATTTACTGTCATTCCTAAAAAATGCCGTGCATTTACCCCAACAGGAAAACGTATTGCATTACATCAACTTTGGTTTCGTCGCCAGAGTACAAAATTCAACGGCGTTTCTTATCCTGTACAACGCGCTGCAGAAGCTGTCTACAGTGATGAAGGAAGACGTCAGACGCGAGAATTAACTGACTATTATTTACAAAATGCTGCACTTATCCTTCACACAATGATGCGATTGGGCTTTCACTGCACAGGGGGTAAGAACGCCCCTTATGTCTGGGTTAAAACTGGTTGCGATTCATGGGAATTTTTTGATCTTCTTTTACACAAGGCAGGGGTTGTCTGTACACCGGGCGCTGGCTTTGGGCGATGTGGAGAGCAATATATTCGCATCAGCGCATTTAATTCTCGTGAAAACGTAGAAAAAGCACTTCACCGGATTGAAAAAGTATTTTCATAATGTTATTACCGATTTTAGATAATGCCGCAGCACCGAAATTGTACCTTCGGCCTCCGCAGCATCGGCAACAATGCCTCCGGCTTCCTTAACTGCGGCGATTACTTCAGGCGATGCGTTCGAAGGACACCCTACACATTGTGCTACTGATCCGTTCAGCATAGAAATGTCATTAATGCCGTCGCCAATTGCAATAATCCGCTCGCGTGGAATGCCAAGCAGCGCAGCACACCGTTGCAGTACCCGAGCCTTTGAAAATGATGCATGCAATATAAAGCTCCAATCATGGTTGCCTGAAACCTGTGCGTTAGGGACATCTTGGATTAATTTTTGTAAACGTTGTCTTAATTGCGGCGTTTGTTCCGGAGGCGCCATACATGCAAAGACAAGATCGTTTGCAACACACTCGAGCACAGTAAATTCTCGCTCGATGATGGCTTTCCATGCTGGAAATCTTGGCTGTATAATATGCCAGAGCTGTGCATGAAGTCTCATTTGCTCATTGTTCCATTCATGAAGTGGCTGATAAGTTCCATCTCCATTCATAAAATGAATAAACCGCTGACAACTGAGGAGGGCTATTGGTTTTTGTTCTATTTCAAGGAGACCAGCTATATCCGCCATCGTATCGGTATATCGATCAGAGTTCATTACCCACACTACCCCTCGGTTGCGCAGCATCTCCAAAAATAAAACAACATCAGGATGCATTTCAAGCCGAGGCTCATAGCGAACCGAAGTGCCATCAAGATCAAGGGAAACGAGATACAATGGTTTCTGACCCATTTTTCTGAAATCGGATTTAAATTTTACAAAATTTTACCATGCATTAATAGCTCATGCAATTTTTTGTCGTATCAAAAACTTGTATTGTTTCACTTGGCATATAGCTTAGTTACTTTTGACAATATACTATGCTTTTGGATAACTTGTGTGTTATTAAATAATACAAAGATAGTGTTGTGACATTGTAATGAAGCAAGATTTTTATATCGGCATTGATATCGGCGGCACAGTGATCAAAGCCGGGCTGTTTAATGCTGATGGAGTTTTGCACCGAAAGCTCTCGATTCCTACCCCCCGCAAAAGAAGTATTGATCATTTTCTTGATGCACTCGTAACCGCCGTGCAGCAACTTTGCCCGGATCTCGATCCCACTCCCCCTATTGGCATTGGAATTGCGGGTATTCTTGATTTTGAACGAACTACCGTGCTTGAATCGCCAAATCTACCGTTCCTGCAGGGCGTGAAGGTCTTTGATCTTGCCTATAATCGTTTCAATACCTCAGTATTCCTTGAAAATGATGCCAACTGTGCTGCGCTTGGAGAACTATGGGTTGGTGAAGGAAAAGACCTCGATAATTTTCTGCTATATACCATCGGAACCGGGATTGGTTCCGGCATCATTCTTGACAAAAAATTATGGACCGGTGAGCAAGGAAAGGCGGGAGAATTTGGCCATATAATTGTTAATCCAAACGGTTCTCTGTGCTCATGCGGGAAGGTGGGATGTCTTGAAGCTGAGGCATCCGGAAGCGCTATCATTCGCTCTGCACGTCAGGCTCTTCTCAGTGGCGCATCATCAGCCTTGCTCTATCAAGTGGGAACCGGTTTCGATGAGGTTACTCCGGAACATGTATACCATGCAGCATGTGCAGGTGATAGCACCTGCCTTGAAATTTTACGGCAATGCGCAACATTTCTTGCTATTGGCATGTCAAATGTTAATAATTTACTTGATATTCATCATTTCATAATCGGCGGCGGGGTGGGCACTGCCCTGCGCCTTGTGCATGATCATCTTTCCAAAATGACAAAAAAAATGTTATTCAACGTTTCTAAAGAAAAATTAACAATCCACTATGCTGCGCTCGGTAATGATGCCGGAATGTTCGGAGCGGGATTTTTGGCTCGTCGTCATAAATATTGAAGCAACCCGATCCATATTAGATTCATTTTTACGCCTTAACCCGTTTTGCCGGAAACCGATAGGAACGTATGGTCTTAAGGGGTCTACCTCCGCTGAAGATACGTACGGTACCAGTTGACTCAGAGACGGTAATAGCAATTGCATTGGTGCTCTGAGAAATTGCTGCTGCGGCTGCATGGCGTGCACCGAGTCCTTTGAGTGGTGCAATTTTTTCTGCCGGCCCGTGTAAATACATACCTGCAGCAAGCACAACACCATCTTCACGTATTACAAAAGCACCGTCAAGTAAAGCAAGCTCTTTAATGCTCTCCTGAACTTTTGGATCGAAGATGTTTCTCTCATCCTCAGCATACCCGCGAAACGGATTGAAAATCATTGGTTTTGACAGTTCAAGCACGCGATCAGCATCACCGACAACAAATATCGTTCCAACCGGAGTTCCCTCCCTCCCTTCCTGTCCTATTTCAACAGCGAGGTTGACAACAGCAAAAAGCAGATCAACTGACACCTTTTTTCCGATATTTTTGAGATCTCGTGGGGAAATCGGCCCATACATTTCTTCAATGCGCACAATGCGGATTGTATCGATAAGCTTAGATCCTGCTCTGCTATATAGACATAGTATTCGCTCTCCTTTCTTGATCTTTCCGGTCTCGATTGCTGATCTGATAACATAGTTAAGGCGATCATTTCGCGAAACACCGCTAAAGTCACAGAAAAAAGTCTCTACGGTAATACTTTCTGCAAGACGCTTTGACGCTACGACAATAATAAACTGATGTGTTGCATAGAGAGGCAGGATCGCTTTCCACAGGCTGAGGCTTTCACAAATAACAAGAAGTTTCCTTATTTTCAATTTGTCTGAAATTTGAATTGCTTCTTCGACCAGTACCTGCAATTCTCGATCGAGTCTTCTATGAGCAATGGGATCGACAATCATTAGGGGGTCCCTCGAATTATATCGTTTACATGTTCTACATCACATATCGACTACCGCCCCCTATCCTTTAATGTTTTTAATATAAGCACGAGTCTTTTTCTATTATTGGCAATTTCCTGTCGCATTTCATTGCTGCCGTATAATGCAATATCTGAAAGAACAACGAGGAATTCCTGGATGGTTTCTTGCCGAAATTTTTGCCCATTATATATAAGGTCGTGTGCGGCATGTTCGATCAATGATGAAAACCGTTGAGCAAGATCGGGGCGCTGATTGAGCACACATTGAAGTTCAGAGGCAAAACGGTAATAAAGCGTCACCATCTGTCTTCCTTCAGAGGTCTGTGCCAGTATGTTATCGCGGTAGTGATAGAAGAGAGGCAACATGTCCGGCTGTGCAAGATCTGCAATCGGGCACCCGATCTCTGGTTTGAGTGAAAAATTGAGATTAGTTTCTTTGCCATCAGTAATTGCTATTTCACGGTGCACATCAACAAGCGATCCTTTTCGTGCAACAACCGTATATGTCTTTTCCGAGGCAGCCAGAGGGAGTAAATAATAACCGCCGCCAGATGAGATCGTTTTATTAACCGGCGTATCGGTCTGCTCCCCGGTCAAAGCACTGATGGTTGCATTATCGATTCCATTGCCGTTGATACCGTTACGCACCTGTCCCGTCAGGTAGCCAAAATTTCCTCCTCGGGTGATAATTTTAAATGATGGAATTGTTGTACAGCCATTGAGTTGAATATTGTAGTTCCATACGCCACTGCGTGCCCGGTCGATGGTGATCGTGCGGGGATAGCCGATGTTGATCGAAAAAGGGGCACCTTTGGGTCGTGCTCCGAGATCATCCATAATATCAAACCTGAATTGGCAGGTCTGCTCTTCTTCCGGCAGCAGTAAAGCGTTCCGGTACATTGCGGTGCCGATGTTTGAAACAATCGTGCCGATAGCAAAAAGCTTTTTCCCGATGACTACCTCAACCCCTCCCTCGGGGAATTCGGTTGTCACCGTGACATCCCAGTTTCCGACAAGGCCGCCTTTTATTTGCTCATTGTTTGTGATACTCAAAACAGCGTTTAGCAATGTGTCGCTGAGAACATCAACATCATCATTTTCGGGTAATGCAGAGGCGATGACAATACCAGCATTGTTGAAGATTTCGATTCGTGTTCTGTTCTTTGTAAAATTTGTATTTTTACCTACGATGGTTATGTTTACCCGTTGCCCCGGGGCGCCTTGTGCCGGGGTGATGCTTAATATGCTCGGGGTTCCCGAGGTAAATGAAACAGTAAGTGATTGATTGTTCAGGAGACTTATCAGAGAATCTTCAAATGGAGGAACGCCTCGCATCTTCTGGTCGATAACGAGTGCAAATGGCTTACTAGTTTTGTTGCCGTATAAATCCGTAACCGTTACCATGATTGGTACAGGCCCAACACCGACCGGTCCGAGTGCCGGATAATGTGTGTAAATGCCTTCATCCCACCCGATAAGCGTTGGATCATCGGTCAAACCAAAAGCGTAGGTAAAAATCCCGTCTCCGGCAACATCATCTTCATACAGTCCGTCGTCCGCCATCTGTTCTATTCCGATTGTGCCGATGTCAATCAGACCGGATAGTGGATCAGATGAGGATAAAACACCGATCAGATTTAGACGTGACAGATCTATCGTTACGGAGGCAATGCGACTGAGAACATCTTTCCCTTCGGTTGTGGAGCTTACTTTTGCAGCTATGGTGGTTGGATTTCCGTCGTTTTCGATTGAGGCTAGCGACAATGATATATCGACGGTAAGTTCGTATTCCCTGTTTTCTCGGGTACTTTTTCCAATACAATATAAAAAGCCGTCATCGGATCCAACATAAAGCATGTTATCGGTACCAATCGCCGGGGAGGAACGTACCTTTCCCCCAGTTTGATATTTCCATTTGAGTGAACCGTCAGGGTACAGGGCATATATAGCGCCATCGTCAGAGCCGAAGTAAATATCGCCGTTTCCATCGATAACAGGCGAAGACCGTACAGGACCAAGTGTTGAAAATGTCCACAGTAAATCACCCTGCTCGCTGATTGCATATATTTTGCCGTCGTCTGAACCAATATAAATTACTTCCTTTGTATCTGTTTCCCCAGCCGCGGGGGTATTGATTGCGGGTGATGATCTGACACTACCGCCTAGTTTGCGTTTCCAGATTATCTCGCCTCGCTGCGATCCTGATTCTACGTTTTCTCTGAAAGCATATAGATATCCGTTATCATCACCAATATATACGACACCATTATAAACTGCTGCAGACGATTGAATGCTGCTGTGGACGTCATAAAACCACTTTATCCGTGCGCTCATATTATCACCGATTGCTTCGTCCGGATTCAATGCATAGAGTTTTGTTCCGCCGGCAACAAACACGGTATTGCCCGCAAAAGTCGGTGACGAGCTTATTCCTCCCTGGGTGAGAAATGACCACAAAAGGATGTCCCATTTGAGCAGGCGCTTACTATCTTCAACAAAACGCGTCATATTGGGATTCAGCGTGATTGCAAAAAGTCCATTTGAATTTGTTCCAACATACGCTGTTGTGCCACTTAGAACCGGCGATGAGATAATGCCGATACCGAGATCACATTTCCATTGCAATTCACCTGTACCGCTCAATAAATAGATATAACCGTCTTGGGTTATCGCAAGAATATTACTCTGAGCATCAATTGCCGGTGTCGAAAGGACTGGGCCGTCAACAGGATATAACCAGCTTGTGTTCTGTGTCATATTGAGGGCGGCAAGATAGCCACCCTCGGTTGCACAATAGACATTCGTATTATCTAATGACAATACAGGGGATGCGCTTATTGGCGCTGAATCGTAATAAACCCGCCATCGCCATTTTAACTCACATTCTTCCGGCGGACCGATTAAACTGGTTTTCCCCGTATGTTCGGGTCTGCCTCTGAACATAGTCCATCCACTCGATTCTGAGGGTGTATCAGCATTTGATGCCGGATGTCCGCACATCAAAATGATAATAAAGGTTGCAATGCCACCGATACGTTTAAGCATAAAAATCCTTATCTCGCAGGGAAATAGATATAGGTTATGGTGACAAAGTTATGGTTAAGGTCATAGGAACAGGGAAGTCAACATGGGAAAACTTCGTTGTAGCTGTAGATATAAGAATGCCCAACGAGAAGTACGGGTTCACATTAACTAAATAATGCGTACTGTTAAACCCATAGGTAAATTTCGGGTCGAGCACCTCGACAAAATTAAACATACCGTTGGTAAAACAAAAAAAAACACCCCCTGTCACATATCCAAGCTCAGGACCGATGTCGCCTCGTGGAGAAATGTTTATTGAAAGCTGATGGATCTCAAAATCAGGCGCGAATGCAGCAATTAAAGCAATATGAGAGCTTTCAGGATCTGGAAAGGCTGCATCGAAGGTATATTCTATTGAACGTGCATCACCAGGAAATATAAATATGGTATCCAAGAAAGCATCATGGGTTGTTTGCCCCCATATGGTTGGATGAAAAAATAAAACCCCAGCTGCAAGTACAGTCAAGCCTATAAGGCTCTTAAGGAATTTGTTTTTCATATCGCATTGGCCTAATATTTTAATCGATATGCAACATTTTATATAGCCTCATCATTTTTTATCTTATAAAAAAAGATAAACAACTGTCAAATGCTAAACCGAATATCGTTTTTCTTTGCATGTTTTGCAATGGGGGTTACCCGTTGTTCACCATTGTCTCATAATTTTATTGCATACTATTTATGGCTATGATATAAACTTATCAATTTTCAGCGGAAGGAGGATACACTTCATATGTCACGAATATGCAGTATATGTGGTAAAACTCGTCAGGTGGGCTTTAACATTAGCCATGCACATAACAAAACTAAAAAGGTGTGGCTTCCTAACCTGCAAAAGGTTCGCATTTTTTCAAACGGTGCAACAAAACGCGCTTACGTTTGTACCCGGTGCATTCGATCAGGCTTTGTCCAAAAACCACCAAAACGCACGCCGACGCTCCATAAGGTCTCTGATAATACATAATAAGGCATGTCTCTTTTTTGAAAATAGGTCGAAATTGCCGCATTCGTATTTTTCACCGTCCGTTATTTTTTGAAAAATATATGCAGCATGTATTTAAAAGAGACTATTTGATTTCACTGGTGAGCAACCATTTCTTACTGATTTTAGGTGACACATTTAGTTTTAATTATGCAGCCGAGTTACTTTAAGAACGCCTTTGACATTCTTGATTGCAGCAATTACCGCTTCAAGCTGCTCTAAACTCGTAACATCAACCATAAATACATTGACTGCCTTCTTGTCAGGTGTTGTGCGAACGGTTGCATTGGCAATGTTTATTTCGGCTGCCGCGATTACAGTAGTTATCGTTGCAAGTATTCCTTTCTTATCCTCACAGATGACTTCGAGCGGAACGGTAGCAACGTGACGGCTACGACCGTCCCATTGCGCATCAATAATGCGCTCCTGATCTGCATAAGTAAGAAATGGACAGTCTGCTGTATGTACGGTAACCCCTCGACCGCGAGTGATAAACCCTTTTATCCTATCGCCATAAATTGGATTGCAACATTTCCCGTATCTGACCAAAATATTATCAAGGCCGTCAATGCTAATTCCCGTATCCTGTTTTTCTCTTCCTTCCCCCCGCTGTGTAATTGGCGGTTCGAGCGATGGTCGTGAAATTCCGCCCTCTTGCCGTGTGGGGACCCGATAACGGTGCACCAGTTGTCGAACACTAATTCTCCCCTGTCCAACCGCTGCATAGAGATCATCAAGTGTTCTGATGTTTTCTACAGCATAATGTTTAAAAAGATCCTGATCCTTTTGAAGTAACGCAATGCTTATTCGGTATTTTTTAAACTCTTTTTCACAGATTTCTTTCCCTAATGCGATACCGCGTTCCCGTTCTTGCTGATTAATCCATTGCCGAATTTTTGTTTTTGCTCGAGTCGTTTTTACAAACTTAAGCCAATCACGGCTTGGACCATGATGTGCTTGCGTCAATATTTCTACAACATCGCCGCTTTGTAGCTCATATCGAAGAGGTACCATCGTGCCATTGATCTTTGCCCCAATACACCGATGTCCGATATCCGTATGAATTCGATAGGCAAAATCTATCGGTGTAGAACCTTTCGGCAACTCAATGACATCACCGGCAGGGGTAAATACGTATACCTCATCAGGGAAAACGTCGACCTTAAATGCTTCAAGCAGCTGATGGGAGTCTTTGACTTCAGCCTGTGATTCAATAATCTGCTGCAACCATGCAAATCGATAGTCGCTCTTTTGCTCTATATGACGCCCTTCTTTATATTTCCAGTGTGCAGCAATCCCAATTTTTGCGATTCTATCCATCTCTTCGGTTCTAATTTGAATTTCTATCCGTTGCCCGTATGGTCCGACAACTGTAGTGTGCAGCGACTGATACATATTTGCTTTTGGGAGTGAAATATAGTCTTTGAAGCGGCCGGGGATGGGTTTCCATAATGAATGAATGATCCCGAGTACTTCATAGCATTCTTGTCGTGTCTGTACAATAATACGGAATGCGGTGAGATCGTATATTTGGTTAAAATTCAGATTCTGTTTAAGCATTTTTGTATAAATACTATACATATGCTTTGGCCTTCCGGTCACAACTGCTTGAATACCGAATTGATTGAGTTTTTCTTGAATGATTCCGATAACTTCTTGCACATACCGGTCGCGTTGTTCTGCAGTAACAACGAGATTCCTCTCAATTTCCTGATATGCTGCCGGATGTAGATAACGGAGAGACAAATCTTCCAGTTCCCGTTTCATTTGAAATAATCCAAGCCGGTTTGCAAGCGGAGCATATATCGATAATGTCTCTTCGGCAATGCGCTGTTGTCGCTCCGCAGGAACATATTGAAGAGTACGCATATTGTTCATTCGATCGGCAAGTTTTATGAGAATGACGCGGATGTCGCTTGACATGGCAAGTATCATTTTTCGGAAATTTTCTGCCTGCTGATCTTCTCTGCTTTGGCTTGGAAGCTTGCTTATCTTGGTAACGCCGTCTACAAGGAAAGCAACTTCTTTGCCAAACAGCGTTCTGATTTCATCAACGGTTGCGATGGTGTCCTCGATCGTATCATGCAATAATCCTGTTGCCACCGTATATTCATCAAGTGATAGATCTGCGAGTATTTTTGCAACACCAAGGGGATGGTTCAGATACGGCTCGCCTGACAGTCGGACTTGACCTTGGTGAGCTTTTGCTGAAAAGACATATGCCTTTCGGATAAGATCGATATCGGCGTCTGGATTATAGGAAATGATCTGATCGATGATATCGTTTACGCGTACAATGATGGATGTCGTCATAAACGTTCAGCGTTCAGTTGTTGTATTACGAATGGTATTGCATTATCAACAGTGACCTTATGAACAGCACCTGTTTTTCGCACCTTGATATCGATACTTTTATCGGAAACAGCATATTTACCAACGGTTAACCGAACAGGGATACCGATTAAATCCGCGTCTGCAAATTTGCTTCCCGGTCGTTCGTCTCTGTCGTCCAAAATTACATCAATGGCTGCACGTTGTGCTTCGTGGTAGAGATCCTCAGCAATGCGCATTTGTATGGCGTCTTTAGAATTCACCGGAACAATCACGAGATCAAACGGTGCTATCGATTGCGGGAAAATAATCCCATGCTCATCGTGGAGTTGTTCGATTGCTGCGGCTACGGTCCTTCCGACGCCGATCCCGTAGCATCCCATGACAAACGGCAGCTCCCTTCCCTTTTCATCAAGAAATGTTGCATGCATCGCTTCGCTGTATTTGGTTCCAAGTTTAAAAATGTGGCCAACTTCAATGCCCCGAGATGTCTTTAGCCTCGCTCCACACCGGCGACATGGATCTCCGTCACGGGCGCATCGAATATCGCAGAAGATATCAACATGAAAATCAATATCGGGACACACATGCATAATATGCACATCTTGTTCGTTCCCCCCGATGACATAATCTGTCCCTGAACGAAGTGCATTATCGGCTATTATCCGAATTCCAGAAAGCCCGAGAGGACCGGTAAAGCCTCGTGGTGCATTGGTCAGCTCTTGAATCCGATCCTCATCGGCAAGAAAGATCTCTGCACATTTCAGAATCGATTTGAGCTTTGTCTCATTTACATCATGATCACCTCGGACAAGTGCCGCAATCGGTCCTTCGGGCGTTTCAAAAATAAGTGTTTTTATCAGTGTAGACGGTGGAACGCCAAGAAAACGACTCACTTCCTCAACGGTTTTTTTCCCGGGTGTATGTACCCGTTGCATCCTTTTTTTTGACGTCGTATTCCGAGCAAACACTTCATTACCGATTTCTGCCTTTTCTAGATTAGCAGCATAGTCACATGCAGTACACGATACAATAGTGTCTTCTCCTGTTTCGGCAAGGACCATAAATTCATGTGAGAAACTCCCTCCGATCGGACCAGTATCAGCTTCAACCGCTCGAAACGTGAGCCCAAGTCTTGTAAAAATTGCACAATATGCTTGGTACATCTTTTGGTAGCTTCTTTCTGCATTTTCTTCATCACGATCAAAGCTGTATGCATCTTTCATAAGGAACTCCCGTGCTCGCATAACGCCAAAACGAGGACGAATTTCATCGCGGAATTTTGTATGTATTTGGTAAAGATTGAGGGGGAGCTGTCGGTAAGAAGAAATTGTGTTTCGAACGAGATCTGTTATAACCTCTTCATGAGTCGGACCAAGACAGAAATTGCGGTCATGCCTATCCTTAAAACGCAAAAGTTCTTTCCCGTAAGCATTCCATCGTTTACTTTCGAGCCAAAGCTCCGCAGGTTGAACAATCGGTAAGGTAATCTCAAGAGCGCCAGCTCGATTCATTTCCTCACGAATAATTGAGATGGTTTTATGCAAAACACGTTGCCCTAGCGGTAATACTGAATATATACCGGCTGCTAGTTTTCGGATCATTCCTGAACGCACCATTAAACGATGGCTCATAACCTCTGCCTCAGCAGGATTGTCACGAAGCGTTGTTATCAAAAATTGTGAATATCGCATCACTTGTACCCTTCTCTACAATTTTAACTATGCCCGCCCTGATAATACGCTCTGATTTCATTCATGAATTCATTAAGCATTCTGTCATGGGTGCATCGTTTGACAATAATACCCTTCTTGAAAATGACGCCGCCTTTGAGACTTCCTGCAAGACCGATATCAGCTTCCTTTGCCTCACCTGGACCGTTTACTTCGCATCCCATAACAGCTATTTTTATCGGTACATCGACATGTGAGCATCGCCGCTCAATCGCAGAAGCTATTCTGACGACATCGATTTTTTTCCTTCCGCACGTTGGACATGCAATGATTTCGGGTCCGCGGATCCTAAGCCCAAGGCATCGTAATATTTCATACGCGACACGCACTTCGTGTACAGGATCAGCAGCGAGTGACACACGCATGGTATCGCCGATCCCTTCTGCAAGCAATATGCCTAGCCCGACTGCCGATTTAACTGTCCCTGATATAAGGGTTCCAGCCTCGGTAATACCGATATGGAGTGGATAACGAATTTTCCGAGAAAGCAATCGATATCCTTTAATTGTTGTTAAAACATTTGATGATTTAAGAGATAATTTAATATTTATACATCCCAAACGCTCGGCTTCTTCGACTGCCCGAAGCGCACTTTCAACCAAAGCTTCTGCGCTAGGATGCATATATGCACGGAGTATATCTTTTTCGAGTGAACCTGCATTGATACCAATTCTGACAGCAATACCATAATCTTTTGCACACATCAGAACATCAGCAAATCGCTTCTTTCCGCCAATTGTTCCCGGATTAATGCGAATACCGTGTACCCCCGCTTCGATACTTTTGATGGCAAGCTTGTCATTAAAATGAATATCCGCAATAATCGGGATCGGTGAAGTTCTGACAATCTTTCGCATTGCTTCGACAGTTGCCTCATCCGGTACCGCAACACGAACAATATCGCAACCTGCTCCAGCAAGCTTTTTAATTTGACCAACTGTTGCATACACATTATGTGGATCCGTATTGGTCATGGATTGAACGCTGATCGGAGCATTCCCACCGATTAACACGTTGCCGACACTTATAGTATGTGTTTTTTTCCGCCTTTTAAGAACATCACTTATCTCTTGCATCAGAGTCCTCGCTTTTCGATGATACTCGCAGTGACCCAATAATATCAGTTATATGTACGTAGTGATGTCGTGTCATAAACGATGCAATACCCGTAATAATTTCCTCTGGTGCTTTTGGGTTCACAAATATACCGGTACCTACTTGAATAGCCGTTGCTCCGGCAATTAAGAACTGTAATGCATCATCAGCTGTTATGATGCCGCCAACTCCGATAATAGGTACAGCAACATGCTGGGCGACTTCCCAAACCATTCTTACAGCGATCGGTCGTATTGCTGGTCCAGATAATCCTCCAGTAATATTCCCCAGTACTGGCGTCTGCGATTCGATATCAATGACCATGCCGGTTATAGTATTGATAAGGGATAATGCATCGGCTCCCGCATTGACCACACTCAAAGCAATATCAACAATTGAGGTAACATTTGGCGATAATTTAACGATAAGTGGTAACGCTGTTTCTCCTCGGACTGCACGGGTAACTGCTGCGGCCATATCAGCATCTATTCCAAAGGCAATTCCGCCATTACGAATATTTGGACAAGAAATATTGACCTCAAGCCCTGAGATGCCATCGCACTCGTTTAATTTCCGTGCAAGCTCTGCATATTCTTCAACAGATGATCCGTAAAAATTTACAATAACCGGCACGTTGAGCTGGCGAAGTAAAGGTAACTTTTCTTTGACAAAAGCATCAAACCCTATATTGTGAAGTCCAATCGCATTGAGCATGCCAGAAGGTGTTTCCACGATCCGCGGCCCGGGATTCCCTAAAGAAGGACGCAGTGAAATTCCCTTGGTGATGATTGCGCCAAGGCGTTCCACATCAATAAGACCGTCGTATTCCCGACCATAACCGAAAACACCTGATGCAATAATAACAGGATTTCGCAATACCAGTTTTCCAATTATGACAGTCATGTCGAGTATCTGTTCACTCATTTTAGAAAGCCTACTCCTTGTACCATGTCGTCCAGTGGGAATACCGGACCGTCAGCGCATATTCTTTTGTAAACACCATTTCGGTCACTGATAACGCACCCCATACAGGCGCCAACGCCGCATGCCATTTTTGTTTCAAATGAAGCTTGACAAGTTATATGATAGTTTTGAGTAATTGCAGCAAGTGCGGTCAGCATCGGTCGGGGACCGCATGCATATATGAAAAGATCTTTTGTTTGTGAAAAAGCGATCTTCCTTATATGCGTATCGAGGAGGTCTACCACTGTACCGTGAAATCCTGTAGTTCCATCTTCGGTCGCAATATCGCAATAGCACAATAGATGTGAAAATCGTTCTAAAACAGATGCTTCCTTTGCAGAGGGGATACCATAAAGGAGTTTGAATTTATTTGGGCTACTGTGCTGCTGAAGATATGTTCCAAGGAATAAAAGAGGTGCGATTCCGATGCCCCCAGCAACAAGTATTGCATTTGTATTGCGATCTGGGAGCACAAAATAATTGCCAAGTGGACCAATAATATGGAGGAACTGTCCTTCCTGAAGATTAGAAATGCGCTGTGTTCCAATTCCTTTAACTTTTATCAAGAGATATAGCAAAGATCCTTCGGTACCGCAAATACTGAATGGTCGTGGTAGCAAAGGATCTGTCCCGCCGCCAGGAACGTGCACCATAATAAATTGGCCAGGCATTGCACGATGTGCAATATCGGGTGCAGTAATCGCAAAAAAAAAGATACCCGGTGCGCATTCTTCAACAGCACATATTTGCGCATGAGTCATAACCGGTTGTATAGAATTCATTGCCTCCTTATCCTGTTGTCTGAGTTCTGAAAGATGGCGTCAACATGATCAAGGGTTTTATACAAAATTAATGCATCTTCCCCTGTCTCACGATAATAACGATGTCGTCGTCCCACACAGGTAAAACCATAGCGGTGATATAAATACTGAGCTATATTATTCGAAGCATCCACTTCAAGATAACACCTCTGTGCCCCTCGTTGAATTGCTTTATTGATAAAGTCATGAATTAGTGCAGTTGCAACCCCTTTTTTTCGAAATTCTCGCTGACATGCAACCCTATAGATCGTGCATTCATCACTCACAACGATTCCGCATATGTATCCGCACAGAACAGCACCATGTGCGACTTGTTGCATTATAGCGACGCGTTGTATCCCGAAAGGATCATTAACCTGTTGTTTCAACATACCATATGTCCATGGATCGCTAAAACATTCTTTCTCAATGTGCATTATGGTTTCAATATGCTCGTCTAGCATTGGGTATAATCGAAGAATGATGTTTTCGCATATGTTTCTGTTAGGGATCTGGATCACATCTTTATGTGATTTTTTAGATCCATATTTATTATTATTTTTGTTGCATATGTGCATGAAGTATCTCGCTAGCGATACAAATGTTTTGTTGTCCATACAACTTTAGTTCTTGAGCAACATCGGCCAAACTTTTTGACTCGCGTCCATGCGTCACCAACCGTATGATCATCGGTAAATTCATGCCGGTCAGAACTTCAACCTTGTTGTCAGCAAGAAAAGAGAGACTGAGATTAGAAGGGGTTCCCCCAAACATATCAGTTAATACTAAAACGCCATTTCCTGCATCGACGCTTTTGATTGCAGCTCCTACTTTTCGTATCGATTCTTCTGGCGGATCGTTGGGCTCAATATTGACTGAGCAAATATTTTTGACATCTCCAACAATGCGCTTTACGATTTCATGTAACTCATGAGCAAGATGGCAATGGCCGACAAGGACGATTCCGATCATGATATTAACTCTCCCGCATTAAGTGAAAAAGGCAGATATTTCTGTCTATAAAGCGGCTCATGCTATACGATCAAGATCACGGTGCACAGTGAAAATGTTTTGTCGTTTTTGCGAAAAAACATCAAAAAGCTTGTCTACAATGGCAACCGAACGATGCCTCCCCCCAGTGCATCCAATGGCAATAGTAAGATAAGACTTTCCCTCCCGTTCAAATAACGGGATCAGAAACATAAGCATATCGATGAAACGATTTATAAACTGCTCGCTCTCATATCTGGCCCAAATGTAGTTTTTTACTCTTACATCACGCCCATCAAGGCTTTTTAACTCCGGTACAAAATAAGGGTTGGGTAGAAATCGAACATCTTGGACAATGTCTGCTTCGTGGGGAATGCCGAATTTATATCCGAACGACATAAAAGTAATGCTCATAGTGCGGCGGGCTATACATTTGAAATAGTCTTCAATCAACTGGCGTAATTCATGGACATTCAAATGTGATGTGTCAATTATTTTATCAGCGCTTGCCCGCACGTGTGTTAGCATATCCCGCTCACGTGCGATGTCATCATGAATCGATTTTCCGTTATGCAAGGGGTGCTGACGTCTTGTTTCGCTAAATCGCTGCAGTAAAGTTTCGTTGGAACATTCCAAAAAAATAATATCTATATGGTGCCCTGATGCACGAAGATTTGCAATCGTTGGTTGATACTCCTTTAAAAAAGTACGCTCTCTAATATCGATCACCAAGCCTACACGTGATATTTCATTAGAGGAGCTTTTGCAGAGTTCAATAAATGTCGGGAGGAGGAGAACCGGTAAGTTATCGATGCAGAAAAACCCTAGATCTTCAAGGGTCTTCAGAACAGTGCTTTTCCCCGATCCAGAAATGCCGCTAATAATGACAATTGAAATTTCCTTTGACATACATATTGAGAAGATTCGTATGGGAGCGTCATGCCTACCGTTAAATTATAAGCTCGCTGCATCGATATCTAACATTTCAAATGATGACTCATATCATACAATAATTTTTTCATCTTCTGTGATAATTGCCTGGTAGAGGCCATGTTCATCGGGGATCTCCAAAAGCAGATCCCTAAAGTGCTTATCTTTCAATAACCGTGAAAGTCGGGCCAGGGCTTTTAAGTGTGTACCTGCTGAATTTGCAGGTGCCACAAGCAAAAAAATGAGATGTACCGGTTTATTGTCCAATGCATCAAATGGTATGCCGTGTTTACTTCTTCCAAACACCAAATATATTTCATTAAGGCCGTCGATTTTTCCATGTGGTATCGCAATACCGTTCCCAATTCCAGTACTCCCCAGTTTTTCTCGATCAATTAACACTTTTAGGAGATCAGCGGTATCGATTTTTGGCGTTCGCACAGATAAACACTTCACCATTTCCTCAAGAACTTGTTGTTTCGTAGTACCGTGAAGTTCTCCGATGACCATATCCTCATGGAGCAGATCGCTAATTTTCATACACTGCCTTCCTTGTTCAGATTCCAAAATTATGAACGAGCCGGCTCAATAAGACCGATTCCACCGTCACGACGGCGATACAGTACATTCACCTGATCTGTATCTTGGTTTTTAAAAACAAAAAAATCTTCTTCCTGCTCACCAAGATGGCGCAATGCATTATCAACCGTCATTGTCGCTATGGATACGGTCTCTGTTCGAACAACAGTTCGCTCACTTTTGTTACCTGTTTCAGTAACAGCAAAGACGTTGTGGAGCGCCTTTCGGCTGTGTTCCTTGTGATCGGTCATCTTATCTTTATATTTTTTTATTTGCCGTTCAATTTTATCCATCACCAAATCGATTGAGGCATACATATTGTCTTCAGTTGCCTCTTTTGCAGTAATTTTCGCTCTGTTGACATGAACGATCACCTCAGCAACATAACTCCGCTTTTCAAGTGTCAAAATAACATGTATTTCCCTTACATTATTAACATATTTTCCAATACGGGACGCTTTTTCTTCAGCATAAGAACGGAGAGCATCATTAGGTTGAATGTGTCGAAATGTAACGATAATGTCCATATTATCTCCTTTAGTGCGATCGTACTATATATGCCTTTTTCGTTTTGATGATGAGAGGATGCCAAGCATCTCTCGGTATTTCGTAACGGTACGACGTGCTATGTTGATTCCCTGTTGCTTTAGAGCTTTTACAATTTCTTGATCACTCAATGGCTTATATGGATTTTCTGCGGCAATAAGTTCACGTATTTTGTTTTTAACACTTTCTGATGCAATCGTTTCGCCGTCATCGGCGGTCAAACCGCTGTTGAAAAAATACTTGAGTTCAAAAATACCATGAGGTGTCAGCACATATTTATTTGTTGTAATCCTACTGATATTGGATTCATGCATTCCGACATCCTCAGCAACATCACGGAGCACCAGCGGCTTGAGATACCCAATACCTTTATCAAAAAATTCCCTTTGAAATTTTATAATGCTCTTCATCACATTAATAATCGTTGTCCGCCGATGATATACGCTCTTTATCAGCCATACCGCTGATCTGAGTTTTTCTTGAATATAATCACGAGCCTTATCATTAGGTTGAACATTTCCAGAAAGTACTTGTTTGTAAAAATTGTTGATTTTAAGCTTGGGTTGTCCGTCTTCATTGAGCATTACAACATATTCATCGTTTATTTTATATACAAAAATATCGGGCGTTATGTATTGTGTTTCATTATCGCTAAAAGTACGTCCCGGTTTAGGTTCAAGGTGTGCGATGATATCGCAGGCGTTAAGCACCTCCCGTAGAGATACTTTCAATATTCGCGCAATGACCGGATATTTTTTACGCTCCAATTCTCTCATGCATTCTTTAATGATACGTTGCGGCAGCGTTGTATCACCAGGCAACACCTCAAGCTGTGCGATTAGGCATTGTTCAAGATTTGATGCAGCTACGCCGACAGGATCAAATTTCATGATTTTTTTCTGTACATCAGCAACGAGATCTCGCGAAACGTTAAGGTCTGCTGCAATTTCTTCAAGTTCAATTGCGAGATATCCATCCGCATTAAGGTTTCCGATAATATATTCCCCAATTTCTGTCTCTTGCTCGTTCAGATTATGTAAATGGAGTTGCCAGAGTAGGTGGTCGGCAAATGTTGCTTTCTTTGTTATAACAGGACCAAGTTCCTCACGTTCTTCAGGTTCATAAAAATATCCTGGTGTCGGTTCTATTGCTCGTACTATATATTCTTGCCAGTCGATATCCTGCCCTGGCCTTTCTGTAACTATATCGACATTCTCGGATTGAGATGCCGTTGTTTCCTGCTGGGTATTATCCGGCTCAACAGCCTCTTCAAGAACAGGATTTTCGTTGATCTCTTGTATAATCAAGTCAGATAGCTCAAGCCGAGATAATTGCAACAGCTTTATTGCCTGCTGCAGTTGAGGCGTCATGACAAGTTGTTGAGAAAGTTTTAGTTGCTGCTTCAATTCCATAATAGAACTTTACATAGAAAAATTTTCACCTAAATACACGCTGCGCGCACGGTCACTTTCAATAATCCGCTCCGGTGTTCCTTCCTCAAGAATTCTTCCATCATGAACAATATATGCTCGATGGCAAATATTAAGTGTTTCTCGAACATTATGATCTGATATCAACACACCGATACCTCGTGCAGTCAGTTTCATAATAATCTGCTGAATATCCTGAACGGCAATAGGATCGATACCGGTGAAAGGCTCGTCAAACAATATAAAATGTGGTGCAGTAACCAGCGCTCGCGTAATTTCAACGCGACGGCGTTCCCCCCCTGATAAAAAATATGCTTTTCTTTTTGCCAAATGTGCAATATTGAGCTCCTGCAAATGGGAAGGCAGCCGCCGCAGCATTTGCTCACGTGAAATGGGTAACGTTTCAAGAATCGCAAGGATATTCTCTTCAACCGTTAATTTTCTAAATATCGACGTTTCCTGCGGCAAATACGTAATGCCCCTCCGGGCACGTTCATACATCGGAAGTTCTGTAATATTGTTCCCGTTTAAAAAAACCGAACCGTTATCCGGGTGATACAAGCCAACGATCATATAAAATGTCGTTGTTTTCCCTGCTCCATTTGGTCCTAGTAATCCAACTACTTCACCTTGGCATAATTCTATGGATATATTATCGACGACACGTTTTTTACCGAACTGTTTAATCAAGCCTTCGGCACGTAATGTATTCACCTGTTAATGTAATCCTTCCCTTATATGTATCACTTTCTGTTTGGGTAAGCCCCTGACTATTTGTTTTGTTTCCTTTTATCTTTTGGAAAAATTGTTGCACTCACTCGTTCCTGCATTGTACCTTCGACAACGCTTCTGTCTTCTTTTAAATAAACCGTAATCTTATTCCCTGTAATTACGTTGTCACCCTGCCAAACTCGCGGGTTTCCTGTGGCAACGATTTTCTGTTCATCATTATAAAAAACGATTTTTTGTCCCGTTGCAATTCGCTCGCCCTGGATTACTTTAACATTACCCTCTGCCGTCAATTGTTGCACACGACCTCGTCCGGATTCATGTTCAACTGACCGAGCATAAATAACACTGATCATATCGGCAAATAGCACAACCTCATTTTGACGTGCGACAACATTCCCTCGAAAAACGGCACTATTATTTTTGTTATCATATTCAAGTGTATCTGCTGAAATATTGATAGGCTTATCCAGTGTTACGCCTTCTATTGCTGCAGCCTCTTTTTTTGAATCTTTATCAGGAGAACTTTGTGGGAAAGATCCTCGTTGTTGTATAGTAGTATCTGTTTGTTTGCTGTCTTTAAGTTCAGACCCTGCAATATGTGGAGGCGTGATACGTTCACTTTTCGTTTCCATTGCATTTTTATGTGTTAATTCTGACTCTTCAGGCTCCTCGCCGGCACCGGTTTTAGAAACATCTTTTTCTTTCTCAGCAACCTGATGCTGTGTCTCACTGAGTGTCCGATCCACATATTCTTCATAGGCAAGTTTTTTTTCATCGGGAGAAGATTTTGGAATATTCGATACAATAATGGTTGATCGTTGGGAAGGCTGCACTAAGGCCGCCATATCAAGTATTTCTTGCTCTAACTTACGAGCTACGTCCTTTGCAACTACCGTCAGATCAGTGCCTTCAGCATATGTCTTAAAATAATTGTCGCCCGGAAAATTATAAAAGAGTTGCGCATCAATACTAATTTCATCTCGTATTCGTGTTATGCTCCCTAAAATCAAAAAATTTGCATTAAGCAATTTAGCAATATGCTTTAAACGTTCAGGCGTGAGTTCTGATACGACATTGTTGTTGATCACTGTCTTCACATCACGCTCAGGAATAACTACTATCGAGGGAGTGTGGCTTAAAAACTGTGTTATTAACTGGCCGCATTCATGCCCCATCGTCGATGTTTTTTCTGCACCAAACGTCTCAAACGGTAAAATTCCAACTGTGACAGCCGTCACGTTAGCGGCGTTCGACCCGTACGGTATAAAGCATAATAATAATATAAGCCATGCTTTTATTATATAATTCATTTGTTCCCCGATGCTTTAACTTTGCCAAGCAACGTTAATTTTTCTTTGTCCAGTTCCACGATCATGCCAACCCCTTCGAGCCGAAGACCGTTTCGTTGTATCCGTACAAGTGAATCTGTTTTGATAATTCGGTGCGCGTTGTCGTAATAAAAAGATTCTGCTTGAACAGTCGTATTATCAGGCAGATTTCCATATATTGATCCAGACATGGCAATATCTTTCGTTTCTGTATTATATTCTCCTTTTTCACCACGAAGGTGATATACAGATCCATCAGGACGGTATAAATTTACAACAACATCTTCAAGTACTACTCTTTTTTCATTTTTATAATATTGTGCTGTCCGTGCTTGCAGATCCCATTCTTTAAAATTTTCTTTATTGACAGTACTATAAGCAACTTCCTTCAATGAAACAGCAGCAGTTTGGTGCATTTGACTCTTGTGGTCTGATTTTATAATGAGCTGCCGTCGCTCTGTAAGTATCGCAATAATAACAACTGTAGCGATAATACCAATTGCAGTAATAATCAAAAGGAGCCTGATACGCCGAAAGTGGATCACGCTTTTTCCATAAAATATCGTTCAGTTACCTGTTGCCACAAGCCACGAGCCTTTAGGATTAAATCACATACTTCTCGAACAGCACCATCACCACCTTGACGGGTTGTAATATAATCAACACAACTCTTTACTTCTGGAACACTGTTTGGGACCGCAATTGCCAGTCCGCATCGTTGCAACAAAGGGATGTCAGGAAGATCATCACCAACAACGCAAACGGTGTCATAGGTGCATTCTTTTTTTCTCAAAAGCTCTTCGTATGCTTCAATCTTTCTAAGTGCACGCAAATAGATATCAGTAATTCCTAAATTTTCTGCACGTGCGGTAACTGCTGGAGAAGATCTTCCAGTTATTATTGCAACATGGATGCCTGCTCGCAACAAAAGTTTAATACCGTGCCCGTCTTGTGCATGAAATACCTTTAAATTTTCCCCGTGTTCTGAATAAATTATACTGCCATTGGTAAGCACGCCATCAACATCAAGCACAAGAAGCTGGACACGACTTGCTTTAGCCACTACCTCCTTTGGCCATGAATTACATAGTGTATATTGGTGCATAAAATCTCAGACAACCCCTGCACGAAGTATGTCATGGAGATGAATAACACCGATTACATTCCGTTTTATTTGATCACCAAGTATGAAGAGAGATGTAATTGAGTGTTTTTCCATAACTTGAAGCGCTGTTGCTGCAAGAGCAGTCTTTTCGATTGTTTTCGGTGCCGCTGTCATAATCTGATATGCCTTTGTTGCAAAAATATCCGGCATACGTTCAAGGGCACGTCGCAAATCTCCATCCGTAATTACTCCTGTAAGCGCACCGTTCTCATCGCAGACTGCTGTTACTCCTAGACGCTTTGACGTCATTTCTATAAGTATGACTTTCATCGAATCATTTTCCTTGACAATGGGAATGGCATCTTTGACATGCATCAAATCCTCAACCGTCAAAAGAAGTTTCTTGCCTAGCGCACCTCCAGGATGCAACATTGCAAAATCTGTTTCGCTAAACCCACGACGCTCAAGAACCGCTATCGCGAGCGCATCACCCATAGCCATAGTTGCAGCTGTGCTTGCGGTTGGAACCAGGTTTAGAGAGCATGCCTCTTGCTCTACACCGATATTGAGCACGACATCTCCGTTGCGTGCAAGCAGGGAATGAATATTTCCTGTCATAACAATGAGCGGAAGACCACGTCGTTTAATTAAAGGTAGTAATTTTACAACCTCTTCAGTTTCGCCACTGTTTGATATTGCAAGAACGACATCTTCTTGAGAAAGCATTCCTATATCGCCATGCATGCCTTCTGATGGATGGAGGAAAAATGCTGGTGTACCCGAGCATGCGAATGTCGAAGCTATTTTCTTAGAGACAAGCCCTGACTTTCCAATTCCTGTCACGATTACTTTTCCAGTGCATGCAAGGATTATATTAACTGCCTTAAGGAAAGATTCGTCGATTCTTTCCTTGAGCCGTAAAATGGCGTTTGCCTCAATATCAAAAACTCGTTGAGCTCGTTCAAGAACGCCTGTTGTCCCCATATGGTTATTCAACCTAATCAACGTTTTTTCGGGGAGGTTCTGAAAGGTAGCGTAATTGGTGGAGAAGCTCAGGCAGCATTGAGAGCGCTACTGAATTAGGGCCATCGCACAATGCAGTATCTGGATTGTTGTGGACCTCCATAAAAATCCCGTCGACTCCAACGGCTACTGCTGCACGCGCAAGCGCAGGAACAAAATTCCGTTCTCCTCCTGATGCCGCTTTCATTCCTCCCGGTAACTGTACGCTATGTGTTGCATCAAAAATAACAGGATACCCGAATTCTCGTAAAATGACAAGTGAACGCATATCGACGACAAGATTGCCATAGCCAAAGGTAGTACCCCGCTCAGTTATCATGACATCATGATTTCCCGTACTGGTTACTTTTTCGATAGCATGATACATGTCACGCGGAGATAAAAATTGCCCTTTTTTCACATTGATTGGTTTCCCAGTCCGAGCAGCCGCTATGATGAGGTCTGTCTGTCGACAGAGCAGCGCAGGGATTTGTATTATATCGAGCACAGCCGCTGCAGCATCAATTTCCGTACGACAATGAACATCAGATATAATGGGAACTGCGTACTGTTTTTTTATTGATGCAAGAACCTGCAATCCAATTTTAATCCCTGGCCCACGAAACGCCTGCAACGATGTTCTATTTGCCTTATCATAGGAGGCTTTAAAAATCAACGGCATCCCGGCATCACGAGCGATCGAACACAATGTTTCTGCGATGGCAAATGTTTTTTCAGGAGTTTCAATTACGCATGGTCCTGCAATTAACACCAGCGGATTGTTGCCTCCGATAATGAAGTTACCTATAGTTATTGCATGCACATCGATCATAAATGTTATTCTTGTCAGTGTATTATTAATGTTTGGTTGTATTTTTAGCGGTTTGCCCTTTGCTTTAGTATGCGTTCGACATGTTCGATATCTTCGGGAACATCAACCCCGATTGGGCTATAAGCTGTTTCGACTACTCGTATTCTATATCCATGTTCGAGTGCCCTGAGTTGCTCAAGTCGTTCGGCTTTTTCAAGTTTTGTCTGCGGCAACTGCGTAAAGGTCATTAAAAATGCTCTGGTATATACATACAGCCCGATATGACGAAAAAATACAACACGATCGGCATCTTCGTAATGATACGGGATAGGCGACCGGGAAAAATAGAGAGCATACCCATGATGATCAGTTACGACCTTCACAATATTTGGATTCGTTGCTTCGCATTGATCACGGAGCTTTGTTTTCAATGTTGACATTACAATCCTATTATCTTCAAGCAGAGGCAGCACTGCATCTTCTATTGCCGTTGGCGGTAGCAGCGGTTCATCACCTTGCAAATTGACGATAAACTGGGCTTGATAATGTCTAGCCACTTCTGCAACACGATCGGTACCAGTTTCGTGTGTCGCTTTAGTTATGAATACTTCTCCTCCAAAGCCTTCTACGACTTTTTGAATTGTTTCATCGTCCGTTGCAACAACAACACGATCTACAATTTTGCATCTCACAGCATTTTCATAGACATACTGTACCATTGGTTTGCCACAAATCATCGCAAGTGGCTTTCCTTTAAATCTTGTTGACCCGTACCGTGCCGGAATAACAGCAATAACTTTCATAAATTTTTTATGCTTCAAAACTTGAACTAATCGTAGATATGCCTCAATATAGGCTTTAGGAGATTTTTATAATTGAACGGATTTCATGACGTTAAAAAATTTATTGGAGAACGGTACAATCATTATCGGTAGACGCCGCAGAAATTGTTCCACCGTATCTTTAAAAGGTCAAATCCGCATGTTATAACATTATGGAATACCTTTACCTTTGATCCACCACAATGCTTCCAGTAGACAGGAATCTCTTTGATACGGAAGTTGTTTTTCTTTGCAATAAAAAGATTTTCAGCATCAAAGCTCCAATTCTTCATAGTTTGGAGAGAAAAAATCCGACGAGCAGCATCACGACGATAACATTTAAAACCGCAGGTAAAATCTGATATGTTCATGCTGAGAATAAAGTTAGCAAGATAAATATAACCATAACCAAAAAATTTTCTTTTTAACGGGGCCTTGTGTTTCTTAGTGCGAACACCAATATATACTTCATGCATTTCATCAAATTGAGGGATAAAGCTATTTACTTCATGTATTGATGTAGAGCCATCGGCATCAATAAAAAAGATATATTCTCCTGTTGCAGCAAGCATCCCCTGTCGGATGGCCTCTCCCTTTCCTTGATTTTTCGGAAGTTGTACGATGCGATGATCTCCGTTTCGATGTTCTTTCAAAAATGTTTTCACAAGAGATATCGTATTGTCATAACTGCCATCATCAACAATAATAAGCTCATGCGTAAAATCCGACGCATCAAAAAATGTTAAGACATCGCCCAAAAAACTTTCAATGCGTTGTTCCTCATTATACACAGGAACCACGACAGAAATAAAAATCGATTTTTGTTTCATAATAATCTACCTGTGTTAATATTGCTACAATAGAGGTAACCCTCTGAATCTAAAAATTAAATGTGCCTATGCAACGAATATATAATTTAGAAAAATAAACTGTATCCTTAAAGTGTTTTTATTTTTTTATCATTTCAGAATAAATCTTCTATTATCGATTTGTCAATATATAAAACCTTCATATGAAACGTTATATTCCTTTCGTTTGTTTAATAGTAATTTTGACGATAGGGTGTGTTGTACGCATTTGGAATATAAGCCAAAGTTTTTGGTGGGATGAACTTTGGAGCACTATTCCATATGCTACAGCTAAGCATTTCTGGACAACGATCAGCAGCCTTGGCTACTATTTTAACAATCATCTCCTTTATTCCATTTTATGTCGTTTATCGATCTTCATATTCGGGGAATCTGAAATTCCTGCCCGGTTGCCTGCATTGTTTTTCGGTTTGGCTTGTATCGCGGCGATGTATTGTTCGGGGAAAATATTTTTTAATAAACAGATCGGACTGGTAGCTGCCTATTTACTGGCCATCGCCCCCATGCACATCGATCACAGCACAGAAGCCCGTGGGTATACGTTGCTTGCGTTTTTTTCTCTTTTATCATCCCTGTTTTTTTTACTTGCATTAAAAAGAAAAGATCAAACATTTTGGCTTTTTTTCTGTATCGCATCGTTTTTGGGATTCTACTCACATGCTTTTATGCTAATGACCTTTATTACTCAGTGTATTACTATAACGATAATATATATGGTTAAGCCTTTCCGATTGCGGACGAATATCATCACAAAAGATGTCCATGCCTACTTATTAGCAACTTTTATAACATCCCTGGCCGTTCTTATTGCGTATGCACCGATCATAATCCCCTTCTTTGAAAATCTTAAAAAAGTTAAGAACGCGCCTACATATCCTTGGGGATTTATATATGATCTTTTAATTAGCTTTTTTCCCGGCATTTCCTACTTCCCTGCCACAGTCTTTTATGCCGCTATAGTGACAGTGGCACTACTTTCCCTTGCTCGAACCGATTTTTTGATTTGTATGTATGCTATAATCTTATTGATTGTTCCTCCGCTTTTGTATGTAGGATCAAAACCTGGTTTTGCCTTTGAAAGATATTTTATCTTTTCTCTTCCTGTTTCCCTGTTGATCTTAGGTTATGGAATTGTTCAGGTATCGAACTTGGTTTGTCAGAAAACACTTAAAAAATTTGCATTCGGTATGCTCCTATTATTAGCTACGTTTTTTGCACTTCAGCCAATTAAATTAGTGCTCGCACAACCTCGGCAAAATTATCGTGAAGCAATTAAATATGTCGAAGAAAAAGTGCGTCACTATCAGGAGGGAATTGTTCTTGTGGCGATAGGATATGCAGGTGAGCATTTTCAATATTATGCTTCCATGCCGATTTATCACCCTAAAAAATTTGATGAGTTCCTTACCATTGCATCACACGCCCAACGCTTGTGGTGTCTTATAACTGGATGGCTTCCTGATATGCAGCGGCTGTATGATAACCCGGAACTTTTCTCTGAGGATCCGGAACAAGAAAGAATATATAGATATGTTAAGAGCTCGTTTTCACTTGAAAAAACCTTTCATGGAAGAATCCCTACCTATATTTACTCCACATCCCATTCCACTGATCATTCAATTAAATAAGAGATTTATATTTTGCTTGGGCTCAGGCTAATGCCTTTTCAGTCAGTTGTTTAATGCCCATCTTCATAGGGACAATAAAAGCAATGGTACTTATTAGCAATACACTTACACCTGCCATACATATCCCCACATATTCTTGCCAAGTTAACGAACGATGTGCCATATCGGCTGTAATCATAATATGCACGGGTAGGGCTTCGATAACAACAATAATTGCAATAAATGATAGGGCTGTAATCATATAGACCAATCCGCCAAAGCCTGTTGGTATCTGGGCAATGTTTTCATACCTGAAACGTGGGAAAGCAGCACCTAATCCAATACTCAAACTGGCAATGCCAAACGTCATCAACAAAATTGTAGTGCAGGATAACAGCATCATATAAATGTCAACGTGCAATAATAGATTTGTACACACAATGAGAATTTGTGCGAGCACTGACAACATGATGAATGTCATCCAAAACTTACACCATATAAATTTATCCAGTGTAAGCGGTGATGCATTGATAATCCAGAATGCTTCTCCTTCCAAACTGATTGCAGGAAAACCAAAACGCACCGCTACCGCCGCGAGGACAAATCCGGCTAGGCCAAGATTCAAAAAAGCAATAGTGTTCTGTAATTGTCGTGTCGGTATTGGACTTTTTTCGATAGGCAGAACACTAAAATTATAAAGGTATATAATAATGATTCCTGCAAGAATAAAAAGTTGTGACCATTGAGCAGTATCCCGAAAAAAGCAACAAATGTCTTTTATCACAAGGCCACGTATTTGGCATGGAAGTAGAATAAATATTTTTTTGAGTATTGTCATAAACACATTACTACGGGTAATCTTTGCACTCCTTGCTTCCTGTGCCCTTGTCCATGCATCAAAATAGCATCGCCGAAATGCCCATCCGAAAATGACAATAAATGCTCCTGCCGTACTCCATAGTAAACCTAATGAAAAAGTAATAGGTTCTTTGTTGCGAGAAAAAAGGAAGGACAAAAGACAGTCAGTTACCCACTGGCTCGGCAAAAATGGTGCAGCAGGCATATTAAGAGAGGTGAGATAATCAATTACCGTGATAAACACTTCAGGATCTACAAGTCGCTCCGGTCTTAATAGTCTAAATAGAAGATATATAATTACTACTGTAAACAAAAAAAGCAAAAACAAAATATCTTTTAATCGTCTTGCAGGAAATATTTTTACCAGTATAAGCGCTATACCTGATCCTAGCGCACCACATATACAAATCAACGGCGGAATGGAGAGGGTCAGCATAGTATAATAGCTGATCCCTTGATGATAAATAATGCCGTATGAAAAAAACACAGGGAGACTAAATATGAGAACCATCCAAGAACTGTTGACCATGGTTTCCCATAATTTTGCTTCATATAATCCATCGTAGTCATACGGTGTGCTAATGAGTAATTGAAGCTCCTCGGATAAAAACATCGAAGAAATTGCAGTAATGATCGTACTGAATAGTAACATCGAAAAAAATGTCAACATAACCATTGATAAAAGCTTAGCAGCAAGAAAATCCCCTAAAAAATTAATACGTTGAAAATATGCAAGTACACGATAAAAAATTATAAACCATCCTGTCCAAAATAATATTCCGAGGCAACACAGTACGACGCTTTGAAGTAACACCCGCCGTGGCCGCATAAAGAGCGCATTTTTACAACTAAAGTATTTGGGATAAAGAAAAATTAGTGTGCGTAACATAAGGCGATGTTACTGACTTCTCCTAATGGGGGTAAAAGCTTCTTTCATCACGACTTTGTTCGCCAGTGAGCTTAAAAAATATCGTCTCAAGTTTTTCTGCAGTACCACCTGTTGCTGCACGCAATTCAGCCATTGTCCCCACAGCAATCAACGAACCATCATGTATAATACCGATACGGTCACACATCTCTTCTGCAATTTCTAGGGTATGGGTTGACATAAAAACGCTCATACCATTGTTGCTCAAATCGCGAAACAGATCTTTCACAATTTGAGCGGCCTTCGGATCAAGCCCGACCATTGGTTCATCGACAATCAAAATACGCGGTTGATGCAATAATGCTGCGCACATAACAAGACGTTGCTTCATGCCATGGGAATATCCTTCAATAAGCTCCCCTGCATAGTTTTTCATTTCAAACAAATCAAGCAAAGAATCCATACGCATTTCAATGTGTGTCTTATCAACTCCATACAATTGACCGACAAAACTTAAAAATTCCCTCCCTGTAAGTTTTCCATATAAAAAAGGGTGATCAGGAATAAAACCAATCATCCGTTTTGCTTCACATGGATGTGTGGACATGTTTACCCCTGCAATATAGATACTACCGCTCGTAGGCTTTAGGACCCCAGCAAGCATTCGGATTGTAGTCGTTTTACCTGCCCCGTTTGGTCCAAGAAATCCGAAAATTTCACCTGCCCGTACATTAAGATTGATGTCTTTAACCGCGGTAATCGTAGAATATTTCTTTGTGAGGTTTATTGTTGCGATCATCGATACGCGACAACTTCTATAGCAAGTTTACCGATAAGCTTAAGCAACATAGCATGACGTTGCAATGGACCGTGTATACATTTAATGTGTGTTACATCGGCGGGGAACTGATGCAGTGACGGATCAATAGTTATCCATGCAGATAAATAAACCTCATTCCATGCATGATAATAAAAATTACCTCGCATATATACAAGTCCAGCACAAACTCGTGCTGGGATACCGGCAGCGCGACACAGCGCAGCCAGTAATACAGCGTGCTCATTGCAATCTCCTTGACGCGTTGATAGAACTGTTCGTGCATCAGGAATACTGATTGTAGGTCGTTTTTCTATGTTATTATATACCCATGTATTCAGAAGACGCACTGCATGTTGGGCATCTGTTGTGTTCCCGAGGATATCTCGTACTGTTTTTTGTATCATATCATCATTGGGAACGATAAACTGTTCAGGTTGTAAATATTCCATCATATCTGTTCCGGAATATGGAAGTGTAAAAGTATGGTGTTTTTCGACATCTTCCAATTCAATGGTGATACAATCGCCGATCTTTTTCTGACGTCCATCACTGAGCATATATCCGTTGGAGGACGGTATATTTTTGAGTCTTATTTGTAAAAAACTAAGCCCTTCCTTTTGTATCGGTTTATCGGGTTTAATAGCTGTTGTTGCAAGAATATCCACTCGCTCAGCCCAGCCAGCATTTTGGGCGGCATGCTTTTCTTCCTGAATCATGACAAAACCTGTCGGGCTTTCTTCCTTAATCAAAGATCCTTTTTCATCAATCCATCCATAAACATCAATGTTATCAAAGCACTGTTTAATTTTATAGCAAAGATATGTTTTTCCATTGAGTATGACTTTCTCTTTTTCTCCTATATGTACCATTATAGTCCGGAAATCCATAGTAACCGGATCAAAAATATCTTTTGTAAAATCTCTGCCGGTTGCCAATCCTTGTTTCAATACAGCATATTTTAAATTTGTTGCCATAACAAGAGGTCGTTTTAATTGAAGTTCCTTTTTTTTGATACCTCCGATAGTGTCAATGACCATTTTTAATGTAGTGCCTTCAAGGCTTCCATATACTATAAAATGTAAAGCACCCGATGTAAGTCTAAAACTGAATATTCTAAGCATCAAGTTGCTATCAGTAACAGTATTAAGCTGCACATGTACTTGTTGTGGGCTTTCCATGATGCTCATATCGAGAAATAATTTTTCTTGTATATGATACCCTTCTTCAACCCTTTTTATGAAGGATTGTGAATACCCGATTTTTTTATTATTTAAATATATGCCATACCATTGTTCCTGTTCTGCTATATTTATATTGTCATAACGTTCATCAAGATCAATAAAGGGTCTTTTTTTTAACTCACGACTAATAAGTATTGTCATCATGCAACACCATAAAAAAACAATACTTGTTCGAATAAAGAAGAAAATCTGTTTTTTTTTATTTCCCATACCTCGTGATTTTATATGTAATACATAACATAGAATAGAGTCTACTTTTAGATGGTAAAAATTAAAAACCCTGAAACACGCTCTGTGGTGTTCAGGGTTTTAATGATAACCATGTATATCTTTTTCCTTATGTCTATTTCACTTCGGTCGTCTCCTGACTCTTTTTATTAATACGTTCCCGGAGCTCCTTACCTACTTTGAAAAAAGGACGCCTTTTGGAAGGAATTTCAATAATTGTTCCTGTTCTTGGATGATTCCCTATCCTTCCTTTATATTCTCGAACCTTAAAGCTCCCAAAACCTCGTATTTCTATTCCTTCTCCCCGTATCAATGCCTGAGTCATTGTATCAAAAACGGTATTTACAGCTATTTCAGCAATTTTTGGTGAAATATGTGCCTTTTCTGAAAGTTCCTGGATAAGTTCTGATTTTACCATGGTGCCCTCATGTATGATAATGTTTTTTAAATATATAACGAATAGAAAACGCTTCTGTCAAATAATACTTTTTGCAACTATAATGCTGTTTGTTTCTAACATTGCATAAAAATATACACATATAGTTATTCTTTATTATCATTATCTTCTATACTATCTTGAAAATCAGGGTCCTTAATCCGATATGTCTCAATTAGCCATCGCCCGAGATCAACCATTTTGCACTTTTCAGAGCAAAAAGGGCGATACGGATTTTTGTCTGTATATGCAATTCGCTTCTTGCATATTGGACATGGAATAATCCTCACAGTGCACCCCATATAAATTTTTTATGTATAATAGATTCGCTTGTCAAGTCAAATAAAAGCATATATCCATAAATGTGCCCATGAATATATGTTGCTGTTTTGAATAACTCATATTAATCTTAATATATTATTGAAAAGGTGTTAGGTTTATGCTCCAGAGATTTTTTACTCCTCCGCGTTTATACTTCAATTTTTTTTATGAATCTCGTAAAGAGATATAAGTAATTATGATTCGAAACATTATAGAAGAAATCAGGACTTATCCAGGCATTACCCGAAAAAATACCATATACCGAATTACCAACGGTCTTAAATCAGCGGTTGATTTTGGTTACACCATCGCTGATTTCGGCGAGGATGCTGCTGCAATATCTTTTCAGGGGCAATATCTTCTTCTTGCCGCTGACGGTATATGGCCCGGCCTAATACAGGCAAACCCATATGCTGCCGGAAAGGCAGCAGTTATGGCAAGCGTTAATGATATTTATGCAATGGGCGGTAGACCGCTCGCCATGGTTAACGTCATAGGTCTTCCCGATGGAAGGTATTATGACGATATCGTTCGTGGGATTGCTAAAGGATGCATGAAATACCGAGTCCCTATGGTCGGCGGGCACCTCCATCCGGACACGTCAGAATTATCTCTTTCAGTTGCAATTATGGGTGTCGCCAAGAACTTGCTTCTCAGCACAAATGCTTTTCCCGGTCAACATATCATCTTTGTTGTTGATCTTGTTGGCCGAGGCTATCAATGTAAGCCTGTCATTAGTTGGGATACTAATTCCGGTAAATCTTCAGAACAAGTACTCAAACGGCTCGAGGTATTGCCGGTTCTTGCTGAACAGGGCATATGTAGTACTGCTAAGGATATCAGTAACGGAGGGCTTCTTGGAACAATAGCACTACTCCTTGAAACATCCGAAGTCGGTGCTATTATCACGCTCGATAACATTCCTCGACCCCAGGAATTTTCTATAATAGACTGGCTTAAAGCCTTTCTCAGTTTTGGTTTCATTTTGTGTGTTGATCCGGCCTACTCTCAATGCGTTATTCAAAGGTTTAACCACGTCGGCGTAACCGCTTGTATCATTGGAAAAGTAACGGCTGATCGTAAGATGCTTGTTTCGTATCAAAAACAAACCGATATTCTTTTCGATTTTGAAAAAGAAACCATAACGGGAATTTCTCCTATAGATTCTTATGTTACTTCAGGTTAATACTTTCATTTATAGCAAAATTAAAGTACCTTTTTGATATAAAAAACATTTATCATTTTTTCTCTTCGGTCGAATTATTAGTTGAGTTTCTACGTAAAAATTTTTTTAAATAAAGGAGCTATCATGTATTGTCCAAATTGCGCTCTTGAAATAAAAGGTGCTGAAAACGATCGATGTCCGATATGCAATAGCATTCTTATTGAAAATCCTTTTGAATCCCCTCTCACGTCACAAGATCTTTCCGATACTGAAGCGCGCCTTAAAGAATTAATTAAAGATATAGACGAAAAAATCAATATGGTTGAAGGCAGCGAAGATAAAAACAACTCCGAAGAGCATGTCTTTACCTTAAATGATATTGATATGTCTTCGACTGAACCATCTGCCAAAGAATTCGAACTCAAACTTGATGATGTATCGGATTCATCAGATTCATCTTTCTTTAATCTAACTAACGAGCTATCACTCGAAACTCCACCTTCACCGAGACTCCATTTAGAAGCTAATGATCAGATGGATAAACAAAAACAGGCTTCATCATCGCAGACTCCTGTTCCCGAAGCAACATCGTTATCTTCGGATGATAGTATATTTCAGCATCATGAAACAATTCAGCATCTTTCTGATGTAACAGTGGGTAGTAAGGAAGAAGGTTTAATTACTACGCCTGATACCTCAAAGCCTGATGTAGCAATTACAAAACAGATACTCGATAAAGCACTTAAAGAAATCGAGCCTGAGCAAACTATTTCATCAAAAAAACAAAAAAGGTCGTTTGCGCTCCCAGTGCTTTTCGGTGCCTTATTGTTTGTTAGTGCTGTTGCGGCTGGCCTTTATATGCTCAATATATTTGAAGAAAAATCGACAATTCCTTCGGGAAAGCAGCTCACAACACCACCTCAAATGAAAGACAAACAAATTGTCCTTTTGAAAACTCAAGGACCCTCTGAGCATCCAACTAATGATGGAGTTTCCGGTTCTAAACTGTACGGTACCTCTGTTCCCGATAACCAAAGCAATACCCAAAACACAACTTTAAGTGATAGTGCTTATCAACAACCTATAGCTGCTACCAATATCCCTGATGAGCAAAAAACCCAACTAACATCGACGACCATTTTTGCCACTCTTGAAAAATCAGCTGTTTCCTCAGATGCGATCGCAAAGGAGGAGCAGATTGTGCCTATGCAACCAGCTACGCCAAAGAAGATTCCTTCGTCACAAACAACAGCAACCGCTTTACAACCCGGCCCGGGGACATTCTCAATTCATGCGGGATCATTCCGTACACGTCAAATTGCTGAAGAGGAGGTACATCGTCTTAGAGATTGCGGCTTTGATGCCTTTTGGGATAAAGCAAATCTTGGTGAAAAGGGGGAATGGTATCGCATCAAAATTGGGGTGTTTTCAAATAAAACTGAGGCTGAGGAGGCATTGCGTCGTTTCCTTGCTAAAGAACCTTGTGATGCGCGTATTATAAAAAATAAATAACACTGTTCTTGGCAAAAAACTTTCTAAATCTCGTTTTTTGTAATAGAGGTTTTTTTACCGTGTATATAAAACGATACAGGCTGTAATACAGTATAAAATAACTGCTGACAAAAGTGGTTTATCGTTGAGAAGCACTTTTTCTGGACTCCCACCCTCATTTCGTTGATGAATAAGATAAAGATAACGAAAGATACCATATAAAACAAAGGGGGTTGTATAAATCAAACGGTCTGTTCCAAATTTTTCAATTGTTTCTGATGAAATTGTATACAAAATATATGCTATGACGGTCGATGTTGTTACAATCGAAATCATTTGATCTAAAAGTCCGGGGCTATATTCAAAAAGAATTTTTCTATGATGAACAGCATCGGCCTCAAGGAGTATCAGCTCATGACGACGTTTACTCAAAGCTAAAAAAAGAGAAAGAAGAATTGTACAAATAAACAACCACGTTGAAAAACTCACTTGAAGGGCTTCGGCTCCTGCAATTACTCTAAGCAAAAATCCGGCAGCAATACAAAACACATCAAGAATAACAATATGTTTTAGATATAATGAATAACCAATTTGTAAAGCAATATACACCCCTGCGACAAATATGAATTCAATTGTGCAAAACAACCAACTGATAATTCCCGCCAAAATGCCTAAAAAGATAATTGCCTTCCATGCATACAGTTTACTGAGTTTTCCTGATGCAATTGGCCGACAAGATTTCAAGGGGTGTTTTTTGTCTTGTTCGATATCGATAATATCATTTGCGATATAGACACATCCTGAAATAATGCAAAAAACAATAAAAGCATTTAACGCTTTTAAAGCATAGTGGAAATCAAATAAATGTTGCGAAAAAATAAGAGGGGCGAATACAATAAAATTTTTTGTCCATTGTCGTGGCCTCATGCTTTTAAATACTAAAACAATAGTATTATCGTACATATATGAACCTCGATATTTATCGAGCAACCATCCACACACCGATAATAATTAAACCTATACCCCCAAACTGCATGGCAGTGATGGTCTCCTTGAGAAATAGCCATGAAGCAAGTATAACAAGAATATATCCGACGCTAGTATTTATGGGATATGCGACGCTGAGGTTTATTTTTATTAATACATAATTGTACGCGGCTAAACCAAGCGCGAAACATACAATACCAGCAAGTATGATCGGATTGCATGCCATATTTAAAAAAACATCCCACATTCCGTGAACTTGTTTCGGCTTGAGCGCTCCAACTTTCATTAAAATATTGGCAAGGGCATTTAATAAAATAGATATAGTAAATATTATATACGTCATATGCTAAACCTTATAAAAATTATGATTCAATTAACCATCTTTACTGCTCAATAATTGTGTTAAGTTCTTCAAGCGCACCGTCAAGAATATCCTTCTCATATTCAATATCAAATTTTTCTGATCCGCTTCCAGTTTTTAGTGAATGATCCTCCATTTCTTCGCCTCGCACAGATTCAATCTTTTCCGATTTATAGAACTGTGAAATATTTATAAATTGATCAGAAAATATGGCATCAGTCATATCTTTAGTGATTTGGTGTATTAAATTCATGACCGGAGGAGCTTCATCAGGAACGTACTGCCCCCAGAAAAGATATGTATCACCAGGAATCCCCTCAGCCTCTGCCCTACCGCGCCAGAGTACTTCAGATGTATGTGCATCGATAAAAATTGCTTGTATTGTAAAGCGAGTATGTGACAGCGTTGTATAAAGAATATGCTCTATTATGCCCCACAATAAAACATCTGCATTATGGCGACGAGCTTCAGCAATCCCTGCTTGCAATTTTTGCCCTTGCAATGTTAGCTGTTTATCCCACGGTGTTTCTTCTATCATGATAACATCAGTAAAGCATCGCCGTTTTATTATTTCCTCCTCAAATAATTTCCCGATTTTAATACCCAAATCAGGGTGGTGGGTGTCTGTTTCAAAAGGAATAATAGCAAGTTTTGCTTTATTGCAATATGTGTTTAACGATCTCTGAGTTATTACTGCAACATTGCTCGGCATAATAAAATCTGGGCGGCATGCCATAATTATACCTAAAAAAATTAGCATAACGATAGAAACATAACGATTATTGCAAATTATTTTTAAATATGGTTTTATAGGAGACAAATTTTCACCAAAATAAAAGTTAATTAGCCGAATAACCTCAAAAGATGTGATTATATCTACTGCAACAATCCTCTATTACTGTAGAAAAGTACGAATTGATACATTTTTTTATTATTCAATATAAAAATCATTGTTTCCTTAATCGCATACACATTAACCATTGTCAATATTAAAACATTGCTGATGTAATTTATCATGTTGTCCTGCCATGGAACATGTAAAACCGCCGCTCCTATGAATGAAAAACATCTGCTTATAACAACATCAACATTTCCGCGATTTCCCGGAGACACTGATCCACCATTTATTTATGAACTAGGAGTCCGTCTCCTGAGGCGTTATGCTGTTACCATTCTCGCTCCCCATGCCAAAGGCCTCAAAACGAATGAAAAGTTGAATGGGTTAAATGTTCATCGTTTTCGATATTGTTTTCAATTCGCAGAAACCCTTGCCTATGAAGGAGGTATACTTAATCGCATTCGTCGCCGTCCTTATACCTGTTTCCTTATCTTTCCTTTTTTATTTGCCCAAATTATGGCACTGTTACGGCATTTAAAAACCGCACATTATTCTGCGATAAATGCACATTGGATCTTACCCCAAGGCTTATGTGCTGCCCTTGCTTTAAAAATGTCCCGATTGAATATACCTCTTGTATGTACCGTACATGGTGGTGATATATTCGCACTTCGTGATCCCTTTTCAAAAACAGCTAAGCGTTTCGTGCTCCATGCAAGTTCAGCAATTATTGCTGTGAGTCATGCTGTAAAAACAAGTGTTCTTGAGTTGGGGATTCCAAACGATAAGGTGCATGTTATCCCTATGGGTGTTGATGTGCAAACGCTTTTTGTGCCTCGTCTTGAAAAACGTGTTCCAAAGAATCTTTTATTTGTTGGAAGGCTTGTTCCCAAAAAAGGGGTCATGTTTCTTATAGAAGCGATGCCCATTGTTATCGCCCGACATCCGGATGTTTGTCTAACAATTATTGGAAGTGGACCAGACGAGCACGTTATAAAAAAGAGAATTGCTGAGCTAAGACTTGAAAATTACATACATATGGAGGGACCGGTCCCACATGATATGCTCCCTGTTTATTATCAATCCGCATCTATCGTCATTTTCCCTAGTATTGTCGATTCTTCCGGTGATACCGAAGGATTTGGATTGGTTATGGTAGAGGCTATGGGATGTGGCTGCGCTGTCATTGCGTCAGATTTACCGGCAATACATGATGTTATAGATAACAATACAACAGGCATACTGGTTCCCCCCCAAAATAAACGAGCACTTGCTGACAATATTATTTATCTACTTGATAATCCCGACAAACGAAAACTCCTTGGTACTTCTGCAAGAAAACTAGTATTAGAACGTTTTGACTGGACTATTACCGCTACCCAATACATGCATATTCTCGATGTAGTAACTTTAAAAAGTTAAGTATAATCAATAAGTTTTATATATATAGCATTTGCCACGCCTTTTCCGTAAATTTCCTTTGGCATATTAATTGCTCTCCTTTATTGCAGCGATATTTACTAACCAACTCTGTATAAAAATCACTAATCTTATCGTGCTATATTTAGAGATAAGAAAGTCTTAACAAGCGTCAATATGCTGACACTTTACCCTTTAATGTACAGTTAATGAACATTTTTACAGATTAAAACCGTCTACCATAAGAACAAAAATGTTTTTTAGCATCTATAAATTGCTTCTACTGCACACTCCTCAAATTCGGTGCACCTCATTTATCTTTATATTGATTATTTTGTGTTTTCCCCTTCATACATTAGCTTTTGATGAAAAAATACAGCCAATTACAGCATTTTTCAGTATTTTGCCGTCTTCTTCCCGATCATGGGCAGACGTTCAAGTTTCCATGCATATTGTTTTGCATAACAATGATGAAGGCAGTGTTATCGGGAAAAAATTTCTCTGTGTCAATAATATTGATTCAATACGAGTCACTGATGATGCCGGAAATAATCTTGCATATACAATTAAAAATTATCCTCGAAAGAGGATATTTTGGGAATATGGCAAACCCAAAAACAACATTCGAAGCGCTAACTTGCAATTCATAATGCGGCGATCCGTACAAAAGGAACACGGTGCATGTACGTTTGTAATTGATTGGATCAATGGGTGGAATCGTCCGGTATATGATGCATCGTATACTATTTCCTTCCCTTACCAAATAAATAAGGAAGATATCATTACAGTGACACCCAGCACATATGTATTGACATCTGATGCCCGTCAAAGTCATATACAGTTTTCTTTCCCGAGCCCTATTAATATTCAAACATTAAAAATAGTTTACAAAGATAAAGACGCACTTCATAGTGAAAACAATATCAAAGGAGATAACACTCAAAATAAAGTTGTAAGTAGCTCACCAGAGAATGAACGTGCAGGGCATGTTTTGAATACAATTTCTCCACAACCTGAGCCTCCTTCAATATCCGGTCACCAAATAAAAGAAACGTTGAAGAAACAAGTTGCGAGTATTCCCCAAAAGCAATCTTCATCACAAGCATTAATAAAAAAAATACGTCATAGCATTGGCAAAAACTACGATCGCATTGTGTTCGATTTAAGTCTGCCTATTGCATATGAGTTTGTACGTCCCGAAGATTCTTCTGAAGCAGAACTTGTATGGAATACACCTATTTCCATATTGGATTATTCGCTCACCAAAAAAAAGATTTCTTCTTCACGCGTTGTTGGATTACGATGGAAAAGTACGCCCGAAAAGCGTCTCTCATGCATTATTGAGCTTGCAGGCAATCATTTTAAAATATCGCATGGACTTCTTGATAACCCCCCCCGTATTTATATTGATATAACCGACACAGAGCTATCCACTTCAACGGTTAAGCCTGTAGAATCAACTTCCGTTAAAGCCTTCGATAATGCAACAAAGAGCATCGAAACGTTGCCTTCACAATTGACGTCTCATAATCCGATATATGGTTTTTCTAATAATAATGCAGTAGGACAAGAAATATTGCAGAGGGCTCCTACCACTGCACATTCAACCACTTCATCTCCTCCTTATGTTTATGCAGAGGATACGCATCTCTTAGATCAGATTACAAATCAAGAGGAAAAACTCTCGTACCAAAAAGCGAAAAAACTATTTGAGGTAGGTGAGTTTCAAAAAGCACTTTCTGCTTATGAAAAAATATTAAAACTTTTTCCGTCAACACGTCTTGAAGAATACATACTGTTTGATATAGCTGATGCCTTATATGCTCTGGCAGAGCATCAAGATCTAAAGAATTTCATGGATGCCCTCCAAGCCTATAAAAAAGCGTTGGCACATTATCCCGAATCCTCGCGTGCTGCCCATGCATTATTTCAAATTGCACAGTGTTATCGCAAAAGTGAATTGTACATTGAAGCTTCAGCTCAATATCCCTTAGTAGTACAGCGCTATCCTACATCAGTGTATGCCGCTGAGGCTCGTTATTGGACTGCCGAATGTCTTTTCCGGTTACGTAAATTTGAAGATGCTTTAAGGGAGTTTGAACAATTTAGTCGGGATTTCTCAACCGGTCCCTATTCCCGTGAAGCTGCTTTCAGAATTGGTGATTGCTATGCCGAACTTAAAGATTTTGAACGTGCAGAATTTTATTATGATAAAGCCCTAAAACGTTGGCCAGATATTTTATCTCTCCCATACGACACCTTGAACAATATGGGGAAAACAAACTATTTTAAAGGAAAATTTGAGAAATCAAGATCTTTTTTTATATTATCTTTTAATCTTTATCCTTCTCAGAAAAACCCGGGACAGGTACTTCGTTTTATCGCAGACTCCTATCAATGGGAAGGTAATATGCAAAAAGCATTGAATATATATGGTCTTATCGTTGATATGTTTCCTGATACCGACGAGGCTTTGTTGGCGATTATGCGCATCGCTGATCTTGGTGTTAATGTAGCCGGTCTTCATGCAGATCGCTTAACCTTTCAAGGCTTTAATCCATATCAACAACCAGAACAAGCTTATCAATGGATCATAGAGCATACAAAATCACCTGAAATCTTATCCGAATCATATTACAAACTCGGCTTTACATTAGCAAAAAAAGGAGATCTTATAACGGCAATTGATTATTTTAAAAAATCAATGATGCAGCCTGAAAAAGGCATGTATTATGCAAGATCTTTTGAAAATATACAAAAAATACTCACGCGAATTATTCATACTGCTGTTGAACAAGGTGATTATGCCAATGTTATTGAAACATATAAAAAAAACGAAACTGTATTTTTAAATCAAATTATCGACTGTCAATTTTATTATGATGTTGCAAAAAGTTATGTAGAAATAGGCTTAATCACCGCTGCAAAAGAATTAATAAGCAAAAAAATTTCTTCATCTGATCACAACGTTGAGTGTTTTCAAAGGGCAACTATATTATTAAGTTCCGTAGACATCGCACAAGGCAATATCGAATCAGGTCGTGAACGGTTATTTTCTCTTATTTATGGTAATAATCTTCTTAACTCTGTTTCTTCCGATGCGTATCATGTACTTGGGGACTCTTTTTATTATGAAAAACGTTATCAAGAGGCTATCGCTGCCTATACACAGGCAACGCATAACGGCGAGGCTTTAACCTTTCGAGACATGAGAACACTTATTCGCATGGGCGATGCATTTGGCAAAATTTCTCTTTATGCAAACGGGATTCAAACCATTAAAAAGATGCTCGCTGCTGCTGACAAATTACAGAAGCCAACTCGTCGTGAAATTCAGGATATTATTGATAATGCAATATTAATGCTTGGCTCCTTTTATATAAAAAATAACGATTACGGCGCTGCCCAATCAACGTTTCAACATTTGATTGAGAAAACGTCAAATAGTCAAATTAAGGGATGGGCATATCTACAATGGGGGGATGTACTAGTAAAACAGGGGAAAGAAGAAAATGCAACCCGCATTTTTCAAGAAATGATCGCGACAGTTTCCGATCCATTTTTATCAGAAATTGCTCGTTCTAAAATTAGCAGCATACAGTGGCGTAAAAACAATCAATATGAGATTCAAAAACTTCTTTAAAAATATCTTATGAAAAAATTTGATATACAATCAGGAAAGAAGAAGTTATGGAGGCGGCACGAAACGTTTCTGATTTAGACAATGTCCAGTTATTAAATACAGCAATTGCTTCGTTTAACAAAAAAGCTTATGAACTTGAGCAATCCTATCTCTCTCTACATGAACAAGTCAAGCGCCTTAATATTGAGCTTGAAGAAAAAAACATACAACTCGAAAAAAATCTCAAAGAAAAAGAACAAGTTAAAAATTTTCTTTCAAGCATTATTGAAAGTCTCCCTACCGGAATTCTTGTCACCGATCTCCAAGGTAACCCTTTGTTTTGCAATAGCTCAATGGAAAGAATTACCGGTTCTAATCCCCTTGAAATGAGGTCAACAACTCTTCGCGACTGGTATAAAAAAGTCCAACTAGACGAATGTTTTGATGATGATCCTTTACGGGTACATTCTAAGGAGATTGAATTCATAAAAAAGAAAAATAATATTCGTATCCTGCATATTATTAAATCTCCGGTTATCGACGCCCATGGCGAAATAATAGGCATTCTCATCATCTTTCAAGATCAAACACAACTGAGAAAGCTTGAACAACAATTTGAACGAGATCAACGCTTAAAGGCAATGGGGGAAATGGCAATCAGAATAGCTCACGAGGTAAGAAATCCTTTGGGAAGCATTGAACTGCTTGCATCGATCTTGCGAAACGAGCTCGAGCAGCGTGTTGAGTTGCGCAATATGGCAGACCGTATTGTCACCGAAGTAAAAAGTTTAAACAATTCTATCTCGAACCTTTTACAATTTACACGTCCACAACAGCCTTTTTTAAATCAGATTAACTTTACTGAATTTTTAGATGAATTCATCACCTTTATCCGACCGATTGTCAGTAAAAACGGTATAGAACTCGTTGTTAAACCCGTTAAACCAATCGTATTTATTGCCGGCGATCGCGACCTTTTAAAACAGGTCTTTTTAAACCTTACGCTCAATGCCCTTCAAGCAATGACTGATGAGGGCCGCATCATAATTAGTATGAAACTTTATAATGACGATTCCAAAGGTTCCTCACAATGGATGGAGGTCAGCTTCAGTGATACGGGCTGCGGCATAGAGCCCACTGAAATAAATAAAATTTTTAATCCCTTCTACACCACAAAAGAAAAAGGAACAGGTCTTGGACTTGCCATTGTTCATAACATCATCGAAAGCCATAAAGGGACCATTGAAGTGAGAAGCAGACGGAAGCGCGGTACAACGTTTTTGATCTCATTCCCTGTAACCAACATAGAGATAACAACAAAGAACGCTCGCGTATATTAGCATATTTATTAGAAGAGGTTTTTTTATGGAAAAGATTTTAATTGTTGATGATGAAGAAGGCATGCGGATTGCACTTTCTGAAGCATTAAAAAGATCCGGGTTTGAAACCTTGTGTTGCTCCGATGGCATTGAAGCCGTTGCAAATCTGAAAAGATCAAAATTCTCAATGGTAATTACAGATGTAAAAATGCCTAAGATGGACGGAATTGAAGTCCTCCGAGAGGTAAAAAAAATATCTCCAACAACTCCGGTTGTTGTGGTTACCGCTTTTGGGACAGTAGATAATGCAGTTGAAGCCATGAAAGAAGGCGCCTGCGATTATTTACTTAAACCATTTTCATTTGAAAATCTGATCGAAATTGTTAAAAACGGACTTGCACAAGCTGATCTCGTATCTGGAAAAACGAAAACTGATAATCTTAAAATAACTTATAAAAGCGCGCATGAGCGGCGGGAACTCATAACGGCTGATCCAGAAATGCAACGCATCATTACAATGTCCCGTGAAATTGCCGCAAGCAGCGCAACAGTTCTTATAACAGGCGAAAGTGGTACAGGTAAAGAGCTTATTGCTCGCCTGATTCATGAATGCAGCCCTCGCGCTGACCGGCCGTTTGTTGCGGTTAATTGTGCTGCCATTCCTGATAATCTTCTTGAAAGCGAACTTTTTGGTCATGAGAAGGGATCCTTTACTGGAGCAGCATTTCGTAAGTTCGGTAAATTTGAACTCGCACAGGGCGGTACCATTCTCCTTGATGAAATCGGCGAAATGTCGCTGACCTTACAGGCAAAGTTGCTTCGTGTGCTTCAAGAATTTGAAATAGACCGTATTGGTGGAAAAGAGCCCATTCCAATTGATGTGCGTGTCGTTTCAACAACAAATCTTGATCTGAAGAAGGCAATAGCTGAAGGCAAATTCAGAGAGGATCTTTTTTACCGCCTAAACGTAATCCCCATAAAGCTCCCCCCACTTAGAGAACGCAAGGGGGATATTCCTATCCTGATTGACCATTTTTTGAAGCTTTTTTCTGACAAACATGGAAGAACAGTTAAAAAAATTAGCAACGATGCTCTTGATATGCTGATTAGTCGCCCATGGAACGGTAACGTTAGGGAATTACAGAATACCATCGAACGGGCAGTTTTGTTATGCACAAATGGAATTATTAAAAAAGAGCATTGCATTCTTGAAGATCAAGAGCAATCATCTATTCGTTTTGACAATTTTCCTACAATGAAGATTGAAGAAATGGAGCGTCGGTTAATTACCAAGGCACTAGAAGAAACGCACGGCAATCGTACCCACGCAGCACGAGCGCTCGGGATCAGTATTAGAACCCTGCGTAATAAATTGAAGGAATATAAAGAAAAAAATCTTGCTTTTGAAAGCATATAATTTGGGGGGAAGTCTAATTATGCCATTTGATCTGTTTGGGCCAACATATTCGCTTCTTGCAAAAGCTCTTGATCTTCGTTCGCAGCGTCATGCGGTCATTGCCTCAAATATTGCCAATGCAGAAACTCCTGGCTATAAAGCTGTTTCGTTGCGCTTTGAAGACGAACTTAACAAAATTATTTCTTCCCGGAATTCTCTTCACCTCGTTCGTACGAATCCCAATCATCTCCCTTATTCAGATATCGAACATGTGCGCCCTGTTATTGTCCAGTCCCTGAGTCGCGTTACGCGTATCGATGGGAATACTGTTGATCTTGAAGAAGAGCTCACTGCTTTATCTAAAAATCAAATTATGTATGATGCTCTTGCACAGATTTTAAAAAGAAAATTCGATGGACTTGCATCAACAATTAAGGAGCTAAAATAACATGGACTTTTTCACTGCCTTCAATATTAGTGCTTCAGCATTAAGCGCTCAACGGATCCGCATGAATGTTGTTTCATCAAACCTTGCTAATGCACAATCAACTGAAACACCTGAAGGAGGCCCATATCGACGGAAAGATGTGGTTTTTTCTTCTATACCAACTCCTGGTTCTTTTCCAAGCATTCTTAAAGATAAACTTAATGAAGTTTCCGTTGTTGAAATCGTTGATGATCAGCGCCCGTTTAAATCAGTGTACGACCCATATCATCCAAGCGCCGATCAAAATGGTTATGTGTATTATCCGAACATTAATATTATCGAGGAAATGGTAAATCTCATGTCCGCAACACGTTCATATGAGGCGAATGTCTCTGTAATAAAGGCAACTAAGAGTATGGCACTGAAAGCCCTTGAGATTGGACGGTAATTCATAACATGGAGCGTTTACATGAAAGATATGCATATTGACATTATCAACAAACCTATCCCATCCGCTCATCATGTTCAGGCCGATAAAAAATCATCCACAGGTTCGGACTTCAGCACAATGCTGGTAGATGCCATCAAAGAGGTAAATAGGCTACAAATTGAATCAAACAAAGCAATTGATGAGCTAACCTCAGGGACCCGAGAAAATATCCACGAAACGATGATCGCAATTGAAAAGGCGAGCATATCGTTTCAAATGATGATGCAGATTCGGAATAAAATAATAGAGGCATACGATCAATTAATGAAAACAAATATATAAATACGCCGCTTCTATTTTTAGAATCTAACGACATGGTTATCCTGGCATCATGCCAATAAGAGAGGATTTCCGGTGAACATCCTCAGTAATCTGCTCAATCAGACAATTGCCCTCTATAGTGCTTTCCCTCCAAAAAAGCGAATTCTTCTTCTGATCGCTGTGTTATTGACCATTGTATGCCTTATTGGTCTTATTGTATGGGCAAACAGGATTGATTACAAAACGCTCTATACAGGTCTCTCTGCTGAAGATGCTGGCGCTGTCATCACAAGGCTCCGCGACAAGAAAGTCCCGTATCGTGTAGCCAACGATGGCAGCAGTATTTTAGTTCCCTCCTCAAAGGTATATGAGCTCAGGATGGAGCTTGCCAGTGAAGGACTTCCTCAAAGCTCAACGGTGGGATATGAGATATTTGACAAACAAAACATAGGCGTTACTGAATTCATTCAGAAAGTTAATTTCCAGAGGGCATTGCAGGGTGAGCTTGCTCGAACTATCAGCAAATTTGCAGAAGTCAAGAGCGCGCGGGTACATCTCACAATACCAGAGAAATCTTTGTTCCGTGAAGACCAGGAAAAACCGCGGGCATCTGTTGTGTTGACACTCCATGCTGGTCGACGTTTGCTTGACGCTCAAATTCAAGGCATTGCACACCTTGTATCAAGCAGCGTTGAAGGATTAACGCCTGAAAATGTCTTCATCGTTGATGCCCATGGGAAACTCCTCGCAGGGGGAAAAGATCGTAGCAGACAGGTTGAATTGACATCAACCCAACAACAACTCCAATCTGCAACAGAAAAAGCTCTTGAAGATAAAATTATCAACCTACTCGGGAATGTTGTTGGCCATGACAAAATTAATGCAAAAGTATCGGTGGTGATGGATTTCACCCAGATCGAACAGACCGTTGAAAATTACGATCCCAACAGCACAGTGGTACGAAGCGAGCAACGTTCTTCTGAAAAGTCTTCTGGAAAACGCTCCGGTGCAGTCGGAATACCTGGTGTAGTTTCAAATACACCAGAAACAAAACAGCAGACTGAAGAGGGAGGGCTTAAGACATCTGAATATAATAAATCCGATGAAACAATAAATTATGAAATCAGTCGTATTACAAAACATATTATTAATCAGCCCGGCAGCATTAACCGTATTACAGCAGCAGTTCTCATAGACGGAACTTATGTAAATGAAAAAACCGATAAAGGTCAATTAAATCGTAAATATGTACCACGAACTGATGAGGAGATGAAAAAGTACGAGGCGCTGGTGAAACGTGCCGTTGGATATGATGAACAACGAGGGGATTCTGTTGAGGTTGTCAATGTTCAATTCAGTGAACTCGTTTCAGAGGCTCCCTCTGCAGTTGAACGGATTATCGGTGAAATTAACTGGCAATCGGTCATAACTTACATTATTACCGCTTTCCTTTTTGCCATCTTTATTATTTTCGGTCTTAAGCCCTTGCTAAAAATGGTTTCGCGCACCATTGAATTAGTAAAACCCGCTGCGGAACTCGGCGAAGGTAGAGCTGAGTTGCGTGAACCAGGTGCGCCTGCGATCGGCGGGGAACAACTCATTGACTTGGCAGTTCAAAAGCTCGGGCAAAAGCAGGCAAGTCTCCTGGAGTTTGCACAAAAAAACCCAAGGCTTTTTGCGCAATATCTTAAAAACTGGCTTAAATAATATGTATATCACAACTAAACATGGTTACAACGGTATAAGCAATGCCTGACGATATCAAAACCAAAAAGGATGCTAAGGCTCGTGAAATCACCAATATAGATAAAGCGGCCATCATACTTTACAGCATCGGTGAGGAAGCTGCTGCCGAGGTTTTAAAATTTCTCGATCATGACGATGTTCGTAACATTTCCAAAAGTATGACACAAATGGCCAGTGTATCGAGTAAAGTCGTTCAGGACACGGTAGATGAATTCTATCGCATGGTTTCAAATGAAGAGGGTATGATCATTACAATATCAGAAGATTATGTCAAAAATGTGATTGCGAGCGTTTTTGGTGAAAAAACCGCTGAACGTATGCTTGAAAGTATCTCTCTACAAGAAGACAGCTCGTATCTTGAAGTTTTCAGAAGCCTCGATATGCGGGTGCTTGCAGAATTCGTACGCAATGAACATCCTCAAACAATTGCACTTATTCTTTCACAGCTTTTACCTGAAGAAGCAAGCACTGTTCTCGCAACTTTACCTGATCAATTACAGATTGAGGTTATCAAACGCATGGCACATCTTGAAAATGTGTCACCTGAAATTCTTCGCGATGTTGCTCATGTGCTTGAATCTGAAATAAAAACAGCACAAACTGCCACGAGACGCTTTGGCGGCATTAAGGCGATCTCGGATATTCTTAACAATATGGATCGTCAAAAAAGTAGTGAGTTGCTCAGCCGTATTGAGGAAAATGATCCTGAAATGGCCGAACAAATACGGCAGAACATGTTTGTTTTTGAAGATCTTATTAAAATTGACGATCGAGGCATTCAGGAAATTCTCAAGGAAATTAGCTCAGATATTCTTGCGCGTGCCATGAAAACAGCAAGCGATCAGATTAAAGAAAAGATATTCAAAAATATGTCAGAACGAGCATCGACCATGCTCAAAGAAGATATTGAAGACCTCGGCCCGACAAGACTTGCAGATATTGAAAAAGCCCAGAATGAAATCGTTAAGGTTGCTATGAAGCTTGCTGATGACGGCAAAATTTATATAGCCGGAGGCAAAGAAGAGGATGTTTTCGTCTAAAATTATTAAACATAAAGATAAAGAGAAAAACGGCATTCGCTCTTTTTTTCTTCAGAAATTTCATTCAGATACTGAAAATGAAAGCAACCATAAAGAGAACCAGTCTAAGAAGGAGGTTGTTGCTGCTCATGAGCTTAAGGCTCGTGCCCAACAAGAAGCCCAGCTCATGTTAGAAAGCGCTCGTCGGGAAGCAATGCGCATTCAACATCAGGCACATGAACAAGGTTATAGAGAGGGGCTGCTCGAAGGACGTGCTCACGGAGAGGCAGAATTCTCTTCCATTATTGCATCCCTTCACAGAATCCAGGAAGAATTTACTCAGTTAAAACAACGATTTTTTGAAGAGCATCAAGATATTATTTTGGAGCTCGCATTAAAAATTGCTCGTTCAGTCATACATCACGAAATTCAATTACAAAATGATGTGGTTCTCAATGTTCTTAAGGATGCGATTCGTCTTGCTATGGACCGCGAGCGGCTTAAAATTCGTGTTCATCCTGATGACCTCGCTGTTTGTCTTGAACACCGACCCGATATTCTAAAAGATATCGACGGGGTAAAACAGATTATCTTTGAGCCAGATGAAACGATTACAAAAGGAGGTGCTCTAATTGAATATGCTCTTGGTGAGATTGATGCACGTATCGAGCAGCAATTTTCTGAGATTGAGGCGAATTTAAGAAGTGCTCACCATGCACATTAATTGCCCTGGGATGTTTGAACTCACTGCGTAGCTTCCTCAAAGCAAAATCTTATGACCTGTGCATCGATTAATTTTAAAGTTCGCCGTTATCATGCAACCCTTGATACGCTTAACCCGCTCCGGGTGTATGGCAAGGTAAGCCGTCTTATTGGTATTGTTATAGAAGGCATTGGCCCAGGAGCATCGGTTGGTACCCTCTGCGATATTTATCCTCATGGTTCTTCAACCCCGATTCGTGCAGAGGTTGTTGGATTTCAAAAAAATCGAATTTTTTTGATGCCCATTGGCTCGACAAGCGGCATTGCTCCCGGTAGTAGAATCGTAGCGCTTAATGTTAAACCAACGGTACCGGTCAGTTCTCACATGCTTGGAAGAGTACTTGACGGTATGGGTAATCCGATAGACGATCGGGGCCCGCTTGCATGTGAATGTAATTATCCCCTCTATGTCGATCCAATCAATCCACTGCACCGGCAAATTATCTCCGAGCCTCTTGATGTTGGTATCAAGGCGATTAATGGTTTTTTGACCTGTGGTAAAGGTCAGCGGATGGGGATCTTTGCAGGCTCAGGTGTCGGAAAAAGTGTTTTGCTGGGTATGATTGCAAAAAATACAAAGGCCGATGTTACGGTAATCGGTCTTGTTGGTGAGCGTGGCCGCGAGGTTCGCGAATTTATCGAGCGCGATCTTGGTTTTGAGGGTCTTCAGAAGGCCGTTGTCGTTGCTGCAACATCTGACCAGCCGCCGCTCATTCGTATTCGCGGTGCCCATGTAGCAACTGCAATCGCAGAGTTTTTTCGAGATCAGGGGAAAGACGTTTTGCTTCTTATGGATTCCATAACGCGCCTTGCCATGGCACAGCGTGAAATTGGTCTCGCAACTGGTGAACCTCCAACCACAAAGGGTTACACACCATCTGTATTCTCCTTTCTTCCACGTTTACTTGAACGAGCCGGTAATGTTTCCCGTTCTGGTAGCATTACCGGTATGTATACAATCCTCGTCGAGGGCGATGATATGAATGACCCTGTTGCCGATACAGTCAGATCAATATTAGACGGCCATATTGTTCTTTCACGTGATTTGGCAAACAGAGGACACTATCCGGCTATTGACGTTTTGCAAAGCATCAGTCGTGTTATGCCCTATATTATACCCGCACACCATATGGAATGCGTCCAAAAGCTTCTTGCTGTACTCGATACATATAAAAAATCGGAAGATCTAATTAAAATCGGCGCATATCTCAAGGGATCAAATAAACAGATTGATCATGCTATTTCATTGATTGACAAAATAAACGCTTTTTTGCAACAACAACAAAATGAAAAATTCACATTAGAACAATCCGTTGCTGCAATGCAAACATTAGTGCAATTATCATGATAGAGCATCGAAGGTATACATTCCGTCCGGTCGAATTCTATGTTTCATTTTAAATTATCATCACTTCTCTTTTATCGGCGCCAACTTGAAGATATGGCACAGCTTGACTTCTCAAATGCAGTGCAAGCGTGGCATCAAGAGACCGCGAAACTTGAACAATATCAGACATTATGGCGCTTTTGTCTTGAGCAATGGAGAAAAGCTCAAGAAGGCATTGTTTCAATCCATGAAATTGAACTCTATCAGCGATATATGCTTCGTCTTCGTGAGGAAATACGGTTGCAAATCGAAAAGGTGCGTCAATGTATTTCTGTGATGGACGAAAAACGGGATAAGCTTTTGCAGGCCCAAAAAGAACGTAAAATCATAGAAAAACTTCATGACTATGAATACGAACGATATCGTGGAGATTTGGCGCGTCGGGAAGCCCGTTTTCATGATGAGATATCAACACAGCGTTATGTACGCAAGGACAACCCTTTATGATTTTCCGTCGTCATCACAATGTACCACAACATGCTCTTGTCTCCGGTTACGAACGTCTCAGGCTGTTATTTATTTTTGTTTTGGTGCTTTTCCTTTTTAAAATTTTATATTCACTTTCTGATCTCAACATTCATCATAGCGATATACGATTTAAAAATATTTTCATACCTTATGTCTCCGCTAAAGAAAAACAGCCTGAATCTTCTGAGACAGATAAAGCATCTTCTCAGCCTATACCCGATAATGCTTCTCAGACCAACCAGGTGCAAGCAACTGAACCATGGAGTATTGAGCTTGCCAAGGCATTACAAGAACGTGAGCGCGAGCTTACTGCGCGTGAAGATGCACTTCGTCATGAAGAGGAACGTCTGAATGATTTAAAACGCGATATCCAGGAGCGGATTCAATCACTTGCATCTCTTGAAAAAAAAATAAGCGATCTCATTTCTGCTAAAAAAAGCATCGAAGAAGAAAAATTAATGAAGCTTGCAAAAGTGTTTGAGGAGACACCGCCAGAACAGGCCGGTCCTCTGCTTTCAAAACTCGATGTTGATATTGCTGCTGAATTATTATTGAAAATGACCGGTCGTAAAGCCGGGAAGATATGGGGATATGTTGATCCAAATCGCGCTGTAGATATAAGTAAAGCTCTTGCGCGCATAAATCCTAATATCACGTTTGATACATCAAGCGATAATAAAAGTGCGGAGCATTACCCCTAAAATTTCTCCATCTCACTCCATAGTCCCTCACGCCACTAAACCAAGTCTGGTAGTTGATTTCTCTTGTATCATCAGTTGCTTTTTAATGATAGATCTCTCCTTCTTTGCTAAAATGCAACTCTTGATGAATATGGTGTATCGTTATCTAGGACAATGTTTTATATAATGTAATTATTTATTCTTCCGAAAAAACTTAATGATTCATTATATGGCAGGCAAGTTCTGATAGAAATGCATGTATATGACTGACGTTCTTCTTTTTGAAGCCAGTAATAATAATGTCTCTGAGCATAAAGAAAGTGCTGTTGATGCGAATGTCATTTACGATAAAGAAGACTCTCGCGGAAGGATTACAATTTTTGAAAGTCTCGACAAGCTCTCTGCATGGATGCGTATCATTCCAGGGAAAACCGGCGATCGATTCTATCTTGAAGACATCTTGTTCATTATCGCCCAATTCGGTATTGTCACCGGCGTTAAAACAAATGAAATAAAAACATTTTTAGATACAATGCACAATGTGCAGGAACTTCCTGATCGTATTCTCATTGCGGCGGGGCATCCTCCTGTCGCTGCAATAGACGGGCATTGTGAACTTTTGTTTAATCCCGACGATCCGTATGTTGAAAAGGGACAGGTGATTCTCCGTATAACCGATCCGGTTGATGGATCACCTGGCGAAAATATTTATGGCGAACCGATTGAGCCTGCATCGGGGAAAAAACCGACGGTGATAGCAGGTGATAATGTTTTTGAAAACGAAAACGGTGAGTTTGAAAGTGAAGTATTCGGTCGCGCAGTGTTCAATGATAATGTTATTAGCGTTGAGAAGGTTTTGCATGTCAAAATCAGTCCCGATGCCATGGAGGCATCGATTTCCTATACCGGAACAAAAAAACTAACACATAGCAGAATTAAAGAAGCATTATATGCACATAATATCATATTCGGTATCGACGATAATGCAATTGATACTCTTATTACATCGTTAAATATGCACGATATGCCAGTGACAGATGTTGTGGTTGCCCGGGGCATACCTCGGCAAGAAGGTAAAGATGGAGAGATCAAATTTTTATTCCATGAAAGCAGAGGTATTAACCCTAATGAATATATTATTGATGGCATGATTGTACGCGGTACGAATATCATCAAATCTGTCGACCAAGGGCAGGAAATTGCATACATTATTCCTCATGTTGATCCAGTGAATGGTAAAGACATTTATGGCCGTATCCTCCCAGCAAAAAAAGTAAGAAAAGTTAAATTACGTGCAGGTAAAAATGTCACCGTATCTGAGGATGGTCTTCATTTTTATGCACAAGCCGGAGGTCGACCGATTGTTGAGGGGGATAAAATCAGCGTACATGATGTTCTGACAATCCCAGGGGATCTTGATTATAAGGTCGGGAATATTGACTTTGACGGCATTGTTGAAATCGACGGCGATGTGTTTGACGGATTTAACATCAGGGCTACCAAAAGCATTATCATCCGTGGCGTTGTGGGTGCGAGTAATCTTGAAGCAGGGCTTGATATACAGATACAGGGTGGTTGCAAAGGACTAAATAAAGCAAAAATAATTGCCGGCGGTAATATAGAGGCAAAATATATCCATGAGTTTTTTGTGCAGGCACATGGTGATATCATTGTAAAAAACGAAATAGTAAGCAGTGATGTAAAATGCCTTGGCCGGATTATTGTACATTATGGTTCCATACGTGGAGGATCACTATGTGCAAAAAAAGGGATCGAATCCTTTGATATCGGGAACGATGTCGGCATTAAAACAACTTTAATTCCCGGAGATGATTTTGAGGTTAATGACCAGTGCAAAAATCTTGATGAAGTGTTTGTCCAGAAAAAAAAGGAATTTGATGCTCTTTCAAAACGCATCGCGCCGCTTCTCAAAAATAGAGAATTAATAGCAAAATTACCTCCCGATACTCAGGAAAAGCTCAAAGAAACTTTATGTTATATGAAAACATTGCAGAAAGAACAAACGGAACTTATAAATAAAAAAAATGCCCTTATTGAACAATCCATGAAAGAGGCAGTCCCAGAAGTTGTGGTGATGCATTATATCTATCACGGCGTAATATTAAAAATAGGAAAGTCGCGCCGCGTTATTAGCAGCCTACTGGAGGGACCTTTGCGCCTCTATGAAGAAGATGACCGCATCACCGTTGAACCATATTCAGAAAAACGTCGCCAAATGTCTCAGCATCATCGTTTACCATCTTGACACTTATATAATACCAACTTTGGTTTACTGCTATATTCATTCTTTTTATGATACAACGTTTTGCACTTTTCCGTATAAAAATCTTTCCTCTGGTTCATATGCTATAACTAAATAATTTTCTTGACAATTTTATCTGCTATCTGTTATCAAATTATATCAATAATTATGGCATAGGCGCGTAGCTCAGCGGGAGAGCGCTACCTTGACGCGGTAGAAGTCGGCGGTTCGAAACCGCCCGCGCCTACCATTTGTAAAACTTCACAAGCCTTAAAAGCGCAATATGTGAAGGCATCATGAGATTTGCTTTATGGTGCCTTTTATTTATTTCTGAAAAATGAAAACAATTAATATAACACTTCCTGATGGCAAAGTTTTTAATCTCGAAACTGGCACACTTCTCAGCCATATTGCCGAGCAGTGTAATTTACCTTTTAAGCCGGTTGCAGCCATATTCAATGGTGTTTCCGTGGATCTTTCAATGCCTGTGACCGATGACGGCACACTTTCATTTATTGATCCTGCATCATCTGAAGGCATTTCAATTTGCCGTCATAGTGCCGCTCATATAATGGCACAAGCAGTCAAAGGGTTATATCCGGATACAAAAATAACTATTGGACCTGCAACTGATGATGGTTTTTATTATGATTTTGATTGTGAGCATACATTTACTCCTGAAGACCTTTTAAAAATCGAAAGGCGTATGGAAGAGATTATCCGTCTTAACCAGCCTTTTATACGCCATCTGGTACCACGAGAGGAAGCAATCAAACTTTTTAAACAGCTCGGCGAAGATTACAAAATCGAGTTAATCAACGATCTTCCTGATGATATGGTCAGCCTTTATCAAAATGGGGATTTTATTGATCTGTGCCGAGGCCCTCATGTTCCTTCAACGGGTGCTATTAAGGCATTTAAAATATTGAGTGTTGCAGGCGCTTATTGGCGCGGCAATGAACATAATAAAATGCTGCAGCGTATATATGGAACGGCTTTTCCTAATAAAAAAGCACTCCAGGAATATCTTCATTTTCTTGAAGAATCAAAAAAGCGGGATCACCGAAGACTTGGGAAAGAGCTTGATCTGTTCAGTATTTACGAGGAAGCAGGCGCCGGTCTTGTTGTCTACCATCCGCGTGGTGCTCTTATACGTCGGATCCTAGAAGATTTTGAAGTACGAGAACATTTGCGGCGCGGTTATGAAATGGTCAAGGGGCCTCAAATGCTTAAAGCAGACCTTTGGGAAAAATCAGGGCATTTGCAACATTACGCTGAAAATATGTATTTTACCGAAGTTGAAGGCACCCAATACGGCCTTAAGCCAATGAATTGTGTCGCACACATGTTGATTTACAAATCACGCTTACACAGTTATCGCGATCTTCCGGTACGATATTTTGAGCTTGGAACCGTTGATCGATATGAAAAATCAGGCGTATTGCATGGACTTACCCGAGTTCGTGAATTCACTCAGGATGATGCCCATATTCTCTGTACACCACAGCAACTTCATGCTGAAATTGCCGCTATCATTGAGTTTGTGAAAGACGTTATGAATGTTTTTGAGTTTGATTTTACTGTCGAACTAAGCACCCGTCCCGATAAATCCATCGGCGATGACTTGTCATGGGAACGTGCTACAGCAGCGCTTGAGACCGCTCTTAATACGAGCGGTTTTCCATATACGGTCAATGAAGGTGATGGCGCATTTTATGGACCAAAAATAGATTTTAAGCTCAAGGATTGCTTGAAACGATCATGGCAATGTGCTACTATTCAATGCGATTTTGCGCTCCCTGAACGATTTGACCTTACCTATATCGGAGAGGATGGAAACCGTCATCGCCCGGTAATGCTTCACCGAGTTATCCTTGGATCCCTTGAGCGTTTTCTCGGGGTGTTGATCGAACATTATGCTGGTGCGTTCCCGGTATGGATTTCCCCAACACAAGTGATTGTACTACCGATCACCGAACAACAGCATACCTTTAGTAAAATTATTTATGAGAAACTCATCGAGGCAAACATTCGTGCCCGGATCGATCTTCGCAATGAAAGTTTAAACTTTAAAATTCGAGAGGCGCAGCTACAAAAAATACCATTTATGCTCATCGTTGGTGCTCGCGAAGTAGAGCAACAGTCTGTTTCTTTACGTTTGAGAAATGGCCAGACTCAGCCTTCTATGAGTATTGAAGGTTTTATTTTGCATGTGCGCGAGACGTGTCGTTTAGAACTTAAACATCTTGCGCCTTATCACATAACAACCTAATGAGGAGGGTTTTCATATCGAAAAAAAAATTGAATTGCGAGTAAACGCAGCGATCCGTGTTCCACAAGTTCGAGTTATTGACGCTGAAGGTAAGCAAATTGGTATTTTAGAAACCCGTAAGGCGATCGAGCTTGCAAATGATCAGGGCTATGATCTTGTAGAAGTTTCACCGAATGCCCAACCACCCGTTTGCCGATTTATGGATTACGGGAAGTATAAATATCAACAAAGTAAGAAACTTCAAAAACAAAAAGCCCAACATCAGATACATATTAAGGAAATTAAGGTTCGTCCTTTTACCGGCGAACATGACCTAGAAGTAAAACTAAGACATATTCTTGAGTTTCTTGAGAAAGGCGACAAGGTTAAAATAACGCTTATGTTTCGTGGTCGCGAGCTTCAATATAAAGAGCATGGTGAGGCAATGCTGAAACGGATTATTGAAGCCATTGGAGATCATGGCGTGATTGAAAAAGATATGAAATTCGAGGGCCGCAATATGGTTTTAATGGTTGGTCCTCAAAAACAGCAGAAACAGAAACCGTCTTCTGATACATAAGGGGAGAATTCTATCAATGCCAAAACTCAAAACAAAGCGAGGAGCTGCAAAACGTTTTTCCATCACAAAAACTGGCAAAATTAAACGGGCAAAAGCTTTTAAAAGCCATATTTTAACATCAAAGAGTACAAAGCGAAAACGGAGCCTCAGAAAGCCTGGAGTCATATCCAACGTAGAAAAAAAGAACATTCGCCGACTGCTTCCGTATGGATAGAGAGGCACTTTGGGCTTCAAGACCGTTGCAAACTAACTGATTTTTTCCTAGAGAGGATGTGCCATGCCAAGAGTGAAACGAGGTTTTACATTACGGCAGCGACGCAAACGCCTTTTTAAACTAGCAAAAGGTTTCCGTTCCGGACGAGGGAATTTATATCGTCTTGCAAAAGAATCGGTTGATCGCGCACTAAAATTTGCATACCGTGATCGACGAACACGAAAACGGGATTTTAGACGCCTCTGGATTGCCAGAATCAATGCCGCGGCCCGTACCTGTGATTTGTCATACAGTCAATTAATGTTTGGACTTCGGCGTGCCAATATTGCTGTTAATCGTAAAATACTGGCTGAGATGGCAATTGCCGATTTCCCTTCGTTTTCACGACTTGCAACCATTGCAAAAGAAAAAATCGGGTGATTCTACGCACCGTTAGCATGTGAATCATCATTACCGCTATGCTGCAAACCGGTGAACAACTATACCATGCGCTTCTCGTCGAGCTAGCACAAGCCAATACAGAGCAGCAGGTATATCAGTGTAAAAGTAAATTTCTCGGACGAAATGGTTCGATTACCCGTCTGGTGAAACAGATCCCTACTCTGCCTTTGCACGAACGTGCAGTAGCCGGGCGTGAACTTAATCGCCTTAAATCTGATGCCGAACAAGCAATTGAAAAACGCTTGCGCGATATCATCGAATGTAAAAAGCAACAACAGTTACAGCAAAGCGTTGTTGATGTTACATTGCCTGGCAGAACACCGCCGCTTGGAGCACTCCATCCTATTACGCTGACCACGAGAAATATTGTCTCCATTTTTGCTGCAATGGGCTTCTCAGTAGTCGAAGGGCCAGAGATTGAGCTTGATTTTTTCAATTTTGAGGCACTCAATATCCCCAAGGATCATCCTGCTCGGGATATGCATGACACCTTTTATATTGATGATGAAATATTGCTTCGCACACATACTTCTCCAGTCCAAATACGAACGATGCAAGACTCCAAACCACCGCTTCGTATTATCTGTCCGGGCAAAGTATATCGGTGTGACTCGGACATATCACACACACCGATGTTTCATCAGGTTGAAGGGCTCCTTGTCGACTGTTCTGTATCGTTGAGCGATCTGAAAGGCGTATTGATTCAATTTTTGCACAACATCTTTGATGCTCATACTGCGGTACGATTTCGCCCTAGTTTTTTCCCCTTTACTGAGCCGAGTGCAGAGGTCGATATTGCATGTGTTATGTGTAAAGGAACAGGTTGTCGGGTCTGTTCGGGAACCGGCTGGCTTGAAATTTTAGGCTGTGGCATGGTTCATCCGGCAGTGTTTCGAAATGTCGGTTACGATCCTGAGACTGTCAGTGGTTTTGCTTTCGGTCTCGGTGTCGAACGTATCGCTATGCTCTTATACGGCATCAATGATATCCGTCTTTTTTTTGAAAATGATATTCGCTTTCTCTCCCAATTTATATAAATAAACTATGTTGGTCAGTTTTAATTGGATTAAAGAATTCATTTCAATTGATGATGCGCCACATCGTGTTGCCGATCGCCTGACGATGGCTGGTTTGGAAGTAGAATCACTTGTATCGGTGGGTTCTGAATGGGACAATGTGGTTGTCGGTAAAATTCTCTCCATTGCAAAACATCCAAACGCTGACAAGCTCTCAGTGACAACGGTTTTATCCGGCGAGCACATTTATTCCGTTGTATGCGGGGCTCCTAATATCAATGAAGGCCAAAATGTTCCTCTTGCCCTTGAAGGAGCTCAGCTGCCAAACGGCACATTCATAAAAAAGACAAAAATTCGCGGTCAGATATCAGAGGGCATGATATGCTCAGAAGCTGAATTGGGGCTTGGCACTGATGCAAACGGTATTATGGTGCTGCCACCCAATGCACAGCATGGAATGCCGCTTGCTGATTATCTTAACGTTCGTGATACGGTCTTTGATATAAGCGTTACCCCAAACCGTCCTGATTGTTTAAGCGTTCTCGGAATAGCACGTGAACTTTCAGCACTCTATGACGTTCCGTGCGTCATACCCCCTACGTCCTCTGTTGCGAACGATAATTCTGTACATCGTTCTATCGATATCCATATTGAAGCCCCGGATGGCTGTCCACGATATGCTGCCTGTGTTTTCCAAAACATAACGATTCAACCCTCCCCTCTCTGGATGCAGCGACGCTTGGTTTCCTGTGGTATTCGCTCAATAAATAACATTGTTGATGTGACAAATTACGTCATGCTTGAACGCGGTCAACCCCTCCATGCATTTGACCTGGCGCAGATTTCAGGTTCTCGCATTATCGTACGATATTCTCGACCCGGCGAACGTTTCGTGACCCTCGATGGTATCGAGCGTGTTCTTCCCGATCATGCATTACTTATCTGCGACGCCTCTCGACCCGTTGCAATTGCCGGGATTATGGGCGGCATCAACTCAGGTGTCAGTGCTGAAACAAAAACCATTTTGCTTGAAAGCGCATATTTTTCCCCCACATCGATTAACCAAACCAGCAGAAAATTAAATCTTAAAACAGAAGCATCGCTTCGCTTTGAAAAGGGGGTTGATATTAACGGTGTCATACCCTCTCTCAATCGGGCTGCTGATCTTATTCTTTCTCTTTCTGATGGTACTGTTGCATCAGATTTCACAGACTGCTACATTAAGCACCTTCCACCCTCCCGCCCGATCAGCATTAGTGTTTCCAAAACCAACCTCATTGCCGGCACACGCCTTTCAGCAGTAGAAATGTCTTCACTTTTAACAAAGCTCAAGTGTTCTGTTTCATCGCCTGATAATGATACCATCATTGTAACTCCCCCATCATATCGATATGATATGACTGCACCGATCGACATCGTCGAAGAAATTGCGCGTCTTAGCGGTTATGAAAACATTCCCTCAACATTGCCGGTTATTGAAATGAACAGCCCCTCTCCCGATCCAAAACAAGAAATCATGGAAATGGTGCGCGATGTCTTGCAAGCTGGTGGTTTTTTTGAAAGTGTTCATTATAGCTTCACCTCACCTGAGATGATCGCTGCATTACAATTTCCGGATAGCGATCCCCGTTTTCGACCATTATCACTTCGAAATCCTCTTTCTCATTCACAGTCTGTTTTACGGACAACACTGCTCCCGAATATGCTCACGACAATACGAAACAATATTAATAACGGTGCTCTATCGCTGAGGATGTTTGAGATCGGCAAAGTTTTTGTCCCTGTTCCTGACAGCCGTTTACCCCGTGAAATTACAATGCTCTGCGGTGCCGTTACAGGAGATCGCTTCCCTTTATCACTTTATACATCCCGAGATAATCATGATATATTTGATGTTAAGGGAATCGTTGACGCATTGTTAAAACGTTTGCACATCACTGTTGTACGCATGTTACCACCATCACAAGAGCCTTTCATGAACCCTGTTAATAGCCTTTCGCTTTTTATTGATGATAGCTATCTGGGGACGCTTGGCCAAATACATCCTTCCATCGCCGAGTTCTTCGAGATTGAGCAGCCGGTCTACATTTTTGAACTTGATTTTGACCGTCTATCATCGTATGCTCGAAAACAGATAAGATTTGTCCCGTTTTCACGTCATCCTGCTATCTTTCGTGATATTGCTCTTATAGTTGAAGAATCTGTTCCATCACAAACACTGCTGAATGCTATTGCTTTATTCAACAATAAACTTATCACCGATGTCGTCCTTTTTGATGTATTTCGAGGTGGATCGCTCCCTCAAGGATATAAAAGTATTGCTTTTCGAATAAAATTTCAGTCACCTGAACGCACCTTGACCGATGAAGAGGTCAATAAAATAAACGACCGGCTGATCTCTTTCCTCTCCAAGGAAACCGGAGCTCAGCTCAGGCAATAGTGCAGCATACCGAACCAGAGGGAGGGTTTTATGACAAAGGCAAATCTCATTGATGCGCTTTACGAAAAGGTCGGTCTTTCAAAAAAAGAATCAAGCCAAATTGTGGAATTAATATTTGAACTGATTCGCTCTTCTCTTGAAAAAGGGGGCAAGGTAAAAATTTCAGGTTTTGGTAATTTTAATGTGCGTTCCAAAAAAGTCAGACGTGGTCGTAATCCTCAGACGGGCGAAGAAATTAAAATTTCAGCCCGTAGTGTTTTGACATTTAAGGCTAGTCCTGTTCTTAAAAAAGCCTTAAATTCATAATCCGGGTCATCGTTCGGGAAAGATCCTTATTTCCTGACAGGTGTTGCATATGGCACCGCAGATCCCTGATAAATTATATTTTAAGATTGGCGAAGTCAGTGAGCTTACCGGTGTCGAGCCATATATACTGCGATATTGGGAATCTGAATTCAGCCTAATTAAACCTATCAGAACAAAGTCGAATCAGCGCCTATATCGAAAAAAAGATGTGTTATCAATTTTTAAAATAAAAGAGATGCTCTACGATAAAAAATTCACAATTGCAGGTGCTAAAAAGCAGCTTAAGGAAGACACAGCCCAGTCTGGCCAACTCGCGCTTAATTTTCCCAATGACTATTATCGAACCATGCTCAAAGAAATCCGTGATGAATTAAAACATATTTCCGATATGTTGATCCCGTTGTCGAATAGGAGGTCATAATACAATGATAAAATACGATAAACGTATTTTTATGAGATTAGAACAGACACAGCAGGAAAAATATTTAAAGGATAATATAAAACATATTCCCGACGCTAAAGATAAATACGAGGTTGTTGATATTTACCACGAACCGATCAAATTGCTTCACAAAAAAACGAGGCATATTTCCACATTGCAGCAGTTACCGCACAATGCTGATGGCACCTGTAACCAATAACAATATATATCTGCGTGCATTGTATGCCGCAAACCTTTAATTATGATGTTCATACAAAAAGGGAGTCGTGGCAGCCTTTTCGTGCGATGATAGCACGTATGCAACAGCAAAGTGAGTGGAAGCGATTACCCCTTTTATTTTTATTCCTTGTAGTCTTTTTCTTTCCAATATCCTCCGCGTCTGCACTTCAACCTGCTTTTATCAGAGGCACTGTTTTTAGTGCATATGATAACAGTATCATTAACAATGCCCTTCTTAAAACATCCACCGGTCTTACATATAAGATCGGAATGGGTTCTTTTTCTCTCCGTCTTCCTCCGGGAATATATAACATTATTGTCGAAGCCCCGGGTTTTATCGGTAATTGTGTTGGAGGTGTATGGGCGACCCCCGGTGCAACCGCGGTGGTAAATATGTGGCTTATCCCTTCATCTTCCCCCACCTGTGTTCTGCGTGGAAAACTGTTAAGCATCGATGCCTTTGAGCCTATTGCAAACGGCATTATTACTGTTGATCGGGGCGGTCTTGCCGTAACAAGCGATAACGGCGAATTTTCTATGATTGTTCCTTCCGGCATCGTAATACTTTCCGCCAGTGCCTCAGGTTTTACAACAAAAACGACACGACCGATCACACTTCGTCCGGGTCGCACTGAACGAGTTCTGATTTATCTCTCACCAAAGCATTCTGATACAACATCCGTGACCGGCCTTATTAAAAACCAGTGCACTGGAGAAAAAATTGACGCTGCATTTCTCTTTACGCATATGGGAACCGCAGTAAGTGATAACAGTGGCACATTTTCTCTTCCTCTTGAATCAGGGGCATCAACTGTTATTGCAACGGCTCCCGGATATCAATACGATGTCCATACCGCCTGGTTCTCCAGCTATTACCCATCGATTATATCAGTGGGTCTTCTCCCTTCTAAGAAGGGCTTTGGTCTTATCTGGGGAACGATTATCAATAATCTTGATGGAACGCCGTGCGCTGATGTGAAAATTGTGTCAAACACCGGAGCCATAAGTTATTCAGATGCTTCCGGTCAGTTTCGCCTCTATACAAGTGTCTGCACGACATACATAACCGTATCAGGAAATTACTATATACAGAAAAAAATTCCTGTTTCAGTAAGCCCAGGTTTGGCAACTGGAGTTACCATATTTCTTGATCCGCAATCGTCGTCTCCCGTTGTACAACACCCTCATACTTTATCTTTTTTTGAAAATGACGCGATGAATAAAGTGGAAACAATATCTGATGATATTGTTCTTGAAGAGGAATAACCTATCGTGCAGTTTGTCGTAGAGATTATTTCTGAAGAAGATTTTATTGCACGTGCTAAGGAAGCAGCCCGATCATTTCTTTCGTTCGGCTCATATCTTCTTCGGCATGCCGATATGAACACCAGCAAACGCTTATACGTAACCTGTGTTAAAGAGGCTACAGAGCTTGAAGATTTTCTTGATGATCATGGAGCGCGGAATAATAAACAATGGCTGTTCTTCGGTGAACTTGTTGCTTCCATCAGAAATATATCAAGCACTGCATATTTGATAACACACATGCTCAGCAGAATTAAATTTTATCGCTTAAATGCGACTCGTTCTGCTGCATTCATCAAAGATGCAAATAAGGTTCTGGAATTTTTATATAAAGCGCTTCATGCCCTTTTTTCCGAAGCGCTTCAGGAAGCTGAACGTCGAGGGCTGACCATGCCGACATCAAACATAACAGAAGAAAGTTTTCAAGATTCGATTGTGACACGCATGCTCCCCCAGAACATTGATACTGAAGGCTCACCTGATATTCACGGTTCGGTTACCCGAATAGCGACAGATTTTATTGCCATAAGCAACGCCTGCCGCTCTATTTTGATAGAAAAAAAAGTTTCCACTTCAAAAATTGATCCAACGCTGATCCCCTCTAAAATCAATGAGGAAACCCTTCGAAATTTTGAATCACGTATGCACAATGCACAGTCAATGTACGATACCTATATTCAAAAGACCCCCTTTGAATCTGAAAATGAACTGCTGCCTCAGTTTCGTGGCCACATATCAATAACATTGCATCTCCTTGGTGTTGCACGCGAATTGTGCCATTTTTTCGAACGCCATGTTGTGTCAATCAGACATGAAGCCTCCCGCAAAAAAATTTCCAAGCTTGTCCCAAGAGATAAAATATTTAATGTTATCATAAATTTTGCGTTGTATTTTTATACGCAGTTTCTTAGAGACGGGCATGCAATTGCGGAACAGCTTTTGAAAGATTTTACCGTCGTCGAAACCATTACCGTACCGGTCCCTCAGGGGCTCGGTTTTCATTTAAGACCGTCAACGTTAGTTGCCAAAATCGTCAATCATTATGGCTCCAAAGTAACGATGCTTGTCAATGGAAGAGAATTTGACGCCGGGAGCGTTATCGACATCATGTGGGCTGGCGGTATGATTAAAAAGGAAGGTGTCTCGGAAGTTATGTTTCGCGGCGATAAAAATGCTGTTCGCGATTTAAAGATTCTTGCTGAAGCAAATTATGGAGAAGATACGATGGGTACCGCAACCCCCTTACCACCTGAAATTGCATACCTCAGACAAGATTAAACGATCCGCAGATCATAACCGCACAACATAAGGATCAGAATTACCCCGCCGAGTGCAATACGATAATACCCAAAATGCCTGAACCCGTGGTTGCTCAGATATGCTATAAAACCTTTTATTGCAATGCCTGCAACTAAACATGCGGTTATATTCCCGATGATGAGCATTATAATCTCGTGATGTGAAAATCCTCCCGGTGTCTTCAATATTTTATATCCTGCTGCGGCAAGCATCGTAGGAACAGCGAGAAGGAAGGAAAACTCAGCAGCCTGTTTTCTGCTCAGCCCGAACACCATGCCCCCGATAATTGTAGCGGCAGATCGTGATACACCCGGGATCATTGCACAACATTGAAAGCATCCGATATATAACGCAGTTCTCCATGAGATATGATCGTTGCGTGGCGTTGTGAACCATTGATCACAAACAACAAGAACAATACCCCCAATGATAAGCATAATTGCGACAACGACGACATTATCGAGGAGCTGGTCAATTATGCCGCCAAATAAAAAACCGATGAGTGCTGCTGGCAAAAAACCAATCCCTAATAAAGAATAGAAGCGAAACGATTGTACAAAGCGACGCCAATAAAGCACGATCACCGATACAATTGCGCCAAACTGGATGGTAACAATATAGGTTTTTGCAAAATCAGAACTTCCCATCCGCAACAGCGCCTCAGTGAGGATCATGTGTCCTGTTGAGGAAATCGGAAGAAATTCTGTAATACCTTCAATGATCGCAATAATTATTGCCTGAGCGATATTCATCAATCCTTTTCTTCTCCCTGCATGAAGATCACGTTTGGCTGAGGCAAAAAATGGCGAGCGATTAACGGGTTAAAAGAACCGGTATAGGAGAGCGTCTGAGAATATAGGCGGTTGTCCCACCTAATATAAGATCGTGAATTCTGCTATGGCTGAACGCACCCATAATAATAAGATCGATATTATGTGCAGTCGCATAGGCTAAGATTTCTCTCCCTGCATCGCCTTGGAGACGCGTATACTGCATTTCAATTTTATACGGGTTTGAAAACTCTTCTATTTCTGTCTGTAGTTCATCGGCTCGCTCATCATTATTCGTTACATACACTGCATTCAGTGAAAATGTTTTCCCCGAAAATAGTTCACAGGCTATCTTTAACGCCTTATTTGATTCGATACCGCCATCATACGCAATGAGAATACGTGAAAAAGTTCGGAATATTCCGGGGGTTACCAAAACTGGTCGAGGAGATTTACGCACAACCGATTCACTTGTTGACCCCAGAAGCCCAGAAGACCATTTTTCATGTTCACCGTGTTGGGCAATGACAACCAAATCTGTTTTCTTTGCTTCATCTGCAATGATATTTGCAATGATTCCTATATGTTTTTTCAATCGGGGCACAATATTTTTTTCAGAACATTGTCGCTGGAATTCCTCAAGAATCAAATCAGCTCTTCGCTCAAGAATTTCCTGAAACTTTGGAAGATAATTCTGGTAAGGGCTAAATCCAAGGGAACCTGATATATCGCTCAAAAATGGACCTTCAAGAGCTCGAATATCAATCACATGCAACCCTATGATCTCAGCGTCAAACAGCTCAGCACAATAAATCCCATACTGCACGGCCGTTTTGCTGTTTGGTGACCCATCGGTTGGCAATAAAATACTTTTAATCATATATGTTCTCCCGACACTATTTGATTTTTTTAATTTCGTTTGTTGCAATCTTCTCAAAAAAAAGAAATAAAGTAAAGTTTCTTATCAGGTGTTTCTCTCTATGATTCTTTTTAGATGCCGAAAAATTTTTCTGCTGCTGTATTATTGCCTTATGACCATTCCGTATGTTTTTTGGGAAATACTTTCCCAGGGTTTAAAATGTTTTTTGGGTCAAAAGCGTTCTTTATGCGACGCATGAGTTCGATCTGTTTTTGATCAACGGCCAAGGGTAAAAAATCCCTCCGAATATATCCGATGCCGTGTTCACCGGTTATTGTTCCTCCGCAGTCCAATGCTCTTTGATAGATTTCTCTTTTTATCTCTGGGATGCGATCATGCCATACTTGTATATCCATATCACCCTTTAAAATATCAATGTGGACATTTCCGTCACCTGCATGACCAAACATAATCGACCGTAAACCATGTGCATAACAAAAATTTTTTATTGCTCTTAAAAAGTCAGGAATTTCAGACCGTGGGACAACGCAATCTTCAGCCATAAATACCGAGCTTTCCTTTTTTATTGCCTCGCGTATCGATCGTCGAGCACTCCAGAGTCGCTCCTTTTGTGACGATGTAACTGCCACATACATTTGGTCATTCTCAACGGATACTACTTTACTTAACTCCTCCAACTCTTGTGCAACGAATGCTTCTGCATGTCCGTCGAGACGTATTAAAAGATGAGCACCGGCGTCAGGAAAAGGCATACTATACTTAAGGTAATTTCGAACCAGCTGAAGTGCATCTGCGTCCATAAACTCTATTGCTGCTGGGATAATGTGTCGCTGCAAAATGTTACAAACATTTTCAATCGCTTGATCCATGTCAGAAAACGGCAGCAAAATATCATAAGTTACTGTGGGAGAAGGTATAAGGCGTAAAAATATTTTTGTTATCACAGCAAGCGTTCCTTCTGATCCCAGCAATACACCAATAATATTGTATCCAGCAGCATTTTTTACCGTTTTTCCACCAGACTGCATAATTGTTCCGTCAGAAAGGACAAATTCAAGCCCCAAAACATAGTCCTTTGTTGTTCCATACTTAACCGCACACGGGCCTCCAGCATTTTCTGCGATATTCCCCCCTATCGTGCACATGTCAAGGCTTGCTGGATCTGGAGGATACATCAGTCCATGGATACCAACAGCCTGTTGAATATCTGATGTTATTACTCCCGGCTCTACAATGGCGACCATATTTTTGGTATCAACTTCAAGAATACGATTTAACCGTTCAAGTGATAAAACCACCCCTCCAACAACAGGTATCGCTCCTGCAGTAACCCCGGTTCCAGCACCTCGCGGAGTAACGGGAATGCCAGCCTCATAACATATCGACAGTGTTGTGCTGATATCTTGCACTGTTTCAGCTCTGACGACAATCTGAGGCTTGCAAAAAATTTCCGGTGTTTCGTCGCGTCCATATTGATCAAGGATATCTTGATCCGTCACGACCTTTTTTCCCCCAAGAACCTTTATTAAATGCTCTTTTACATTTTCTATATTCTTCATCCCCTATTGCCTATAGTTTTTTTGTGGATTTAATGAAGAAATGTTTTTATAATATTTTTATTATTAATTTTAATAATATTGCCTCAATTGGTATTTTAAACTAAAAAACATGTAACTTTTGTTGCAAAATGTGCTATAATACAACTTATAGTATATGTATTTAAATTAACTATCTATATGTTGTAGAAAAAATATTTTTTTTCTTTACACACCCAGAGGCATTTGATAGAAAATTAACTATATCAATTAAACGTATCTATAAATGATTGTAATAAACTACTGCATATAATGCGAGGTTTTTTATGCAAATAAAAGAACTTGAGCTTTCAGGTTTTAAATCGTTTGTTGATCGGGTAAAACTGCAGTTCAAACCCGGTATTACCGCGATTGTCGGACCGAACGGTTGCGGAAAAAGTAACATCATAGACGCAATCCGCTGGATTATGGGTGAACATAATGCGCGCCAGCTACGCGGCACAAAAATGGAGGATTTAATTTTCAACGGCAGTGAAACCCGTAAACCGACAGGCATGGCCGAAGTATCCCTTGTCCTTTCAAACAATAACGGTAACGGAAGTGGTAACGGTAATGGCAATGGAAACGGTCGCTCGTCTCTTGGTAATGTCTCTGAAATTATGATTACCCGCCGCCTTTTCAGATCCGGCGAAAGTGAATACTACATTAATAAAATACCGTGCCGGCTTCGTGATGTCGTTGAGTTATTTCTTGATAGCGGTGTTGGAACAAAATCTTATTCAATTATGGAGCAAGGCAAAGTTGATTATATTTTAAGTCTCAAGCCAGAAGAACGACGCATTCTTATAGAAGAAGCTGCCGGCATATCCAAGTATCGCATACGAAAGAAAGAAGCCCTATCACGAATGGAGTCAACCCGCAATAACCTTGCCCGTCTCAAAGATATTATCGCTGAACTCCAAACACAAATGCGATCACTTGATCTTCAGGTCAAACGCCTGAAACGGTATCGAGCATTAAAGGAAGAAATTAAAGAGCTTGACCTTCGGCTTGCTGCCCGTCGTTATTCAGAATTGGCATCGCTCCGTGATTGTCTTCTCCAGGATCGATCACAATATCATGATAGAATAATGCATCTTGAATCACAGCAACATCTCAGCGAAGCTCAGCTTGAAGAATGTAAGCTCCAACAGGTTCAGCTCCAACAGCAGATCTCGCAGATGCAGCAAATATTTTATCACAGTAGGGAAGCGATTCAGAAGGAAGAAAACACTCTTACACTTCATACCCATGAGCTGAACACTACAAAAAATCAGATTGAAAAGATAACCCAAGATATTTGGAGCATTGACGATGACCTGCGCCGTCTTACCGCTGATATTGCTTTATATCAACAGCAGGCTGAATCCGCTGCTCAGACAATTTCTGAGATTGAAAGCAATGCATCGATTTCAACTGCTACACTCGCCTCTTCAAAAGAATCGCTTCAGCTTCTCCAGATGCGGCTTGAAACGGCGTTGCGTGAGCTCAAAAATATACAGTATCAAAAGACAGAGGTGCATAATGCTGTATTATTGAACGAGCGTCTCCTTGAAGATGCTGATACAAGGGCTAAGAAACTTTTAGCTGAGCTTGCTTCATGTCAGCAACGTTTGTCATTTCTTTCAGAACAGCATGCATATCGTGAAAAGGAAATGCATGACCTTATTGCACAACGCGAACAGCATGAAAAAGACATAAGCGCATTCATGCTGCGACGCGAGCATGCACAGATGCGTTTTCAAGAATCAGACCGCATTGTTGATGAGCTTCGATCACGTCTCGGCACTATCCGTGCGCGTTATCATTCTTTGAAGGAGCTGCAGGATTCATATGAAGGTTTCACCGACGGGGTAAAATATCTTATGCATGAGGCAGAGCATACCCCTTCCCTGCGCGAAAGCATTCTTTGTCTTTTCACCGATATTCTCGAAATCGACCCTAACTATGAACGGGCACTTGAGGCGGTGCTTGATAATAAACTTCAAACGCTTGTTGTATCTTCATGGAATCAAGGATGTATGATCCTCGATTTTTTGCATAAGACGCGCCATGGTAGAATTTCCTGGATTGACTGTTCAGCACATTCAACTCTCGCTGCAAGCCCTCCGCCTGAGGGTGCACTGCCGCTTGCCTCTTTGGTACGCGTCCCTGATAAATACAAAAACCTGATTGCCGGTATTTTGCATCACGTATATCTCGTTTCTTCCCTTGACTGTGCGCTTTCACTTCGCAGCCATGGGTTTACGCATGCTTGTTTCGTAACACCGCAGGGCGATATTCTCGATCCGGCAGGCATTGTAACCGGAGGGGGCACAACCACCATGTCATCTAATCTTTTAACCCGGGCCCGTGAGATCAGAACGCTCGCAACCGAAATTGAACACTGGGAGCAAAAACTCGCCGCTGCCGAAATCGAAAAACAGAATGCCGCTGAGACACTTCGCCATATTACAGATGCCGTGTCATCCCTTACCACGGAAAAACAGAATCTTGATATTGCCATTGTGCAAGTAAACGCTAATATAGAACAACTTAATAAAGAAATTTTGTTTGAGCAGAATAAATGTGCAACCATTGAACATGAGCTCAAGGATATTGATACCCTCCGCACACGGTATACCAATGAGCGAGATACTTATTCGCATATATCTGCCGATCTAGATCAAAGAGAATCATCGGTGACTGCTACAATAAGAGATTTACGTCAGGAGGAATCGTCCCTTATTCGGGAGCTTGAAGCGATCGAATCAGCTTCAACCGAACTACGTATAAAACTAACCGCAGCACATACCACATACGAAAATGCATGTGCCACGCTCAAGCGCATCCAGTCTCAATATGAACACTGCCTTGCAAAAAAAGAAGCTCTTTATCATGAGCGTTCATGCTGTGAAGAAACCATTGGACGCCTAGAGGGTTTAATCCGCACATCACGCAATACTGTCCATGAGCTTACCTTGTCAGCTCAGTCATACGAACAACAGCTCGAATCACTACATAATCAACATGCTACCTGTTCAAAAACCATTGAGCAACTCGAAGAAACGTGTAAACAGGTGCGGGTGGAAAAACACAATATCGAATCAAAACTGTACGAACTTGAACGGGAACTCTCAAACATTGAGATCCATCAAGATCATCTTATGAAAACGATCCACGAAAAATATACCTGCACCATCGATCAACTCCCACCGGTTCATGAAAATGAACCATTCGATGAATCCGATGTTCGCCAGCGTCTTGAACTCTTACAGAAGCGGCTTGAGAACATCGGCGATGTTAATCCCGGTGCAGCACGCGAGTACGAAGACCTTGAACAGCGATATGCATATTTGTGCGCACAAGAACAAGATTTAATGCAATCAATCGAATCCCTCCAGAAAGTCATTTTAAAAATCAATCGCATTACCAAGCAGAAATTCATGGAATCGTTTCACCAAATTAATAAAAACTTTCAAGAGCTTTTTCCAGTCCTGTTCAACGGCGGGAAAGCTTATCTTCAGCTAACCAATGAAAACGACCTTTTTGAAACGGGCATTGATATTTTTGCACAGCCGCCTGGTAAAAAGCTTCAAAGCCTTGACCTGTTATCTGGTGGAGAGCGCGCGCTTACCGTTATTGCAATTCTGTTTGCTATTTTCTTGACAAAACCGACACCATTTTGTCTTATGGATGAGATTGACGCTCCACTGGATGATACCAATATCGGTCGTTTTTTAACTCATTTACAACACATGGCTCATCAGTCCCAATTTATCATCGTTACCCATAACAAGCTCTCAATGCAAGCCGCTGATTCGTTATATGGTGTTACTATGGAAGAACGCGGCGTTTCAAAGATTGTTTCTGTTTCTTTTAACTAACAAAACCGTTGTACACCCTTTTCTGATTCTTTGTATGACAGAGCAACAGCCTGACACCGGATTTTTTCAGCGGCTAAAAAACAGCCTAAAAAAGACACACGAAAACATTGTGCGCCGCATCGAGGAACTGACGCTCGGCAAGCGGGAAATTAGTCCCGAGATGATCGAGCACCTTGAGGAGACGCTTATTACCGCTGATCTTGGTGCAGCTACGGTTCAGGAGTTGATTGACACGATCAAGTGGAAAGTTGCTCGAAAGGAGTTAGAAAATCCGGAAAGCATACAATGCCTTATCAAACAAGAACTTTTTTCAATTCTGCATCAACAAGAACGACCGTTACAAATAGATCCTTCGTGTCAGCCGTTTGTTATTTTGACGGTTGGTGTCAACGGCACCGGCAAAACCACAACCATTGCGAAGCTTGGAGCCCTACTTCAATCCCAAGGGCTATCGGTTATGCTTGCGGCTGCTGATACGTTTCGTGCAGCTGCAATTGAACAACTCGAAATTTGGGCGCAACGCATCGGATGTGCATTTGTCAAGCATCGGCAGGGCGCTGATCCTTCTGCCGTTGCCTTCGATGCACTCAAGTCGGCTCGCGCACGGCATATTGATGTTCTCATTATTGACACTGCTGGTCGGCTCCATACAAAAATGCCGCTCATGGAAGAAATTAAAAAAGTTTATCGTATTCTCAGCCGTGAACATACTGGAGCACCTCATGAAACGCTGCTTGTACTTGATGCAACGACTGGCCAAAATGCAATTTCCCAGGCATCGCTTTTTAAAGACGCCATTAATATTACCGGCATTGCGTTGACAAAACTCGACGGAACAGCTAAGGGCGGTGTTATTGTCGGCATTTCACGCTCTCTCAATATCCCTATCCGCTTTATCGGTGTTGGCGAAAAACTCGATGATCTTCGGGAATTTCATGCCAAAGATTTTATCGATGCTCTGTTTGAAGCATAATTTTTTGCATGTGTCTCCCCGGAGGTACGATAATTTTTTCTCTACACTCTCCCTTTGGATCGTATTTTTGGTTATGACGTTGTGGTGCAACTCGTGTACGTTGTCCAGTGCGCATCGAAGCGACAACGTTATTGCACCTTCCGTTCATGCAGCGATTCTGTCTTCACTTCCTGACGAATGGATAGCCTCTGCAAAAACATATCATTATAATGAACAGACCCTTTATTCATACATCAACGGTGCTGCCGATTTTTTTATACGTCATGGATTCAAGGAATTAAATGGTATTGAATGCAGACCGAGCCGCTCATCGTCTCACTTTCTCAATATTGATGTGTATGAAATGCAGCATTCAGATAATGCTCGTTCTCTTTTGTCACAAAAATGTGCCGGGGCATATGTACCTGTACATGGCTATGATGCTGCATGTAGCGGAAATGGCTTTGTACAAGGCGTTGTAAAAAACTTTTTTGTTGAAATTCAGACTAGCGATCAAACCTCTGAAGTCATAAAAAATATACTTGGCAATATAGCAGAACAAATTGCTACCCATCTCAAGGGGCATCGTTGATTGTATTGTCGTTGCTTTAAAAATTTTTTGGCGGGTATGCCTTCAGTTCACTTCGGTGCCGATTCTTTCAACCATGGCACAAAGCAGCTTCCAAAACTTTTGAACACTCGGTATAAATACCGTTTCATACGGTGAGTGACAATTTTGAATATCGGGCCCTATTGAAATCATATCCATTCCTTCTTTTTTCTTTCCGATAATGCCGCATTCAAGTCCAGCATGAATAACTTCCCTGATCGGCCTCTCGCAATAAATTTTTTCATAGATATCTTCATATATGCGCAGCAGGCGCGAATCGGGATGCGGCTCCCATCCAGGATAAGTAGGTTCGCATATCGCACGCCCACTGGCAAGCTTCGTTATTGCACAAATTTGCTCTATAACACTTTCAAGTTGTAGTTCACAGGACGATCGGGGAGTATTATGAATTATACACTCGTCCTCATTTATATGGATTGACGAAAGGTTGTTCGATGTCTCAACGCATCCAGGCATTACCCTGCTTATTCCGAGTACGCCATGTGGAAAAGCAAGTACAAGGTCGATAAGCTTCTGCATCGAAATCTGCATTAAACATGTTTGTGGTTCGCAATCACGCTGCAATGTTATTTCAAGAAAAGTCTCATCTGGATATTCTTTTTTAAATCGATCAAACACCGTATCGATGCACTTTTGTATCATCAGTATATCACGTTGTTCGATTCCAATATATGCTCGTGCTTCTCGTGGTATCGCATTATGTTTATCCCCGCCGTGCAGGTCTGCAAGATATAAAGGGTACGACAATGCGATCGAACTGAGCAAATGCGCCATCACTTTTAATGCATTTGCACGATGTTCATGAATATTCATACCTGAATGGCCGCCACGAAGTCCGCTTAACATCAATTGATGCCATACAAGCCCTCTCTTTGGCCGCTCACGGTTAATTGGTATCTGGGATATTACCCCTCCCCCACCTGAGCATCCAATGCATACGCCGCTGCTGTTTTCAGCATCGAGGTTGATAAGCATTGTTCCTGAGAACAAGTCACCGTCCAATCCCATGGCACCGGTGAGTCCGGTTTCCTCATCTACGGTAAGCAGTATTTCTATCGGTCCATGACGAACTTGGTCAGATAATGCGAGTGCCAATGCTGCAGCAACACCGATTCCATTATCTGCGCCTAAAGTTGTTCCGTCAGCGGTTAGCCATTCTCCTTTTCGTATGCACCGAATACCATCATGCAGGAAGTCATGGTTGGTCGTTTCGTTCTTTTCACATACCATATCAAGATGTGCCTGAAGAACAATAGGTGGTGCATGTTCGCATCCTGCCGTTGCTTTAACATAAATACAGATATTACCGGCGTTATCCCTTCGAACACGGCATCCATGTGCCATGGCGATTTTCTCAATATATGTTGCAAGAGCTGCTTCATTTTTTGAGCCATGTGGTATGGCACAAATATGCCGAAATATCTCCCATAGTTGACGTGGTTCAAGACCATCGAATACGTCGGACATAAAACTTAAAATCAAAGATGTTGTTGTGTTACGTGCGTTACCGTTATTGTAAAGGTTTGGCAGTAGCATTGTCGGATAGGTGCTGAGGCACTTCACCTGCCGATGTCAAATCCGGTTGCTGGGATTTTAACCGTGCAATAAGGCTTTCAAATGATTCTTTGGCAAGAATGTCACGAAACTGGGAACGGTAATTCGCGACAAGTCCAACGCCTTCAATCGTCACATCATATACCATCCAATTCCCATTTTTTAGGAGCATTTTATATTGGAGTGGAAATGTTTGATCGTGAATTGTTATCTTTGATTCAAGCATTGCATATCGTCCTTCGACGATTTCATTTGTATAGCTAATGTTGCGTGAGGAAAAATCTTTTGTTTTTTTTAAAAAAAGATCTATTTTTGATAGATATATTCGTTCAAGAAAATCGACAAAAACATCAATGAATTCCTTTTGCTGTGCCGAAGTCCATTCCCGCCATGGGGCACCGATTGCACGGCGTGCCATTTCTTCCCAATCGAATCGTTCGCTTGCAATTGCATGAAGCAATTTGTCACGCTCCTGTTTTTTTTCAGGAGTTGCATATGCAGGATCGGTTAACACAGAGCAAATTCGATCTACGACCGGGCGAAAATTATCAGCAATCGGTCCGCAAAAAGCACTGCTCCACCAGCAGGTTAAACTAACGACAAGTATCGTTACGGTACAACAGATATGTAGCCATCTTCCTGTGCTCATTCTATCCCCTTTCAAAACTCTTGCCGCTTTAAATCAAAAGCAATCAATTATTCATACGTTGTGAACCTATTCATAATGTTTTTTCTTTTGTTACAGCTTGCCAAAGACAAACTTTGAAATAAGGTCTTCTATATCAACGGGCGGTTGTGTCTCTCTAATGCTTTCATTTTTTTCCAATGCGATATCAGAACCGCCGGGAACAATATCTATGTATTTTTCACCAAGAAGACCTTTTGTTTTAATGCGTGCAATGGCATCATCAGGTATTTTAACCGTATTTTGGATTGTCAGAACAACACGGGCACGATAATTATCAAGGGTGATATCTTTGACACGTCCTATTTGAACCCCTGCTATCTCTACCTGAGCGCCTTTCTTTAATCCTCCGATATTAGGAAATATTGCCGTAAGCTGATATCCGGTCTGTCCGAACACTTCCATTTTTGCGTATTTTGTTGAAATATATCCCAAACTTAAAATGCCTGCGATAATAAACATTCCGACGGCAAACTCAAGTCCTGCCTGCCTCATGAAATTTCTCCTCATGAATATGTCAATGGCCCATTTAAATTCCCGGATAAAAATTGCTCAAAAATCGGGTTCTTTTCTTGAATAATGTGCTCATAGGTTCCAATAAGAATAATGTTCCCGTCATGCAACATAGCAATTCTTTGAACAATGCTGAAAACGCGCGGCACATCATGCGTTACAATGATACCGGTAAATCCGCCGCGCTTATGACATGCCTGTATATAATTTAAAATGCTTTGCCCGATAATGGGATCAAGGCCTGTTGTCGGCTCGTCAAAAAGCATGATCGATGGCTGCATCACCATGGCACGTGCTAATGCAGCGCGTTTTCTCATACCTCCGCTCAGTTCGGCAGGATATTTATGAGCATCCTTTTCAAGCCCCATGTTTTCGAGCTCACAAAAAACTTTCTCACGAATCATTTCTTCTGAAAGTGATGTCTTTTCCCTGAGTGGAAACGCAACGTTATCATATACAGTCAAAGAATCAAACAGCGCTCCTTCTTGAAAAAGAAATCCAAACCTCTTTCTTATGGCTTCCAGCTCCTTTCCTCTAAGCCGGTTGATATTAATACCATCAATTAAAATATCACCGGCATCGGGTTTAATAAGACCAACAATATGTTTGAGCAGCACACTCTTCCCGATTCCACTTCGCCCGATCAAGGCGAGCATTTCGCCCTCAGATATGGTGAGGTTCACGCCGTTGAGAACGATATTGCCATTGAAACTTTTGTGAACATTTGACAAGGTGATCATTGTTCCTGCTGCGGTGTTAGACAAAAATCGAAGTAACAAAATAATCCCAAATTAAAATCAGCACCGATGAAACAACCACGGCCTGTGTTGTCGCATTTCCCACGCCTTTTGCTCCATAGCTTGTAAAATAGCCCTTATAGCAGCAGATCCATGAAACAATCAGCCCAAAACTTAATGATTTATAGATGCCCATACGTATATCCTGCATGTCAAGATAGTTGGTCATTTCACCAAAATATGTTCCGGCGCTCAACCCGAGTATCTCTACCCCGACAACATACCCCCCCCATATGCCGATCAGGGAAAAAAAAGCACCGAGTACTGGAAATGCGATGATCGCAGCAACGATATTTGGAACAATAATGTAACGATACGGATTGACTGCCATAATCTCCATAGCATCAATCTGTTCGGTAATACGCATAATGCCGATTTCAGAAGCCAGTGCAGATCCTGCCCGACCAGTAACCATAAGTGCCGAAACAACCGGTCCGAGTTCCCTTATCAAAGCAAGTGCAACTGTTGGTCCGAGCAACGATTCGCCGCCGAATTTATTCAATGCATAGAATGCCTGCAGAGCAAGCACCATCCCGGTAAACGCCCCTGTCAGAAGAACGATAATGGTTGATTTAACACCGATAAAGCTTATTTGCTCGATAATGCGACGGATTTTTAGCGGAGAGGTGAACAGCCAGAACAGACTGGTTAAGAGAAAAAGACCATAGTGTCCAAGGCATGCGATATTTCTAATTGTAGTTCTGCCGATTGCTCTGACAACACCAGCCGGTTTCATATTGCGCAGCAAAGAGGAGTGAGCAGTAGTGGTCTAAAATGATTACCGCTTTTCATCTGGCACCTGAAAACAATCGAATATGAATATGATTAAATATATTATAGACAAAATTTCCTTTATTCAAGAAAAAACATAGTATATAAAGAAAAGCGTCTTGCGATATATTAATACGAAAGAGGCAAAGGAGGTCCGTATGGTTATACTGGGGATATTGGGCAGCCCACGGGTAAACGGTCATTGTGCTAAACTTTTAAAAAAATCGCTTGAAGGTGCTGCTGCGTGCGGCGCGAAAATAAAATTGATCGAGCTCATCAAGCGTAATATCAAATACTGTATGGGATGCTGCACCTGTTTTGAAACAAAGCCTGAACTGAAAATCGGCGTTTGTCCGCTTAAGGACGATATGTCGTCAATTCTTGAGGAATATATTGCCGCCGATGGGTATGTGTTTGCCTCCCCGGTTTATGATGTATATGTTTCCGCGCTCATGAAAACTTTTCTTGAACGTAAGATTGCATTGACGTATCGCCCAAAAGAACTTACCGGTAAGCTCCCCGAATCCCGTGTTCCCGCCAACTTTCTTAAAAAAGCCTCGATTATAATTACAGGAAATTGTTCTGATGAGTATCGTGAAGTTATGGGAACGCCGTGTTTTGAAGCAATCGAAGGACATCTGATGATTGAAATGGTCGAAACCGTCGATCAATTCTACGTCGGCGGCATTGAAAATTTAGCGCCGGAGGTTATGGCGCAAAGACTTTCCGAAGCATATCTCATAGGTCAGCGGCTTGTGAAAAGCATTGAACAAGCACGTTCTCAAACAATATAAAGAGGCATGCCGTTATGCAGCCTCTTTTTTCCTGACAATCGCTCCATTAGGGCATACCTTTGCGCATGCCCCGCATTCAACACATGTTTCCTGTTTAATCCGATAATACCATTCGTATTCTACGATTGATCGGGTGGGGCATATTTCCCAACAAGTGCCGCAAATTATGCAATTTTCCGTAATATAATACATTGGATGCCCTTTCTCGTTACATGACATGGCCATCAGAAATATGGGGAATATTCTCTACAACAACGGGCAAAACATTATAATGAATGAAGCAAAACATTTCACCCGGCTCAAGCCCCATAAGAAAGCGCGAAGGGGGATCACCCATATTAAATGTCATCGTCTTATTCCGATAGACTAGCGGAATCGAGTTGGCACACCATGCCGTGCCCGAAATACCATGCACAAGCTCCCCTGTTGCCCATGTATATGCCTTGCAAAGCCGCATGACACGATTTGCATCTGCAACAATCATAACAATATCAGGTTCCTCTATATCCTCAAGTCGGCCGATAATGAGATACGCATAGTGTTTAAAATGGTGGGGAATTTGCTGATTGACCCGCCGCATGACCTCTCTGCTTGCATACGCTTTATTCTTTCCGATTGATGTAACCATACCGGCATCAAAATCTTCCTTTGTCATTCGTTTATTACCGATGCCTGAATATACTGCGCCGCCGCACAAAACATTTTTATTGGTAATATAAAACGGTTTTTTCGTCTCCCATACCTCGGCAATCATTGCGCATTCAAACGAAACTGCATCACCATAGTAAGGGATATCGGGGGGTGCGGTGTTACCGTGTTTTAGCGCAATAATATCACGGCTGTAACCTTCATGTTCTTGTAGCTTGTGGGCATATTCGACGTTCTTTTTCATATCATCCACCTAACGTTCTGTTCTTTTTCTTTAATGTATTATGTTTCAACCATATAATCGCTTGATTGAGGAGGTTAACAGCGATGCATGCCCTTCCACCTGCTCAATATCCGCAGATGCCATGTTAAGTTAAATAATATCATGTTTCACCATCACATCGATGCAAGCATTTCATCCAGATTCATGCCCATCTTTTCCATCTGTTCTCGAATACTCCTCATAGATACTGCAGCATAGCCGTTTTCCCGCGCATAATGCTCTGCGTTTGGAATAATCATTTCAAGTAGTTCGGCCGGAACTTTATTGAGCATCTTCCGCGCGTCATCCTCCCATGCCATGGTGAAGGTTACCTGGGGGGAGATCTCCTCTGATTCTTGTTGAAGTTCGCTCGGTTGTGGAACATCCTGTTTTTTCCAAAACGGTGAGTGTGGCGGTTTTGTCATCTGACGGGATGTTTTTACATCCACCTTAATATTCAAAAGAACATTAGGTATGTAAGCGAGATATTCATTTGGGATGATAACAAATAACTGGTCCTGCTTAATTTTATTATGCATGCGACCGCCAAAATCACCACCGACCACCATAACATTTTTTATATACCAAGGGACCGCAAAAAGTTCGCCGCATAACGACGTGCCAAACGTTCCATAGCAGGGAACGCCATCTTGGCACATTCGACAACCCCCGAGAATACATGCAGTATGCGGGTTACAAACAATAACGATCCAGTTGATCGGGACACCATCAGGTATCTCATGCAAAGGGGCAGCGCCAATCGCTTTCACCATGCCCGGTGGAAGGGCATATGTTCCGGCTTTAAGCCGTGCAGCACCCTCTTCGGTAAAAAAGGAACTCGTTTGCGAAAGGTAGAGTCCGGCAACAATTTCACGCTTTCCTGGGACAATGCCGGCATGATGTACGCCCACATAACAATCGTGATGTTCTGCATCAAAAAATACCTTTTTCCCGTCATCCATGGCATATCGTATAATCGTGCATGGCGTATCCTGTATCGGTTCATAATCAGATGGAATGACATCCCTAAAAAGACTTATTGCAACAGGATTCCCCCGAATCTTTGCTTTACTCATAAGTAATTGTGATATCTCTTTCACATTGGTCATGATAATACTCCCGGTAAATAGTTAATACTATTAGGCATAAAAATAATTAGCACGTTAACTAATTATCGTCAACCTTGTTTGATAAAATATATAAAATTTCGTGATAAAAGTGATGTAGAGATACGCTATGAGGTTGAAGGTATGGAAAGCTGTTGTGTGGTTTTTCGGTATCCTGGCTTTTTAAGATGATTATAAGCAAGCTCGGTCGCTCTGCGACCCGATGATGTTCGTATCACAAGTCCGGCTTTGAGCAAAAACGGCTCCACCATATCGATAAGCGTATCCGTTTCTTCCTGAAGGGTTGCGGCAACAGCTTCAATGCCAACGGGACCGCCTTTATAATTATCAATGATGGTGCTCAAAAATCGGATATCAAGATGATTGAGTCCCAAGGCATCGATCCCTTCGAGTGCCAGTGCTTCGACACTCACCTGATGGGTTATTACCCCATTGGCGCAGACCTGTGCATAGTCACGCACCCTTCTCAGCAGCTGGTTTGCAATACGCGGTGTTCCTCGCGAGCGACGCGCAATTTCAACGGCAGCAGCATCTTCAATAGCTACTTCGAGCAAAAGTGCCGATCGTTTTATTACGTTCATGAGTTGTTCAGGTGTATAAAAATCAAGGGATCGCTGGATGCCGAACCGTTCACGAAGCGGAGGCGATAAAAGTCCTGCGCGTGTAGTCGCGCCCACTAACGTAAAGGGTTCAATCTTGGCACGATAGCTTCTTGCGTTCATGCCTTTATCAAAAATGATGTCAACGGCAAAATCTTCCATTGCCGAATACAAAAATTCTTCAACTATTTTCGGGAGGCGATGAATTTCATCAATAAACAGTACACTGCCATTGCCGAGATGGGTTAGGATACTGATGAGATCCCCGCCTTTTTCAAGTGCAGGTCCGGATGTATGGACAAGTGGCACATCCATTTCATGGGCAATTATATGTGCAAGGGTTGTTTTGCCGAGACCTGGCGGACCGTAAAAAAGTATATGGTCAAGCACATCCCCCCGTTGTTTTGCCGCCTCGACAGCAATTCGCAGGGTTGTCACTACCTGTTCCTGTCCGATATATTCATCAAATCTTTTTGGTCGCAGATCAAGCGTTCGGGCACGAGACGTTGTCTTATCGTCGTGTTTGGGTTCCTGTTGCTCTGGTTTCTGAATCATGCTTTTGTCCCCCGATATACCTCTTCAAACAACTCCTCGGGTGTTTCGGTATCCGGTTTTCGTTCTAGCGCCTTTTCAACCATTGCGACTGCTTCAGAGCGGGAATGACCAAGCTGTTTAACCAACACATCAACCACCTGTTTTTTTATATCGTATTGTTCAACCACAGGTTGCGCCGGAGCTTTTTTAAGTAATGCGTACTTTCCAACCTTACCGTTAAGTTCTGATATTATCATATCGGCCTTTCTCCGCCCGATACCTTTGAGCTTCATTACGGTTGCGACATCACGGTCTTCGATAGCCTGTGCAATGACCGGGATCGGCAACGTGAGACATTTTGCCGCGGTTATCGGACCAATATCCTTGACCGTAATAAGTTGTTCAAAAAACTCAAGTTCAATTTGAGTGTTAAATCCAATCAGTACGGGTTTGGGCTGCTGCTGGGTCTGTTGATAAGATATATACAATTCGATATCACATTGCTCTCCCTTTTGCGCCACATCTCTCCAAACGATGTCGGGAAGCAGGATTTCAAAACCAATACCCCCTGCACATACGACAAGGATGCCGTTTTGTGCTTTCAGTATTTTTCCGGCAATATATCGTATCATCGATGTTCAACGTTCTGATATTTTTTAAAGAAACTTTTTGTTACCACTGATAATACCCGCTGCGTGACATTGCGATCAAAGCTAATGCAGCAGCGTCTGATGCATGATCTGGTTTTATCGGTCGATCGATATTTAAAATCCGTCGTACTGATAGTTGCACCTCACCCTTTGATGCTCGGCCACTACCTGTAAGACAGCTCTTAACTTCTGTTGGTCGTATCATACGTATGCTGATGTTATGATGAGACGCTGCAAGATAGACCACGCCCCTTACTTCGCCAAGCTGAATGGCAGCCTTTGGGTACATATTATACACATAAACGTCTTCAAGCGCCAACAAGTCAGGTTTCCACTGCACAATCAACTTCTGTAGTTGTTCATAGATGGTATTAAGACGTTCTTGTATTGAAAAACGTGATGATGTCGTAATACTGCCCCATGCGCACAGTTCTCCCCCATTTACGAAGCTACCAATGACAGCATATCCTGTGTGAGCAAGTCCCGGGTCGATACCAAGCCCGCGATAGGCATGGATTCTGCTGTGGTCGGCCATACTTTTATTTGCGTAGGGCGGATGTACCGTTTGCTTTACGACACTACGTTTCTGCTCGTAATGTAATAATATTGCATACTACGCTTATGCATTGGTAATTTCAAGAATAGTATAATGTCTGATACCGCCGGGGGTTTTTACACTAATACTGTCCCCTTCCATCTTTCCGATAAGTGCCTGTGCAAGAGGTGAACGAATTGATATTTTCCCCTGTGCAACATCAGCCTCATCAACACCGACAATTTGGTAGGTCACTTCCTCATCCCGATCATCGTCGTTGAGCCGCACGGTAACACCGAACACAACTTTATCAGTAACAAGATTACTAGTATCGATTACTTTTGCAGTGGCAATCTTTTGTTCGAGTTCTTTGATCTTTCCCTCGATAAACATCTGTCGCTCTTTTGCAGCATCATATTCGGCATTTTCAGATAAATCTCCGTGTGCGGCTGCCGTTCGCATAAGCTCGATCACTTCCTGACGATCATAGACTTTTAGTTTACGGAGCTTTTCCTTAAGTGTTTCATATCCCTGTCGTGTCATAATATTGTCACTCATGTTATACGCCCTCAAAACTGATAAATTTTTATTTTATCCTTATCCTGTTGGAGCATAAAAAAACAGAATGGATAGCCGTCCGGATACCCATTCTGTATATTATACTAATATTGTATATTCGGTTGTTTCTTAAAGTCAATACAAATGAATGTCAGTGGTTGAACATAAGAACATGCAATCCTTTGTTTTTTTCTATAACAATTTCTATAATATCATTACCGATTCCAAGAACAAGCGTCCCTTGCGCACGAGCCCCGCTCATTCCGCATATATCCCGTACGATTTCGAGTCCCCGGGCAAGTAATGAATCAGGAGCTGCTGGGAGCATATGTGTTTCATTTAATGCTGCCACAAGCGCCGGGCACCCCATCTCAAGGAGCACCTTGTGCGCACGGCTTTTATATGCATCAAGCACAACTAGTGCTATATAGGTAAGACAGGACTCATCGTACTCGGTATCTTGATCTATGGCCCATGCTCTGTCTGCCCAATTTCTCAATTTGCTTGCCGGATCTGTATCGAGATAACTATCTATTAAACCTTGCAGTATTGCATGATAACCAGCTCTATGCTTTCTATTATCCATCACCGTGCCATCATAATCCAGTCATGTTTTATTTTAAATATGACCAGTAACACTGGATATGTCAAGTGGAGGGCGCTTATTTCTTATGGCAGGCTAAGGAATGATGTGACAAATAGAGTATTCGCGACGCCCTTTCTCACATCGACTAACTAACAGCCGAACGTATTGATTTCGCTAATGCTTTATCCTACGACCGTATTGTATTATTTTCCAATACCTGACGAAGGGTTATTGCAAGCTCCTGCTGGTTCAGGGGTTTCATAATGAATTTCCTGATGCCTATCGTGCGGGCATCATCTTCAGATACGGTTTCGCTAAAGCCGGTGCAGAGTACAACCGGAATATCCGGTCGGGAAGCAAGTGCGATTTTTGCAAATTCAAAACCCGTCATTTTGGGCATGGTCTGGTCGGTAACAATAATGTCGAATGCATGCGGATTCTGAGAAAAAATATCCAATGCCTCCAGAGCGCTCGTGCAGGCAGTAACCTGATACCCCAATGATCCAAGCGCTTTGCCAATGCTATCGATTATGTCTTGTTCATCATCGACAAATAAAATCCTCTCTTTTCCACCAGGCAGCGGCGCGGCATCGACAGCTATTTCCGTCGCAGGACCATTAATTGCGGGAAGTAACACACGAAATAATGCACCCTTACCAGGTTCGCTCTCAACACTGATCGTTCCTTTCAAACCTTTTACGATTCCCATCACGACCGCAAGCCCCATGCCTGTTCCTTTACCGATCTCCTTTGTTGTAAAAAACGGATCGAAGATGCGGTGCTGTATCGACTTTTCTATACCGGGTCCTGTATCTTTTACTGTTATTGCAATATAGTTACCTGGTGCCAAATCGGGTTTTTCATTTTGGTCTATGACCTCTCGGGTTAGCCCGATTTCAAGTACCCCACCGGACTGATGCATCGCCTGACCTGCATTGACACAAAGGTTCATCAATATCTGTTCTATATGCACAGGGTCTGCAAAAACCGCTGCATCTTTATCAAGAAGAGCTTGTCGTATTTCAATTGTTTTCGGGAGCGTTGCTTGGAGCAATTTGACAACATCATTGATAGCGTGTGCTATAACAACAGGCCGTCGTTCGCTTTCCTGAGCACGGCTAAATGTCAGGATGTGCCGTACTAAATCCCTGGCACGCAGTGCCGAGGCGAGTATCTTTTCGAGATTTTTTGCAACCGTGCTTTCGGGTTCAACACGTTGCAGGGAGAGTTCAGTATAGCCGATGATCGCTGCAAGGATATTGTTAAAATCATGGGCAATGCCACCGGCAAGTGTTCCAAGTGCTTCCATTTTTTGTACTTGCCGTAAATGTTGTTCTGCCCGTTTTCGCACTGAAACATCTCTGAGGATTGCGATGCCTCCCATAAGATTCCCCTGTTCATCCTTGAGCATAGTTGCCGTGCTTTCAATTTCAACAATATGTCCGTCTTTTGCTCTATGCTGCGTTTCATATGTTGCAAATCCTTTTTCAAAAAGTTCCTCCATGGCTTTTCGAACATTCCGGCGTACCTTCGGGTCATTTACCACTAGCTCCGATGTATGTTTCCCGACAAGTTCCTGTCTGCTGTAACCAAAAAATCGCTCAACGGCACTGTTAACAGAGCGTATTGTCCCCGTGTTATCAACAATCATGATCCCGTCTAGGCTACTCTCTATTGCCGTCTGAAGAAAATCACGGGATGTTCTGATTTCCCGGTCGATTTTTTTCTCCTCGGACACATCCCTTATAATCAGTAAAAAACCGTCTCCCTTATCAAGGCACACCGGTATGGGCATTTGTCGAACATCGATAGTGCTGCCATCAGAGCGCATTATTTGGAAATCACCCATGTGGATAAAATCGACCTTTTCGGTGTTGGCGAGGACCGCCACACTGTGTTTGAGCATCTCATATAGCTCATGGCTCTTTTTCTGGTGCGGCATAAGTTCGAAGGCGATGTCATAAAAATATCTATTGTGGAGCGTAGCTGCATCCATACCTGTTATGCGCTCAAACGCATTATTACAAAGCAGCATTTTTCCCTCTTCATCGAAGAGCGCTACCCCATCCAGACTGTACCGAAAAAGCGCATCGAGCCACGGCTGTATATCCCGGATTTTGCTTGCCGACATCATGCCGCAGTTCTCCACATTAAATGATCCATAAATAATTTATCACTGAAAACGGCTACGATAGGCAATAAACGTTTCTTCGTGATCCTGCTCGTCGTTTAGAACGCTCGTAAGAACAGCCACAAGTTCTGGATATTCAGCCATCATCTCTTGTTGCTGTCTGTACCGCCGTCGAGCCGCCTGTTCAAGCATAATATCTGCTTCCAGCATTAGCTTCAGATCGGTGCTGGTGTCAATATGCCATTGTTCAAAATACGGTGTCTCACCGCACTTGATAATGAGATCGGAAAAATAGAGGATATGCGCCATCTCATCAAGTCCTGCTGATTTGAATGAATCTGCAATAACCTCATCGATCCTTTTTGCTGCTATCCGGTGACAGATATACTGAAGTGTTGCCCTAATCTCCTCGTTCATATTCAATTGCAGAGCCTGAAGAATATGTTCTCGTTCTTGTGGTGTTTTAAAATGGATCATAATAGCAATTGCTCAAAAATTACATTATGAAGGTTGATCGGATCCTGTTTCTAATGCCGTTTTGTTTGCTTATACTGACTTTTACTTCTGTATATAGTTAATTTAGTTTTTGTTTCAAGTTCTGTCGATTTAATTTGACACCAAGACAACGGCTTTCTATACTTGCTCCACCTAACAAACTGCCTTTCATGAAAGGCATCCCATAATCATAACACTTTTATTTTTATGCATCCCGGTGATGTGCTTGGCGATATTGCATCTGCCATTATCGGTGCAACCGCTTGTGCTATCATTTCTAAACTGCTTCGTCAGCCTCTTATCCTCGGCTACCTTGTTGCAGGTGTTGCTCTTGGGCCAAAAATCGGATTCGGTATCATTCATGATGAAGTGACGATTAATACCATCTCTGAAATCGGCCTTATTCTCCTCCTCTTCATTGTCGGTCTTGAAATTGAACTCAAACGCCTGTTCGCAGGCGGACGCATGCTGGTGTTATCCGGCATCTGCCAGTTCCCTCTCTGCACCGCGCTTGGATGTTTGTTTTTTCTTGTGCCGGGATTCTCGCCTGAAGCCGGCAGGTTTGATGTGATATACCTTGCTGTTGCCGTTTCACTGAGCAGCACCATGATCGTTGTCAAGCTGCTCTATGATAAATACGAACTTTTTACTTTGCCCGGCCGTATTACGCTTGGTGTTCTTGTCTTTCAGGATATCTGGGCTATCCTTTTTCTTTCTCTGCAACCGACACTTGCTAGTCCCAGTGCGACCTCGGTTGCTTTTTCCTGTGCTAAAGGAGCAGGTCTTATCGCATGTAGTATGCTTGCAAGCCGTTATCTGCTTGGCCGTCTTTTTGCCTTTATTGCAAAGGTTCCCGAAATCCTTCTTGTCACCTCGATTGCATGGTGCTTTCTTCTGAGCGGTATTGCCGGATCGATAGGACTATCGCGGGCAATGGGAGCATTGATTGCTGGCGTAAGCCTCTCCGCGTTTCCGTACAACATCGATGTTATCGCCAAGGTGATTAATATAAGAGATTTTTTTGTGACGCTCTTTTTTGTCGGCCTCGGCCTTCAGATCCCTATCCCCGATGGTGCACTTCTTGGCTGTTCGGTTATTGCCTCAGCCTTTCTTGTGCTAACACGGTTTCTTTCAGTTTTCTCTGTTCTCTATCTATCAGGAAGCGGTTTGCGGTTAGGCATTCTTCCATCCGTCAACTTATCACAAATGAGCGAATTTTCTTTGGTGATTGCCTCGCTTGGTTTTACGCTTGGCCATATCGGTGCTCAAACAGTCACACTCATCACGTTTGCCTTTGTGCTAACATCGGTCTGCTCAACCTATATGATTCAGTACAATCATCAGATTCAAAAAGCCCTCACTGCGCTTCTAAAAAGAGTTGGCCTTAAGGATGGGTACCACCATGAGCACCAGAACGGTTCTCTACGTACCGCTCGTGATGTCGTCTTTCTGGGTTTTTTCCGTGAAGCAAGTTCTATTTTTCACGAGCTTGAGGTGCAACACCCTGAGGGCGAACGGTTTGTGCAGCAACATGTCAAGGTTATCGACTTCAATCCCACGGTGTATTTTAAGTTGTCAGCTCGAGGGATCGCATGCATGTATGGCGATATTTCGAATATTGATACCCTTCTGCATGCTCATATCGCATCTGCACGCGTTGTTGTCTGCGCGCTCTCTGATGCCATCCTCCGTGGCACAACCAATGAAAAGTTGCTTCTTCAGATAAAACGCCTTTGCCCGCATGCCCGGATTATTGTAACCGCCATTACCATTGCATCAGCACGTCGCCTCTACGAGGACGGAGCGGATTTTGTATACATGCCGCGCATCCATGCTGCTGATTATGTAGCGCAGATCATTATCCAGGCGATGAATGCACCGCTTGATACAGTTCGTGACCATGAAATGCGCCTTTTGTCGCAACGGAACGAAATCATTGATTAGCCTTCATGAAGATTAAATAAAGGAAATGTTTTGTATAATTTCGGCTAATCCTCCCCCTCCTGCCTATTCTTCTTCAACGGCAACGACGAACGCATCGGGGAAACGATCGTTTTTTAGCCGTTCTGCCTCATATTGTGCTTTACTCAATTCTGTAAACCTCCCCACTTGCACCCGAAAATACCGTTCGTTGTCACGATCTTCCGGCGAAGGCGGCTGAATCCGTACCTCACTATATTCCTCAAGCATCGCGGCACGTATCTTTAAAGCATTGGCAACGTTTTGAAATGCACCGATTTGAATCGTAAAGTTTCCGTGTTGAAAATCCCGAATCGGTTCGACGTCCCATACTGTCTCACCGTTTTTATCATGCGGCAGAGCGACTTGCACAGCTTCAACAAGTACCGGTGCCGTTCCGGGGCCTACGATGCCAATAAGGCGGGCAGGGGTATAGGCAAGATCAATAACACGACCTGCCACAAACGGCCCACGATCATTTACCCTGACAATGACAGAGCGATTATTAAGAAGATTGGTGACTTTCACATGAGTACCGAGTGGCAAAATTTTATGTGCCGCTGTCATGCCATACATATCATACGTCTCGCCGCTTGAAGTTGGCTTTCCATGGAAATCTTCGCCATACCAGCTTGCAATCCCTTTTTCAACATAGCCTTCTGCGGAGGGGATTGGAAAATACCAGACACCGTTTATTTGATACGGTCGCTGGCTTGGTGGGATTGTCGTTGGATAACGTGAAGGAATCGGAATCTTTGCTGCACAGGATATGCAGATGCCGGTCATTGCAATATAAAACGCAATCTTTGTTATTGACCATGCCTTCATAGGGAAATGATATGTGCTCTCTGTTTTTACTTTATTATACGGTAGCGCTTTGAAAAAGCCAAAATAAAAAGGGGTGCGGTAGATAAGACCGCACCCCATGCTCTCCTGAGAAGGGAGATTACGAGTTGAGTATCTTCCTTGCAAGCTCATCTTGTGCTTCGGTGATAAAACGAATGCCGGTCACCTCTGCCGTTTCTCGGTTTGCGGCAAACAAGTCGTCTCGTGAAATTTGTCCCAGGCTGAATTTTCGTGCCCCTGCCATCAACTGTTGCAATCCTGCCGCAAGTTTATCGGCAAGCGTCCACATAGCGAGAGCGCCAAAGGGGATATGTTTCATCTCGTCTGCGCCGACCTTTTTCTGAACATCATAGTAGCCGGCAAATATTTCTTCCGCTGTTGTTCCGAGCTCCTCCACAGCCGGTGCAAGTTTATCCCACTGGCCGCTGACGACTGCTTTGCGCTCAGGTTTTAAAACACCTTCGATATTGGATCCAAGAAAACCCGGGATCATGACCGCCCTTCCCATACAGACAAGTTTTGTATACGGAGCGCCGAGAGCAAGCGCCTTGAAGATATGATCCTCACGTGCAAGCCCGCCGGCAAAGGCCATATCAACCACTTTTGCTCCTCGTGCTGCAAGGAGAGAAGCATATTCGTATGCCTTTGCATGGAGATAAATAGACGGAACACCCCACGACTCCATCATATTCCACGGACTCATGCCAGTACCGCCGCCTGATCCATCGATCGTTAGCAGGTCGAGTTGCGCATCGGTTGCAAACTTAATTGCCATAGCAAGCGCTTCCATACCGTATGATCCGGTCTTCAGCGAAATGCGTTTGTAGCCGATTTTGCGCAAATATTCAACCGAGTTCATAAAGGCTTCGCGGACTTTTTCGGCAGTCGATAAATCCGTATACCCAAGCCTACTATGTCGTGCAAACGATCTTATAGCACCTGACTTAAATGCCTTTTTGACCTCTGGCTTTGTCGGATCGGGATCAACCACATAGCCGCGTTCTTTAAGGAACTGAGCATATTCAATATTTGTTACCTGAATTTCACCACCGATATCTTTTGCGCCCTGGCCCCATTTTAGTTCAATAATGACTTTATCACCATATTTATCGATAACGTATTCTGCAACGCCGTTACGCGTATCTTCGACATTCATTTGAACAAGTATTGCGCCGTATCCATCGTAATATCTCAAAAATGTAGTAATCCGACGATCGAGTTCTGGCGCTTTTTTTATTTTTCCTTTTGTAATTTCCGCCTCACGATCGATGCCGACAACATTTTCACCAACAACAATAGGAAAACCAACCAGTGCCGCACCGGTAGCAAAAGATTCCCAATACTTTGCAGCAACAAAAGTCGATCCAAGGGCACCTGACATAATCGGAATTCTAAATTTTGTTTTTACTTTTGTTCCAAATTCTCCTTGGATGCTGACATTAGGGAAGATACAATCATCTGCTGAGTCAGAGAGACCTTTCGGGAGACCGTGAGAGCCATAAAGATATCCCTGAATACGCAGGTTATTGTATGCAACACCAATATGGCAGGTATTTGCGCTTCCTGCTGTCACGATTCCAAAGTCTCTTGGATACAGCATTTTTCTGCCTCGAAGGCTTGACAACCACGTTTCACACTTTCCCCTACAATCTGCACGACACAACGTACAGAGTCCCGATTCACACGGATTGCCACGATTAACGGTCCCTAAAACATCATTTGACTTGCTCCATTCAATCATGTGCTTCTCCTTTCATCAATTAAGATTTAACGAATAGAACTATAGACAGACCCAGCACGATATCGGCAACAGCTTGCCATCAAAATTTATATTTTTGCATATATATCTATAAAAATATCTTTTGTCAATATGCATTTATTGTTTTAATTATTTTATTTTAGGCATTTTTGCCATTATGCTGCAATATCATAGAGGGGTACCCTTTGCTATCTCTGTTGCTGGCTTGTCTTAATTACGGTGGAGAGTATGTTGTGGTTAATATTTTAAGCAGATTTTACGAAGCTTTTTGATGGAATTAAGTTAGTTTTTTTTAATGTTTCTTTAATCTTGCCTTAAACCTTCATTGCTATATTAGTAATCAAAACTTCCTTCTACTTTCTTTACTCCTTTCTCCCCGGCCGTCCCGGTCCCCCCTTCCGGGACGGCATTTCTATTTCTTTGTGCGAAACCAGTTTGTGTATGCAAATTCAAGTAGTGCTTTTTCAGCAGATGGATCACTAAATGAATGCAACCCTCCAGCATAACAAACATTTGTATCGGTATGTTCCGCCTCCCGCATCCATTTTATTGTCATCACCACATCTATATAATTTTCTGAACGTGGATGCTTTAATCGCAATATCAGGCTGTTATATAATCGAAGGTCATGTTCACCATGCAATTCAATACCAATACCTTTTTGGCTAATATCGCTTATTCGGCATGTCCCACAAACACCATTTAAAGCATTATAAATTCCATCAATATTTAATAATAACCTTCTGTATTTTCTTTTATTATTAATTTTGTTTTTATTCATTAATCTTTTAATCGACGCTTTGAACAACCCAACAATCTGGTCTCTGCTATATTCCATGCTTACATTCTATGCCAAGAAATTCTTTTTAATCCTCTTTTTGCCAGAGAATGTTTCTAAATCCGCGGCGTATGTCAAGAAACCGAATTCTGAACGGTTCTATGGTGATAATATTGTAGTTTACTTTCTCGGCCATCTCTGCAAGCCCCTGCTTTTGAAGCGCTTCTTTCCCCCGAAAGTATTTTCCTATCTCTTCAGCTCTCGTCGGATCATCGAATCGTTTAAATATTGCTGCTCTTCCCCATACCTGCAAACCCACAGCGCTAAAAAAATCCTTCTCTGGATAATATGGATCATTGATGGTATAAGCAACTGAGGGATTCTGTTTTATATTTAGAATTTTCCCACCTCCTTCTGAAAAAATATAAACGATTAGACCGTTATTGAAATATTCTAGCGTTGTGCATCTCGGCTCGTTATCGCGGCATGTCGCCAGATTAAGGACGTTATGGTTTGTAAGGTAATCGCAAACCATCTTTTCAAAATCTTCAACACGCATATCTTCAACAAGCCTAATACCGAGTCGTTCAAACATTGCCCGCTCCTGTGCGTTTGCCTTTGGGATAATGAGTCGCGCCATAATAATTCCTCCTCGCAGTTGCTCGCACCTCTACTCAAAATAATGATAATATTCAATGCCGAGATGCGTAATCATCTCTTCACCTATAATATAACGCAACGTGTTTTTTAATTTGGTAAGTTGAATGAAAAGATCATGCTCTGGATATACTGATGGTGCAGTCATCGGTGATTTAAAGTAGAATGATAACCACTCCTGAATCCCTGGCATATTTGCCCGTTGTGCGAGATCGGTAAAAAGAATCAAATCAAGAACAAGGGGTGCTGCAAGAATAGAGTCGCGACACAAAAAATTAATCTTAATCTGCATTCTTCTTCCCATCCACCCAAATATGTCGATATTATCCCACCCCTCTTTGTTGTCACCGCGAGGCGGATAATAATTGATTCGCACAATATGATTAATATTCCGATACAGTTCCGGATATAGCTCAGGCTGTAAAATTGTATCAAGCACCGACAATTTTGAGACTTCCTTACTCTTAAACGATTCTGGATCCTCGAGCACTTCGCCGTCACGGTTGCCGAGAATATTTGTCGAAAACCAACCGTCAATTCCGAGTAAGCGTGCTTTAAGTCCGGGTGCGATAATGGTTTTCATAAGTGTCTGTCCGGTCTTAAAATCTTTACCAGCAATTGGAACCCCGTTAAGGTGCGCAAGCTCGAGCAGTGCCGGAATATCCGTTGTAAAATGTGGTGCCCCGTTAATATAAGGAATTCTGTTTTTCAGCGCCGTATAAGCATACACCATGCTCGGAGAAATGGCTGGATCGTTATTCTTGAGTCCATGCTCAAAAGCTTCAAGCGTTTCATGGACAGAGGAAAGGGTTTGATATGCTTCGGTCGAGCCGCACCATATCATCACCAAACGCTGTGCCTTTGTCCGTGCTCGGAACTCCGCAATATCCTCTTCGAGCATCAGATGTTTATCCCACAGAGTTTTTCCCCGCTTGACATTTGGTCCGTCCAGTTTTTTTACAAACCGCCGATCAAATACTGCAGGCATTGGTTGGATTGCACAAAGGTAATCCTTTACGGTTTCGATCTGCTCAGGTGTGAGGACCCCAGCTTTCTGAGCTGCTTGATAACAGTTGTCGGGAAACACATCCCATCCGGCACATTCAATATCCTCAAGTCGTGCAAGTGGCACGACATCCTTAATACGGGGCTGTCGGCCCAGATCGCGCCGCCCCAGACGTATATGTCCCATCTGGGCGAGCGAACCATACGGAGGATATAAACCCCGACGTAATGACTCAAGGCCTGCAAGAAAAGTTGTCGTTACTGCGCCCATACCCGGAATAAGAATGCCGAGTTTTCCGGTCGGTTGTGCTATGGTGATCTTTTTTCGTTCTGTTTGCATTTCCATCGTCCTTTCAACTCCGTGATTGGGGTTTATCACTGGTGCTTCCGGCGCCTTCGAAAAATATGTTGAGCACGTCTCTAATGCGTCTAACACACTGTTTTTTTGAAACAATAAAACCGTTGAGCCAATATATCGTATACATAGTAAAAATTGCGAATACGATTTCTTCAAGGCGGGACAAGTCGACCGACTGCTTAATCTCGCCACGGTGCTGCGCTTTCTCAAGCAACTCTCGTATCGTACGCATAAGCACGAGTTCATTACGGTTTTTACCGGTTCCAATTTTGCAAACGCGCTCTCGCACAAGAACCTTAGAAAATTCACGGTTCTTAAAGATATTTTTTAAATACGTCACGATCAGCAATTCAAGCTGTTCCAGTATAGTAGGTTTTGTGTGAATAGTTCGTTGGATCTCCTGCCGGCTGAGGTCGATTTCCTTATCGAGGAAATAAAGCAAAACATCTTCTTTTTGTTTGAAAAAATTGTAAAATGTACCCTTGGCAACGCCGGCTCGTCGTGTGATACTTTCAATGCTTGTCTGTTCGAATCCGCGCTGTGTAAAATGCTCGATTGCTGCCTTAAGGATTCGTTCTTTTTTTATTCTTTTATTCCGCTCACGACGCCCTTCCATCGCTATCAGCCTTATTGCCTACCGGCTTCGAGTTTGTCGAGATAGCGCTCTCCAATATGCACAAATTCTACCCACTGCCGCATAGGATAGACATGGTATGTCGTCTGATCGAATATATTTTTCCACAGACATGCGACAAGCCATCGTTTGAGGTCATTTGGCGGACCGAGAAGCTCAAAAATTTCATTGTACTGGGTGCTGTAAGTTTGGTCAAAGGGCTGCGATTTTCCGTTCCAGTAATGCTCCAGTATATCAAGATAAGTTCGCGTCAGTTCACGCCTACCCGACACCTCATTATCCTTTGGTGGGAGGTTACCCCGCCAGACAAAACACCCGATACTACTAATTAATATATCGATTCTCCTTATGAATTTGAAATGGCATGCCGGTTCTGCCGACCCTCCGACATCACAGAGAAAATCCTCTGCGACAGCTCCCATTTCTCTTTTAATATCCCGTTCAAGTTGAGCCATGCGCTGCATTGTTGTATGGTCGATGGGCATAGCATGAAACGGTTGCATCGGTGTTTTCTCTGCAAAACTTTCGTATCCCCAAAACGAACAATTCAGCGCTCTAAGCGATAACCCCAGGAGTGTTCGCTTAACGAGCATATCTTTGAGCGGATGCCTATCCTGCAAATATGTATAAATACGATGGGCAATTGGCTTTATCGTTTCGTCGTACTCTGCAAGAGATTTATCCTGGAGCCAGCCTGCCAATGCTTCCGCATACGCAATGATACTGTCTCTTCGCTGAGGAGATATCTGATAGTGGAGTCGCAAACCATGCGCAGGCCTTCCGCCGATCAGCGCACAGATATCGAATATCCGTTGGGGGAAGTCATATCGCCATATACAGCAAAAATCAGCAGCAATGCGCAACCGAATATGTTCTTCTCCAAGCCTTCCAAGGGCATTTTCCATACGTCGAATTTCTTCAAGCACTTGATCACTGCCGTAACCACCGTGCAGGTTTGCATCATGATATGTCCCATGTCGCACAAGACTATGGGCATAATCAAGCGGAATACCCTGCCTCCCCAACACTATAGATCGGCTGCGCAATAATCTCAGTTCCATAACCCTTGCCCCCTTTCCAAAAGCGCCGGGCAAGTTGAGTGTTCCTTTAGCAGGTTCCCTGTGTTATACACTAAACATCCTCGCGCGTGGTTTTTAACTCGCGGCGTTGGCATTGTTATTTAATTTCGTTTATATTTTTGTCTTTACGTCTCACAAATTTGAGGGCACACCGATACTACACAGTAATCTCATTTTTCACCTTTGCAAATGCAAAAAGTTTATAATGCTTTTTGAGACAATATTTTTTATGGCTATTAAAATCAGGTTTACCGCGAAATGACAAGGAAATTTTTCTCTTTCATATGGTCTTGTGCCGCAGTATGCGCGATCTGTTTTGCGCTGCTTGTTGTTGGTTTATCATACATTGCCCGCGACCTCCCGTATTATGTTCGTATGTTTCTCAAAACCTATGAAGAAACCGTTGGCGTTCGCATCCTTTTTGACGACATTGATTGGAGCATTACCTCAGGGTCGGGCGTTCGTATTTTTAATCTTACGATTTTTGATCCCATTGCGCAGATCCACCTTCTCACCTGTGACAGTATAACAATCCAGAGTTCTCTTTCCGCATTATTTAAAAAACGCTTTACCATATCCCGTATCGTGCTTGAGCAGCCGCGCATAACCCTTTATAAACACGACGGGGGTGTACAGATTCCGCTAAAATCTTTACTATCGACCAACATTCGGAATGCCAAAGGCATAATGCCGCTTTCTATTTCCTTAAATAAAATGATTCTCAAAAATGCAACCATTCGTATTGTTGACCCACGTACAGGGCAATCGTTGGACATCGAACCGATTACAAGCATGTTTGAACGGAAGCGAAAAACCCAACGATATTACGTCTCCGGAAACATTCCCGGTACGGGTCGGAACACACCTGCTCGTCTTCATTATAGTGGGTCTATCTGGTTTGCAGGTAAACATCCAACATTCCACACCCTGTCCGGTGACGTATCGGTTTCATTACATGATATTCCATGTGCGCCATGGATATCTTTTTTTTCCATCCTTCCCCCAAAAATATCCTTAGACGGTAAGGTCAGCGGCACACTTTCGTTTGCGTTATCTCCTGATCATGCAATAACCATTTCTTGCAATCTTACCTCCCATGATATTGTATACACCCACGATAATAAGACATCATCGGTAGGACCTCTTGCCCTCTCAATGCATACATCAGTCCAACCTCCCGGCAACGGAAGCGGAGAAATAAACATCACTGCCGGCACACTGCCATCAATCACGGTAAAAGCACTTCTCTCACGATCACAAACCATTCCGGGTTTTGACCTTGTTCTTCAGGCAATGCCATTGCGTTGCGCGGTTCCAGACTTAATGAGATACCTCTCTTTATGGGTATTGACATCGCAGCGATGGCATGAATTGTCAAGCCGTGTGGAACGGGGGATTGTGAATATCAATTCCCTTCAGGCACATATGGGTTTTCACGACAATGCAACAATGAGATATCTTGACTATAATGCGGCGCTTTCATTTGATCACATTGTTGCTCGCCTTCATCCTTCTCTTCCACCAATCAAAATTGCAACAGGAACTGCTTCTGTTGCCAGTAGCGGCATAGCTGCCACAATGAACGCCACCTTTTTTGACAATGACACACACCACATCTCAATTACAATTCCCAGAACCTTTGATACGGTGACGGGCGAAGTGCACTCTGTTCTGCCTGCATCATCGATTGCAGCAATATCATCTGTTAACCCCTTGTCCCGGTTTTCAGAAACATTTGGAGCAGATAACGGAACGGTTGCTGTCCATACCGTTGCATCGCTTTCTCCATCGTCGAAAAAGGGCCATATCGATATGCAAATCGATGCTACTAATCTTTCGTACCGTATCGGACCGTTCGCCAAGCCTGAATCCATTCCCAGCCGATTTTCTCTTTCTTCCCCGTTGTCATTTAACAACGCTCCGTCTACCCCACTTCTTATAACAGCATCATCAGGAACGACAGCATCGGTTGTCGCACTCGTTATACCTGATCCAAAACCCTTCATATTCGGGTCGTATCACTTTTCCTACTTCATGATACCCGACGATGTAATGCCGATACTTCCTCATGGGATTCGCATTGATGGTTGCATCAGCGGCAGTGGACTTTTTGCCGCACCCTGCCGTACCGCTTCAAAAGTTCCTGCATATGGAACCTTCATTCTCCATAATGCAGCACTTGGTTCTTCGTTGACTGGAGAAAACTTTATCGGATCATCATGCTTTGCTTTGTTGTCCCCCCATGGGGTGTCAGTACTTAATGGCAAAGCGCATATCGGTGCTACGAGCGGCTCGATAGGAGGATTGCTGACGTCGCTAAATCCGCCTCATGGCAAACTTCGTATAGATGCACAGTTGTTTGACATAGATGATTTTCTCTCCATTGTTCAGAAAATTATATCACTGCCGTTTTCCTCAGATCCTCCCTTCATGGGACAGCAATCAGATGAGGCCAACCCCTTCTTCCGTACAAATTTGCTCATGGACTTTACCGTTAATCGTTTGCATGTCATGGACTGGGATTTCACCGATGGCATCGCACGCTATACGTATCGAAATGGCGTTATGCGGTGGGAAGACATCACTATTCACGGGGGTGGTGGCACAGTAAATGGTTATGTCGAATATGATTTTTCCGACTTTTCTAACCGATCTTTGACACTTGCACCATCACGCTCAAACGTTGACGTGTCATGGGCGATACCGGGCATTCGAAAAAAACAGATAATGACCGGGACGCTTGACCTCCGCGGGATTTTTACTTCCCGTTTTTCTCAGAAAAAAGATCTTGGAATAAACATGTGCGCCTCATTTGATGCAACTGTCGTCAACGGCGTTATCCAAAAATTTACAATCCTCTCCAAAATCCTCTCACTCATGAATATCACTCAACTTGCACAGCTCAAGCCACCTGATATTTTCGAGAAAGGGATGCCGTTTGATTCCATATGTGCTCAATTTATCCTTGAAAAAGGCCAGATGAAAACAGAAAACCTTATCGTCCGAGGTCCGGCGATGAATCTCTCTGCCGTTGGTACCATTGACCTTCGTGATAACACTATTGATCTTATTGTCGGAGCACAGGTGCTCTCCTCTATCAGCAATGTTATCGGGAATATTCCGTTTGCTGGGGAACTTGTTACTGGCAAAGACAAGTCGTTGACGCTGGGATATTTCCGTGTGCAAGGCCCGTATCATGAGGCCTCGGTAACCCCGATGCCGATAAAGTCCTTGAGCGGTCCAATCCTAAAAATATTCCGCACTGTTTTTGATATACCTCGTGATTTGCTCTCCCCCGGTCATGATAATGCAACGCACCCATACTAATTTCCGTCTCTTTTTTGTGTGGTATAATTAGTAACGGATAGCGCTGTGTTCATCAGTGAGTTTTGCATGGATCAAACACGTCGCAGATTTTTAAAAACTGCTGCAATGCTTGCAGCTGCAAGTCCTCTGTCAGTTGTAGCACGCATGGTCAACGATCCATCGGATGGAGCATTCACACCTCGAACCCATAAAGCGTCGGTTGTTATTGCTCGGCGCCCTTCTGTGATCCATGATAACGGCGACATTGATCACGGTGTTTTAGCCTCAATGATTGCCTCTTCGTTATGCCATATGACCGGCACCTCATCCGTTGCCGAAGCTTGGCGTAGCATTGTAAAACCATCTGAGATCATCGGCATTAAAGTCAACGCCATGGGCGGCCGTCCCATTGCAACACATCAAACACTTGTTGCGATCGTTGCGCGCCAGCTCATTGCTGTGGGTGTTCCCGAAAAAAATATTATTATCTGGGATCGTCTCACCGCAGAGCTTGAGCGCGCCGGATATACCATTTCACGCAGCAATACAGGCATTCGTTGTTTCGGCACCGACACTGAATATGAACCGCAGATCGAAACTGCCGGATCTGTCGGTACCTGCTTTAGCCGAATCATCACGCAGTGCGATGCCCTTATAAACATACCGGTCCTGAAAGACCATGATCTATCCGGGGTTTCGCTCGGCCTGAAGAATTTTTATGGTGCTATCCACAACCCCAACAAATATCATGATAATGGCTGTGATCCTTTTATTGCCGATCTCAATACCCATCCGTATATCAAACAAAAGCTCCGTTTGACGATTATTGACGGGCTCCGGGCTCAGTATAACGGCGGCCCTGCATATAAACAACAGTGGCAATGGCCGTATGGCGGCATCATTGTCAGCCGTGACCCGGTTGCTGCCGATGCAGTTGGTACTGCCTGTATTGAGGAAAAGCGGAAAGAACAGGGACTCCCATCGCTTGCCCAAGCAGGCCGTCCACCACTTCATATCAAAACAGCGTCTGCCCGAGGATTGGGATGCGATGATTTAAATAAAATTACAATTCTGCGGGTATAATGCCGCGTTGATGTATTTCCGGGTTAAAACCAAAAATTTCATTATAATGAAAAAATTGACTGCCAAGAGGAAAATTATAAATAGGAGAGTCTTCCAGCAACAATGAACCCCGACCTTATACTTAACAGACGTTCTTTTCTTACAGTCCTTGCAGCCGGCGCATGGTATCTCTCTGGCATTCCGTTTATGCGTTCCCGTTCTGTTTGTGCCCAGTCCCTTCCCGACGGCAGTGCCGAGGGACTCCATGAAGTAATGTTTTATAGAAAACTTGAAGATCTCAAAATTGAATGTACGGTTTGCCCGAAAAAATGCCGCGTTGCTGACCTGGAACGAGGATATTGCGGCAATAAGGAAAACCGAGGGGGAACGTATTTCAGTCTTGTCTACGGTCGCGCCTGTGCCGTTCATGTTGATCCCATAGAAAAAAAGCCGCTGTTCCATTATCTGCCGGGAACGACTGCGTATTCACTCGCAGCAGCCGGGTGTAACTTTGAATGCCGTTTTTGTCAAAACTGGGAAATCGCACAATACCGGCCTGAGCAGGTTCAGAGCATAAATCTCTCGCCCCAGACGGTTGTTGATCAGGCTGCCTCACGAGGATCCTTGACCATTGCTTATACCTATAGTGAGCCGGTGGTATTCTATGAATACATGTACGACTGTGCCCGTTCTGGGCGCACCAAAGGTATCGGAAGCATTATGATATCAAACGGTTTTATCAACGAAGAACCGCTTGTCAGACTCTGTCAGTATCTTACGGCGGTTAAGATTGATCTTAAGGCATTTACCGATTCTTTTTATCGAACCTATTGCAGCGGTGAGCTTGAGCCGGTTTTGCATACATTGACGGTTTTAAAACGTATTGGGATATGGTTTGAAATTGTCGTGCTGATTATACCGTCGCTCAACGACAGCCCTGATGAAATAAGACGAATGTGCCGCTGGATTGCAGAACATCTAGGATGTGATATTCCTCTTCACTTTACCCGCTTCCGCCCTCTTTATAAGCTTACCAATCTGCCGCCGACGCCGGTCAAGACACTGGACGCATGCCATCGAATCGCGACAGATGCCGGGCTCCGCTACGTCTATGTTGGAAATGTAATTGGGCATCCGGCAGAAAGCACGTATTGCCCATCCTGCAAACGTGTCGTTATTAAGCGCATGGGGTATGCAATTCTTGAAAACAATCTCAAAGGCGGGAAATGTATCTCTTGCGGATTCCCGATACCTGGCGTTTGGGAGCCACCTGGAAAATTATAACGTTCTAACACCGTGTTTTTCTGGAAATATGTTAGCCGGTTGTATGATGGGCGGGTTTTATCCGTCGCGCTTTTGATTGAAAATACCCTGCCATGCTATAGCGGATGACATCAAGCCCTGCTTTAATAATATTGAGCGCAATTGTCGGTTTGGTCATAATTTTGATAAGGTATCGCACAATAACACGCGGTCGCAGATAAAACTTACGAAACATCCTTCTATGTGAGGCAATGAGCTCCTCTTTGGTCATTCCGAACGGTATAAAAACAGGTTCCCAAAATCCGAGCTTTCGCCAATCGCATTCAAATGTTCCATACTGTGATGCCGTCGTAAACAATTCGGCACCCGGCATCGGTGTGCAAAACGTCACGTGGAAGTCTTTCAATCCACTCTGTGTCATAAAATGCATGGTGCGGCTTATGCTATCTTTCGTTTCACCCGGGCATCCGATCATGAAATAGCCGCGTGTATGGATCCCTGCTTCATTTGCCTTGCGGATCATCTCCGTCATGCGTTCAATCGTTGTGCGCTTCTTAATATTGTTGAGTATGGTCTGATCCCCGCTCTCAATCCCATAGGCGATTTGCCAGCAACCCGCCTTCCTGATCAACCTGAAAAAATCTTCCGGCATAACATCGGTCCGCGCAAGGCATGACCAGGTAATTTTATATCCCCGCTTTAAAATTCCTTCGCAAATGCTGACAACTCGTTTTCGGTCGAGCAAAAAATTATCATCATAAAACATAATATCTCGAATGCCGTAATGGGTAACGAGATAATCGATCATACCGAGGGTATATTCCGGGCTGTTGCTTCGGTACCGTTCGCCCATGAACGGTCGTGCACAGAACGTGCATGTTCCGTTGCAGCCGCGTGATGTCATCAGCGTAGCTGATGGGAGTTGATAATAGCTGTGCGGTGCCGGTTTGTAGTATTTAGGCAGATACGGCAGCATGTCCCATGCTGGAAACGGCAAGTCATCGAGATTCTCAATCAGCGGTCGAGGTTCGGTGATATGTAATGTGCCGTTATCGCGGTATACTATTCCCTGCACCCTGCTCATATCACCATCACCTGTCAGCGAACGAACCAGATCAACAATCGTATATTCGCCTTCATTAATGACGCCGATGTCAAATGCACTGAATTCCTGAAGCGTGCGTTCAGGGAGCGCCGAAACATGAGGCCCTCCGATGACAAGTCGTGCTGTTGATCCTTTTTCCTTGAGTGCCTGCGCAAGCTCTGCCGCACGAATAATCGACGCCGTGGTTGCCGTGATACCGATAATTCCGGTGGCGACGTCATCAATTTTTTGAAGCGTTTGTTCTAAAGTTAAATCATAGGCAGGTGCATCGAGAATGGTAACCGAATACCCTTTGTGTTTGAGTATGGCGGCAAGATAACACAGTCCAAGCGGCGGTGCCTGGCTGCCGACCGATGCAAACGCGCCATAGCGCTCTTCGAGTGTGATCGGAGGATTAACGAGAAGGATATCGGTCTGCATACATGATTCACCCGTTGTGATCGGGAAGCACCTTAATCTTCAATAATGCTTCATCTATATTCACTATAATTGATTATCAGCCCGAGAGCAACCCCCTTGTTGGCACACTCCTTGTTCGGCATCCAGTATCCCCTACTCAAGGCAATTTCCTGCTGCAGATCCTGCGCGGTAATATCCGTGCACATCACATCCGTCTTTTCCATCGGCCTGCATAAAGAACAACCCTGGCGTAGACACAAACGACCATGGCCCGAGTATTGCGCGGTATCCTTCGAGCCATATACTGCTTCCATAGACCACTGACCCTGTCTTTATCCATGCGCGGCTGTGCTTATCCGTTCCGGTCGATGCTATGATAAGCTGCCCGTCGATCAAAACCAGGCTTGGACCGTCAATGCTTACTTCATGCAAGCCACTCATACAAAGTGATTGGGCACGGAGTGCTGCAGCATGAATCCGTACCGCATCGTTTACATGCGTTCCTGTACTGATCATGCGTACCGGGCCACTGATATCCATTCCTGCAAGATTGTGTACCTGAATCCATCCCCCACTCCTGATAAAAAGCGACGCTGACGAGATCAATGATCCGTTCATGATATTCACGCCGTCCCCATCTTTTTCGCCGCAGCTTGCAATCACAACACTCTCAAGCCCTTTTATAAGCGCACCTTGTTCAACAACGGTTTGCCGGCCTGCCTCCACATAGATATGTGTGCCGTGCAGCACTGCGCCATGATCTATGGTAACAGGGCCTTTCGCTGACATCAGCACGACATATCGTCCGTTAAGCCTTAAATTGCCCTCGGAACGCACTCCTTTTTTTCCATCCAGGCAAACCTTTCCATTCGGAGCGGCAAGGCAGACGTTCTTTTTTACTGAAATTGTGCAAGGCGAATGAAACACGAGATCTTCATTTTGTGCCGTAATATCTTTGGCGATGGCAAGACCTGCATATCCTTTTCCGTCATAACCGTACGCCGACGCTGCATATTTTTTATAATCCGCATAACTTTTGATCATAATGGTTTTCCCTGAGCAGTGATCGTATGGATACTCATCATACATGTCACAAGGAGGTATCGGGAAAGGAATATCTTCACATATACCGCTTGCGGCAGCGTTAACCTGTATTGTTATATCATCGTACGCAATTTCACCGCAGCTATCGGATACCGTCAATACAAACTCATACTGCCCTGGCAGATCAGGGCTGAACGTGGCTGTTGCTGAATCGGCATTGTTTATAAGGGCGATACTGGCTGTCGGCTTTGTTCTTATTTCCCATGCAAAACGTAAGTGATCATTATCAGGATCAAAACTTGTGCTACCGTCGAGCATAATGGGATCGCCAAGATAAGTGCTCGTATCCTCACCGGCATATGCTACCGGCGGTGTGTTGTTAACCTCAATGAGTGCTGTTACCGGCAGACTTTCGGCAAAACCATCGCTGACAGAAAGCTGTATACGGTACATACCAGGCATGTCGGGAATTAACGACGCAATAACGTTATCTCTGTTTTCGATCTCTGCGCTACTTCCCAATGGCCGCTCAAGAATCGTCCAGAAAAAGGAGTGGAGTGCGTCACTGTCAGGATCAAAACTCTTGCTGCCGTCAAGTTTTACAATGTTGCCGCAATGTGCGGTATCGGATACTTGAATCTGGGCTATCGGTAACCGGTTCTCGACATTGACAATAATTCCCTCAGGCCCGCTCCAACAAAGACCGTCGGTAACCGTCAGCAGAACTCTGTATTGCCCCTGACGATCCGGAGTCAGCGAGCAATATGATCCTTCGCGGGGTTGTAGCGTACTGGCACTATCTTCTGGTTTTTGCACGAGTTCCCATATATACGTAAGGCTTTCGTTGTCGGGGTCGTGCGTATCGCCGGCATCAATCACAACAGGCTGATTACGAGATGCGGTTATTTCTGGCACCAGCTTGATGATCGGGCACCTATTTGCTATCGAGAATGGAACGGCTGCAAGCGTTTGCATGATGTTGTCAACCTCGACCACCATAACTGCCATCGTTTCACCAACCGGAAGTCCGGCCATCGGCACAATAAAACACACTTCACCTGTTTCTTCTCCGCCAAGTCTGCAAAGCATCTCCTCTGTTGCCATAACTTTTTGGTTTTGAACGCTTATGATATTAAGATGTACTTTAATCCTATCAAGTCGCACCGTGCTGCAGTTTTTAACGAAGCATCGGGCGTTCAGAACATCGGATCGGTATAATGTGTTCTTTTCGAGTTTCACGGCTCCCTGAAAAAGCGGCACTCCCAACGGTCCTGTGGTTACGGTAATGCTTGCGTTGTCCGAGGCTGTAACGCCACCCTCTGCAGCAACGACAAGAGAGGCAGTATACTGTCCCGGTCTTGCATCTTTTGTATTCCAATAGAAAACAAGGTCAACTTCCTCTCGCGGGAGCATGTGTGTAATCGCCTTTTGTTCCGCGATAACCGTGGTGCCGTTATCATCGTGAATACGCAAGCAGGCATGAATTCCGCGCAGCACCGTATTGATCGAGGGATTATAGAGTTTTGCCTGACACTGGATCTGCTGATGTGGCCATGTCAAGGGCGGTGTTGCCCGGATTGATGCTGTGAGCCTCATATCGGCAGCGATGGTGATGTCTGTTGCAGATCGTGTTCTGCATAGGCTGTCTTCATCAAATATTGCCTCAAAACGGTACCGTCCCGGTGGATAAGCAGGAGTAGTACCGGTATGCGTGAGTGTGTGATTGTCACCACTCGCAAGCGCAACTCTTCCCTGATACAGTTCAGCCACCATGGTATTATCATCGACATCCCGTATGCGCAGAGCCAAAACCCCATTGTGTTCTTCATCCGTCATATTAATAACGCGTACGTTGATGCCATAAGACTCACCTGCAATATAATACGGTTTATCTGTTGCAATCTGTACCCCTATACCACATGATGCGATCATGACATCGGTATGTGCACTGTTGTTCTCCTCATCGCCTTCCTCAATAAGATTTTCAGGATCAACCACCATATACAACCGATGTTCTCCTGTCATGCCGGCTGTATCAATGTCAAACCGTACGTTAATCATTTCACCGGATCGAAGCGCTTCATAGATAAAAACCGTATCAAGGCATCGACCCTGCATAGGATCCCCATCATATAAGGCCACCGTTACCCCTTGGGTTACTACCCCCCGGTTGCAAACAGGGGCGGTTATCTGTAGCAATGCTCCTTCATGAGGCGTTTCTGGATGAGCGACGATATGCGCATAATCAATTGTAAGATCAGGAAGTTGCGCTGCCCCAACATCGATTACCCTCATTGCATCGTTGTTCAGTTCATTGAATTCTGCTATTGTATTATTTGGATCAACAACAGCATGCACATAATGCCGTCCTGAATGTTGCAACGTATCCCACAAAGCAACAACCGTCTGCGCTTGATTCGGTGCAAGGTAGGGTATTGTAATAGCATCACCGATGCGTTCCGAGCCGTCTTGAAATTGTACCGCGACGCTTTGTGCAGCTTCTTCCCCTCGATTGTGAACTGTTACCCTCAGCACTACCATATTCCCCGCAAAGGGAGCATCAGGAATAGCCTCAAATTCTGATGGCATTACAACGAGATCAGCCTGCTGACGCGTATCCAGAACCGTTATCGTGCGATAGGCACTATTATTTCTCTCATTCTGCTCCGGTATAGTATTATCCGGATCGATGGAGACATACAGCTCATGAGCTCCGAAAGGAAGCTGCAGGTGTACGTTGCTTTCATGGATGCCGTTTCCGCTGATGTGCTCGATTATTTCTTGGTGCACAAGCCTGCCACCAGCCTGCGGATGACCGTCATAACATTGCATCAGAACATCTTGCGCATCACGCAACCCGATATTATGCACAACAACTTTCAGATCCCCCGATATTCCCGTAGCCGATACGGTATCTTGCCATGTAATATCCTCACCACATACCATAAGGTCAGGTTGGGCATCCTCTGCATTGTCGATCCGTATCGGTATAACGGCAAAACCCGTTCCCTGTTCGCCTGTTGCAATCACACTGAGACTATCCGTTCCCGGCGGATGATCATGTCGTATATGGTACTCACCGGTAAATACTGCACCTTTTTTTGCAAACGAAACCGCAGAAAGCCGCCCACCGGATTCTGTTACCGTTCCTGTAACTTCGCTCAACGCTTCATCGCTTTTGACTTGTTGAACGGTTATCCGCACGATATCGTTAGGATAGTAAACGCGTTTGTTCAGTACCAGCTCAAGCTCAGTTAAAGGACTGCCTGTCACGCCTGCAAGTGCCCATACAACTGCGCCAGTATAACGAGTCGCGCTTGCTGGAATGCCCGGGAGCGCTGCCCAACCGCCATCGCTGTTCTGTGCAGCAACCAGCCATATGACTCCATGCCCAACCTCCTGACGTGATGCTTCTAGCTGATTCAAACCCATGACCGCCCATGCTGTATCCGTCGTGGTGCTATCTGGTTTTCCCCACCCCCCGTCACTGTTACGGGACGCAACTAGTGCTCGGGCACTCTCAGTAAGTTCCTGTGCATAGCTGCCCATCATTTTTAATACCAGCAAGCATCTGCTGCTGTTTTCTATCGTGTCCCAGAGCTTGTCGGTGCCGCGCTTTGTCATCAGCCACGATACAGCCTGAGCAATCCGGCTATCTTGCGGCGGCACACCTGACCGAAGAAGCCCTAGCAGTGCAAGTGACGTTGCTCGTACTGATGACGGCGAACTTGATCCACCGCTACTGCACCACCCCTTATCATTGTTATTCTGTAAGCTCAGCAGTGCCTGTTGCGCTTTTGCACATGCTCCTGCTTTTCCGGGGACATCGATATCAAGACTGCTCAACGTCCAGAGAAAGAAACCCGTCCCCTCAACATTGCGACCGTTGTCTGCAAGGGCATAGCCATTGCCCCAGGTTCCGGAGCTGTTCTGTCTTTTTACGATCTCAGATAGCAATTGTGTGAGCATAATCTGATACTGATTCCTATCCACTGCATATAATGCACCTGCGGCAAGTGCTGTCTCTTCAATGGTTGGCCATGTATCGATAATATCCCGCCATTGTGCATGGACATTTGCTATCCATGCAATTCCCTTCGTAATTGGTGTTTGGGGGCCTTCGAGCTTGCTCAATACGCAGAGTGCTTCTGCCGTGTATTCAACAGCGCTTATATCAAGATAGGCAGCGCCACCTTTCCATCCCCCATCTGCCCGTTGGTACCCGAGCAGTGCGTTTTTCCATGTCGTCACCTCACTGCCCGTGGTCTGCCCCTGCTGTATAAGAATATGAAGGTATCCGTATACAAATCTACACACCTGAGTAGAACAGTGGCTCTTAAAATATGCAATGGCTTTCTTTGCTGGCTGGTCAAGTGCTGAACCGGTGCGTATTAGGGCAACAACCGGATGATACCCTCGGTACATATCAGATGGTGCTCCAGGGGTCTCGCCCCAAAATCCATCAAAATTTTGATTACTGATAAGCCATTGACGTGCGCGTCGAAGGGCATCATGTGTTGGCTCAAGCCCTGCATCTAACAGTGCGATAATTGCCATCCCTGTTCCGGTAACATCGTTATTCCAATCACCACCATCACGCTGGGTACGCAGTAAAAATGCAACACCTTTCTCAAGAGCGCTTTTCAGCGAAGGATCGGCAGTGGCGGCAAGCGCCGATATGCAAAGGCTGGTCGGTCGCAGGCTGTTATCCCAACTGCCGTTTGAAGCCTGGATTGCGGCAATGCGGCTCTTGAGAAAAACAGCTTCTGCACTCTCACTGGCGCCGACTGCAACCAGCGCCTGTAAAGCAAGCGCATCGCTTTGACTTACGGAAAAAGGCACAAAGCCGCCGCCGTCTGCTGCCTGCCGTTCCGGTCGAGTAAGCCATGCGGTCCCGTTCTGGATTGCTACCTCTTTTTTACCGGTTCTTTTAATAAGGTATATTTCTGAAACCAATGCCTCAGTTCCTGCTGTTTTTTCAAACCGAAGCTCAAGAGTTCCATCAGCAGTGAGGGTTGCCGGAATATAGCAGGTTATATAACGGAGCACACCTTCTGGCAGCAGCAGAGGCTCATGTAAGAGCATTCCATCAGCAATAAGCTGCTGCATGCACCCCGCGCCCTCCTCCTGGATATACCCGAGAATAAGATCATAAGCTGTGCCTGGTTGCAGACCCTCGTAACGGTATATGATCACTTCAGGATCTCTGCTTACCGTGGCAAGTGCTTGAGGGAGTGTTTGCTGAATTTTTGTGAGAATCCCGTCCTGCCCTCTGACAAGGTGCTGCTCCTGCTCCGGATTTCCGCAGTCATCATAAAACATAACTGATGGGGTAACCGTAATCGACATGTCTTGTCTGTTATTCCCCTCATGTGATTCTTGCACGAGATTATCAGGATCAACGATTGCCGCGATAAACTGCTCACCTTCATGCGGTATCCACGTCATTGTTAACTGCGCTGTTTCCGATGCCTTAATACAATCTTTGCCCGTTTCACCGAGAAGTCTCCGCGTACCGTTCCCTTCTGCATAAAACCTGACCGTTGCCGGCGCTGCTTCTGATCCTCCGAAATTATTTACGTGTGCGACAATTTGTGTGATCTCGCCTGCATGCGGATTCGGCGGCGCAACAAATAATGAACCTGACAATATTGCAAGGTCAGGCGCTGCGCCTGCAATTACGATCTGTCGAGAGGCTTTGTTGTTGTGTTCGTTTTCTTCAGGAATCATGTTTTCCGGATCAGCAACAACCCATATTTCATGCATGCCAGCGCATGGGGGTAACCATGAATTTTCAACACGCACTGTTTCACCCGGGTCCAAGGTGATGACAATGTCCTGCCCAATCTGTTGACGAGGATTGCCGGGTTCGCCGTCAAAAAATTTCACCGACACTGATTCGATATGCTGATTACTCTTGTTTCTGATTAGTGCTCCGATGGTAACATTTTCGTTGAGAACCGGCGCGGGTGGATTGATGGTGATATCCTGTGCCCGAACCTCGATATCGCAAACGCTTCCCACGAAGATTTCCCTGCATGCATTATTGTTGTCATAGCGTAATTCTGTTTGCGGCGGATCGAGAGCAGCTGTCATACACAACCGATGCTGGCCTTCGTTAAGATATACATTGCGTTCAAATGTTACCTGCCCTCCCGGCTGCACGTTTCTGATAATGTGTTCCTGCCCGATTCTGGTGCTGTCAGACGGCTCGCCATCATACAGTGCAACCCGCACCGTATCCGCAACGGTGCCGCCTCTGTTTTCAATCGCTGCGGCTATCCTGATTTCATCTGCGAGAGTAGGAGCTTCCGGTAAAATCACGAGAGAGGCAGTATCAATGGCAACATCGGCAGGATCGGCTATTGTCACTGTTCTCATTGCACTATTGTTATGCTCATTCTCTTCAATGACCTTGTTGTCAGGATCTATAACGACAAAAAACCTATATGATCCTGGAGTCGACGGTGTATGCCAAATAAACTCGGTTGACACAGCGTCACCTGCTGCGAGCTCGGTCATATCATTGACCGCAACTCTCTCTCCCGATGCATCGGGGTTCCCCCGGTATAATACAACGCGATAGGGTGGCGCAGAATGGTTTCCGATATTTGCTATGCGACACCGAATGTTTATATCAGTATCAGGCACCGGTAGGAGAGGGCTTATCTCGATGTCTTCCGATCGGATCATAAGGTCGGCACTCCTCACCATAACAGTAACGGATGCATTGTTATTGTATTCGTTTGTTTCGTCGATTTCATTCCACGGATCCACGCTCATTGTGATCGGAATCACACCGGCGTATCCTTCGCTGTTCCACGTAAACATGACATCATGCGCCGTCCCTGCTTGCATTGAATCGATTGTTTGCTGCCCAATGACTTGATACTCACGCATGCAAACAACCGTGACCCGACCGGTATCATGCTGCCCGTTATTCCAGACCCGGCCTTGTACTATAACCGTGTCGCCTGAAACTGGTTGCGGCGGGCTCGACATAAGGTCTGATGCCCGTATCTCATAATCCACCCCCTCCTGCCCCGTCACGGTAAGCGTTCTTGTTGCACGGTTGTTATCTTCACGGTTTTCGTGAATGCGGTTATCAGGATCGACGATCACTGTAATGATATGGGGACCGACTTTCTTTTCTGTATCCATATACAAGGTGATAGTGCCTGTGCTGGCGGACGGAATAACAGGAAGGATGAGCTCGGGGTACCGGTTATCCAGTATTTTTCCCCCGGCTTCGGGGATGCCGTCATAGATGCGAACCGGAATACCATAAAGCGGCACCGTGCCGACATTGCGGATATCACATCGAATTGCCACGTGCTCGCCGACAACAGCCGGATCCGGATTAAATGTTATCGCCTCGCTGTCAATGTCAAGATCAACGACGTCGTGCGGTGGGAGTATGGTAAATGCCTTTGTTGCTGCATTGTTGATTCTGCATACTTCATTGATCGACGCTGCGGGATCAACAACAGCAATTATTCGATAGTTCCCAGCAGGTAACGAAGCAGTTACCCGCGCCATTGCAGATTCGTTTGCACGGATCACCGCAAACGTATGCAGTGCAAGATCTGAATTGCCACCCGTTTCATCTTCACACCTGAGAACAACCGGTACTGACAACGCATCACGATCGCCGCTGTTCCTGACCGTAACACTAATCGTCAGCGGCATTCCTTCCCTGCCGGGTTCGGGCACAATTATAATGTCACTCGGCACGACCGCAAGGTCAACCCCCTGAAACACATCGGACAAAACCCGCAGCGTTGTTTCTGCCCTGTTATTGTGCTCATTGCTTTCCTGTATCGTGTCGTCCGGATCAAGGTGCACCGATAGAGTATAGTCTCCGGAAGGCAAACTCATCGTAAAATGCGCCTGTGCTTGACCCCCGCCGCTGATTTCCGAAAAAACCACCTCCCCTACCTTCAGGCCGCTGCGAAATGCTTCACCATCGCCGGTTACCGTACAAATTGCTTTGAGCAGTAGTGCCTCTGATTCTCCGGTATTTCTGATCATCGTTGTAACGGTAAACGGTGCTCCTGCCCTTGGTAGTTGAGCGTCGCTGGAAACGGTATATCGATCGATAACAACATCGGGAAGAGAGCGGACGGATAGTGAAACGAGTTTGCTATTATCCGCTTCGTTGGTTTCACTGATTTCGTTATCCGGGTCAACGGTTACAGAGAGCAGGTGTTGTCCATTTGCGGCATTTGCTGTCCAGCACAGCTCGACAGTAGCTGTACCATATGCCGGAATAACGGGAAGAAATGCATCACTAAGCGATTGATTGCTACTATCTGAAAAGGCAAGGGAGAGCCTAATCTTAACATTGGCCGCATCGGTTGCACCGGTATTCTGCACCGTACACCGCAAGCATGAGCGTGTTCCGGTTACAGGAGCAGATGGTGTAATTTCACATGATGTGCTGTCGATTGTCAGATTAGGTCGTTGAATTTCTGCAATAGTGATGAGTGCTTTTATGGCTCTGGCGGTTGCTGTGACATCGTCTCCCCAGCTTCCGTTTTCATCCTGCATACGGCATATGAACCTCCGGGCACGTAGCAAAGCTTCAGCAGCGGAACCGGTCGCTGAGAGTGCCTCGATGCATGCTGCGGTTTCTCCCGCTGAGCTATCACCTTCACCAAATCCGCCGTTTGAATCTTGATAGTTGCATATAAATGAACATGCTTTTTCACATACCAGCGTAAGGTCATAGCGCGGCTGAAAGCTTGAGAGCACCCGCACAGCATCGGCCGTTACTATTAAGCTGCTTTCATTCTCCTTGCACCACGAAAATCCTCCGTCAATGCCTTGTTGGCTTGTTATATAGTACAATAGTTTCCCGATAACCGCATGGTCAGCAATTCCTGCTTTTTGTAGCGCCTCAGCTGCATGGATGCTGTCGATAATTGAACTCGGATATCCACGCTTAAAACCAAATCCACCGTCAGGGTTTTGCATACTGATAAGTTGCCTTATATCGTCCTCAGGCACATGTCCTGTCTCAGCTAATACAGCGAGTTTTCTGCTCATGAAATCAACCGTATCAGGGGCAGTACGCTCAAGGAAGTGTCGTCCATCCTGGACGGCTGCATCCGCATCTGAAAAAAGGAGGAGCGCTTCCACGGCCGTAGCCGTTTCACGGATCGGATCCTCGCCCCAACTTCCGGCATCGAAATCCTGCTGTCGGAGAAGCCAATCCCGTGCACGGATAATCGTTGTATCCTCTGCCGCCGCCTGCTGATGGAGGAAAATACAAAGTGTTATTGCAAACCATTGAATCGATGTTTTGATAATTCTTCTGTTCACGGATTCCCCCTCCTGTTGTATGTATCGACACCGTGTTAGCGTGAACGAAAATACCCGCAGTGACACATGGGAGAGTATCCCTGCGTGATTAAATCCGCTCACTATACTTGGTTGTATTGAGAGAAAACTGGTATGTGATGGATAAAAAATACGATGGAATGCATGTGGCTCCCTCCTTTTTACTTTTTCTTTCCGATCCCCGCAATCAATGATATAAAGAAGGCATCATAAAATGCAAGACTATTTTTTGATGATGACGGTCACACTATGAAAATCATCTGTCCACATTGCTCGCGTGGTTATACAATTCCCGAGGAGCGTATCAGGCAGTATGGTCTGCATGTGATCTTTCCGTGCCCCTCATGCAAGGGTAATATCGAGATACGGCTCAATCAGCATGCGACTCCCCAATCTTCACCATCTCCCGCTCCATCACAGAATCGTCATTCGCCATCTGAAGAGTCGGGCATTGATCTGAGAAAATCTATTATTGCCGCGGTCAATGACCTGCCGTCAATGCCGCAGGTGGCACAGCATGTCAGGCGCCTTATCTCAGATAAAAACTGCACCTTTTCCGAAATTGCCCGCGCCATTGAAACCGACCAAGCGATTGCCGCACGGGTGTTGAAGATTGCCAATTCAGCATATTATGGCGTTATGGGCACTGTTACCTCGATTCAACACGCCGCAATGATCCTTGGCATAAAAACCCTTAACCAGATCCTCGAAATCGCCTGCAGCGCTGCCGTGCTCTCAAAACGGCTTCCCGGTTATGGGCAAGAAAGCGGTGTATTGTGGCGGCATTCACTCTCGGTTGCCGCATGCGCACGCGCAATCGCAAAACGCCGCAACCCGAACCTCATCGACGATGCCTTCTCGGCAGGTCTTATCCATGACTGCGGCAAGCTCGTCCTCGACCGTTATCTTGCTGCTCGCGCCGATGCTTTCACCAAGTTATTACAGGAAGGCAAAAAAGTTTTTGAGGCAGAACGCATTGTTCTGGGATTTGATCACGCGAGTCTTGCGGCAAGCATCTGCGAGAAATGGGATATACCGAAACAACTTGTCAATGCAATCCAGTTTCACCATTCACCGTCATTGATTCAGATCAACGAACTGGTAGCAATTGTCCATCTTGCAAACCAGATCATCCACATCGACGATATGCAGTCCCTTCAGGATATTACTGCGATCGATCTCGATCCTCGCTCGGTTAAACTCATCGGCATTGACCTAAAACTGATTGCACTTGTTCGGAGTGAAGCTGAAGAATATGTTAACAAAACAATTAGTTCACTTTAGCCTCTTTATTGCGTTCTCAGCGTTTTTAAGTAACCGCAGTCTTCCGGCATTTTTATAATTCAAACTCCGATTCTTTTCTATAAAGAAAAATGGTAATGATGCATATATTGCATTATGCGCGGTAATGGTGTTTAATTAAAAGTATTCATAGGGATTTCTCTCTCTTCCAATTCATTCCTTAATCTCTTGCGCAGGTCTTGTTCGAGATGATGGTAGTCCATTTATCCCTCCTTTGGCGAACGTTCAAGCTCAGCGGAGCTGCGCGGCTTTATCGCGCAGCGTCCGCTGGAGCGCAGTGTTAGGCATGTTTTCACCGTCTCGCCAGCGCCGACTTTTCGGGAAGCCAAGCCTGCTCCTTTTCTCTCAGGCTAAGAAAATAGCCCCTTGCGTTTTTTCCAATACACATAATTTGGCCACATCCAGATAAGGCTCCCCAGAATTAGCCTGATAACAAATTGCACAACCAAATCGGCAGCGCCAGCGTGAGATCCGGGTGTTGGAGTCGGGATGAGCATGCTTATGTACGTGATGACGACTAACCCCCAATTCCATTGCCACGCCCATAGCTTCCTGTAATGAAGGCCATAGGCTACTGCGAATTGGAGAATGGCCAAGGGAACCATGATGATTCCGAGTGCCGGCACCCCAAGAGACATTAGTAGCCCAAGTAGCCCGCCAACGGGCAAGCTGAAGTAGTTCCAGAATTTCAGCCACTTGGTGCCGAGTGTGGCGGGATCGCGCACCTGTTCTGGTACTGCCATGAGCGGTTTCGTAGAAGGCACCTCAACTACAGGCGAAGGCTCCGCGCCAATAGGCAATCCGCACTTGGGGCAGAACTTCGCGTTGGAAACCAACTGGGTACCGCATTGTGAGCAAAACATTGAGCCTCCCTTGATACTGCCTAACGGCCTGCGCTTCAGCGGCGCGAGCGGAGCGAGCGTCCGCTGGAAGCGCTTGTTAGCCGCCGTTTCTTACTTGAAAGTCGTAACATGCCAAAGTGTCTCTCAGCTCTTTGACGTGTGTAATCCAGCAGGTTTTCACGGTACAACCGTATTTTGTTTCACGTACTCTTGGATTTGGTGATAGGCGAACATTCTTTGCCCTATTACGTTACAAAGCGCAAGTCTTATGGCAGACTCCAGTAGGCGTGAACCTTCTTTAGCTCTGCCACCCAACAAGCAAGAATATCGGATGTATCTCTTCCAAGTTCTTTGGCTAATTCAAAGAAACCCGGGCCTGGCTGCATGTCTCCTGACTTGTGAACCAC
>JAOAHH010000105.1 GCA_026415325.1 Thermodesulfobacteriota bacterium | reverse complement strand
CTACTTTGATCATAACCATCGAGTCCACGGCAAGACCACAGTGGTCATCAGGCGACATATTGTAGACGCCGCTGATACCGACATAATTTTTTGTCCTCTCAATCGCATCACGGATCTTTGCCTTGTCGGTACCGGCAGTTTTGATGGCATTGACCACCAGCATCAGCGCATCCCATGCATAGCCGGAATGGGTATTTACTTTGCCGTATTTACGCACGTTTTCGTATTCGTTGATGAAATCCAGGAGCAGCTTTTTCTGCGGGTCGCTGTCAGGCAACTGGTCGGCAACCATGAGTTTGGTAGATGGCATGATGGTTCCCTCAGCAGCATCGCCGGCAAGCTCGATGTATTTAGGGTCAGGCAGCCCATGGCATTGGATGAGCGGTATGGTGAAGGAAAGCTGTTTGACGTTTTTTGCAACAATGGCGCCCGGCGGGCCGATGGTCCAGCATACCAGTGCTTGTGCCTTTGTTGCCTTGATTTTGGTGAGCTGCACGGTCATGTCAACATCCGTAACGTCAAACTTTTCGTCGGCAATGATTGTGATGTTGTACATGCCGGCAAGCTCCTTGAGCGACTGCTCGCCCTCTTTTCCAAAGCCATCGGTTGCCGTGATGATGGCGATCTTGTGAATCCCTTGCTTATTCAGGTATTGGTATACTTTTTCAACTGCGGTGACGGTCTTTTGGGGTGATTTGAAGACGTACGGCCGCACCGGACTGACCGGCGGTGTGCCACCGACGCATCCCACGTTTGGGGTTCGGCTTGCTTCCACGAGATTGATAATCGCCATAGCAGAGTCGGTACGCGTTGGCCCGATGAGGGCAACGACCTGCTCGTTTTCGATCAGGCGTTTTGCCTCAATGGTTGCCTTACCGGGATTGCTCTCAGCATCACCGAATACGAGTTTTATCTGTCTGCCGTTCACGCCGCCCGCCTTATTCAGACGTTCGGCGAGCATTTCGGCAACGTATTTTGAAGGGGTACCGATATGGCCGGCAGGGCCTGACAGGTCGAACAAACAGCCGATTTTAATAGGTTCCTGCTCTGCCCGCAGAACTGTTGCGCACAGCATGAACAAGATTGCCGTGATACAGACGAAAACACCTTGTTTCATAATTGTCCTCCTTCCTTAATGGTGGTTGGGGTATTTGTGCCGACGCCGTGGCGCTCCTCGTATGTTTGACGAGAACGACCCAGATAGGCTGTCTGCACGGTTTCATTTTCCATAAGCTCATCACATGCACCCTGCATAATTATTTTGCCTGTTTCTAAAACATAGCCACGATCGGCAAGGGAGAGGGCTTTTTTTGCGTTTTGCTCAACGAGCAGAATTGTGGTGCCGCGATCGCTGACCTTCCGAATCGTATCGAATATGTCGTTCACCACCATCGGGGCAAGCCCCATCGACGGCTCATCCAGCAGCAACAGTTTCGGCGCTGCCATAAGCGCTCTGCCGATAGCAAGCATCTGCTGTTCACCGCCGCTGAGTGTACCTGCCAGTTGACGGCAACGTTGGGCAAGCACGGGAAAAAGCTCCAGCACCCCCTGGAGAGCGTCTTTGATCGTGCGATCGCCGGCAAGCACGCGATGGTAGGCACCGAGCATCAGATTATCAATGACCGACAATGCGCCAAAAATCTGCCGGCCTTCTGGAACCAGCGCAATACCAGAAGCAACGATGTGGGTTGTAGGGAGGCGGGTGAAATCTTGTCCTTGAAAAATGATGGTGCCTGAGTGTACGGGTATACGTCCCAATATTGCCTTGAGGAGGGTGGTTTTGCCCGATCCGTTACCGCCAATAAGCACCACGATCTCACGCTCGTCAACATGGAGTGAGACGTTTTTTAGGCAGTGAATCGTGCCGTAATAACAGTTAATATTGGTTAAACGCAGCATGGGCACTTTATGGGGAACTGCAGTTGCTTGATCACAGTAGCTGAGAAATTGCACCGAGGGTGCTAAGCTTATCCCCCTTTAAAAAAACGGTGCAAGTATAGGCAAAGCGCTACTTTTGTGTCAATAATAAATGACACCCGGCAACCAGAAAAGCGGTGTGCAGGCGGAAAAATGAAAATTAATCATTGACATAGAGAATATAAATAGCGTAAATTACACAATCCGCTTTTAACCCTCAGCAAAGGAGGATGTTTTCATGGCGCAATGCCATAGAAAACGTTTAAGGCCTTTCACCAACGGTCAACTGATTCGGCCCATATGAGGGAGACGGCTGGCTGATTTCACCCCAGCACACCCTTTGCCCTTCACAGCCCCCGTCCCTTCAATGAGCACGCGCACCTTGTGCATATCCTGCAATAACCTTTCCGCTTTCTGGCAAAGCGGCACCGTTGTTCAGAAAGGAGGTTGCGTGATGAAAGTCCTCGGACAGCACATCCTTGTTGAGTTTTGTGACTGTGATCCGTTTGCCCTGAATAATAAGCAGCTTGTTCAAAAGTACATGACCGAAGGGGCGCGGCGCAGTAATGCTACGGTTATTACGTCGGTGTTCCATCATTTCAGCCCTCACGGTGTGAGCGGGGTGGTTGTCATCGCGGAATCGCATCTTGCCATCCATACCTGGCCTGAATACGGCTATGCCGCTGTTGATTTGTTTACCTGCGGCACGTCCGTCAACCCATGGCATGCGTTTGAGTATCTCAAGGAATGTTTTAAGGCGCAGCGATACACGATCACAGAGATGAAACGGGGCATTCCCGATATGTCCACAGCCGATGTCGTAATCGATCATAAGCCGGCCGCAGCAGCTCGATAAATACGGACGCATGAATCAGACGCCGCAATGGTTTGAAGCACGTTTTTCACCCGAGGTGCTGGTGCGCATTAAGGTGGACCGCTTGGTGCATGCGGTGCAGAGCCGGTACCAAATCATTGAGGTGTATGACACGACGGCATTTGGAAGAATGCTGGTGCTTGACGGCATTATCAATGTGACGGAAAAAGATGAATTTATCTACCATGAAATGCTTGCCCATGTGCCCCTCATTGCACATCCCCATCCCTGCTCAGTGCTTGTGGTCGGTGGCGGCGACGGCGGAACAGTGCGCGAGGCACTCAAGCACCCGACGGTTTATCGTATCGAACTGGTCGAGATCGACAGCGCTGTCGTGGAGGTAAGCAGAACGTTTCTGCCGTTTGTGAGCTGCGCGCTCGACAATCCAAAAGTTCACATTACCTATGAGGACGCTGCATGCTTTATAAAAGAGACCGCGCAGCGTTTTGACGTAATCCTCATTGACTCGACCGATCCCATCGGCGCCGGTGCGATACTTTTCTCTGAAGGTTTTTACCATGACTGTCGTGCGCGATTAAACGATAACGGGGTACTGGCAGCGCAGTCTGAATCGCCGTTTTTCGACCCGCATATCGTAAAGCCCCTCTACGAAATGGCGCGAACCGTGTTTCCGATTGTCAGGATGTACACGGCATTGGTACCCTCGTATGTGAGCGGGCTCTGGAGTTTTATGTTCTGCTCGACATCGGTTGACCCACTTGCCCGGATTTCTCAAGAGCGCATCGCTGCACTGCAAAGTCTCCGCTACTACAGCCTTGATATCCACCGGGCATCCTTTGCCGTCCCGCCTTTTGTGCGCGCCCAGTGCGCAGTGTAAACCGCCCCCTTGTCTTTTTTTGCTATGTCATGTCAGTGATGTAAGAGGTGTGAAACTGCAACGAAGCACGGCGCATGGTAGGGGCAGTAAAAACGCAGTGGTGCTTTTCAATACAAGAGGTCAGCATTTATAAATGCTGACCCTTCAGGTTGTGCTCCTCCAACTCTTCAATGCATTATTTGTTACTTTGTTTGAATACAAAGATTGAGCCTGACTTTGTCGATTTGTCCGCTTTATCAAAACTCGTGTCATAAATAGCAGATACGATATCAATAAGGCCATCCT
>JAOAHH010000047.1 GCA_026415325.1 Thermodesulfobacteriota bacterium | reverse complement strand
CAAGGGGTGCAGCGCCAGTGCCGGTGTTATCAGGCAAACACCGGTTCTCGCGCCGTGTAATTTTCAAAGCGGGTATATTCGCTGCGAAATGTCAGTTTTATGTCGCCGATCGGACCGTTCCGCTGTTTGCCGATAATGACTTCTGCTTTACCTTTTGCCTCTTCGGTATCCGGGTGATATACCTCCTCTCGGTAGATAAAAAGGATGACATCAGCATCTTGCTCGATCGCCCCTGATTCGCGAAGGTCTGCCATGTGGGGTCGTTTATCTACTCGGTCCTCAACACGACGGTTGAGCTGAGAGAGCGCGATGACCGGCACATTCAGCTCTTTTGCAAGCGCTTTCAGGGATCGGGAAATTTCAGAGATTTCCTGCTCGCGGCTTTCGGTTTTTGTTCGGGAGCCACTCATGAGCTGTAGATAATCGACAATGATCAGGCCAATGCCGTGCTCTGCCTTCAGCCGCCGTGCTTTTGCCCGCATTTCCAGCACCGAGAGGCCGGGCGTATCATCGATAAAAATGCTGGTTTCCGCAAGTTTGCCTGCCGCCATTGCAAGTTTCCCCCATTCATTTTCTGCAACGCAGCCAATGCGGAGGCGGTGATTATCAACCCGTGCCTCAGAACACAACATGCGCAGCGCGAGCTGCTCTTTAGACATTTCAAGAGAAAAAATGACGGTCGGCACATGCGCCTCAGAGGCAGCATACTGTGCGATATTAAGACAGAATGCGGTTTTCCCCATGCTGGGGCGTCCGGCGACGATAATGAGGTCTGCGGGTTGGAATCCCGAGGTCATTGCATCAAGATCAAAAAATCCCGAAGGAACACCGGTCACCAATTGTTTTTTTTCATACAGCCGATCAATGTCGCGGAATGTGGTTTTGAGGATGTCCTTGAGTGGGTAGTAGGAGGGCTTGATCTGATTTTCTGCAATGCTGAAGATCGATTTTTCTGAAAAATCAAGGATGTCTTCGACATCGTCCTGTGCGTTTGCTGCTTTTGAAGCAATTTCGGTTGCGCAATGAATGAGGCTTCGCAGGATCGATTTCTGTCTGACGATTTTTGCGTAGTATTCGATATTGGCAGCGGTGGGTATTTTCTCGGACAATTCAACAAGGTATGATGCGCCGCCTACTTCCTCAATCTTGTTTTTTCGTTTGAGCACCTCGGTGATGGTGATGATGTCAGGGGGCTCGTTTTTTTCAAACAGCTCGATCATTGCCCTAAAAATCTGGCGATGATTTTCACGGTAAAAATCATCAGGTCGCAGGATTTCAAGCGCTTTGGTTAGTGCTTCGTGTTCGATGAGTATGGCGCCGAGCACGCATTGCTCAGCTTCTATGTTTTGAGGCGGGAGGTTGTGCGGTATGCCGGTGGCCATGTATAATAATTACCTGCGTGCGCACAATAACCGATCTGCTCGGTCTTCGTCCACATCAGGATTGCCAAATAATTGCGGTTATTCCTTCACAACCCAGACTTTTACTTGAGCAGTGACTGCAGGATGCAGCTTGATCGGTACCGTGAAAATGCCAAGCTGTTTGATCGGCTCATCAAGCAAAATCTTTTTCTTGTCAATCTCAATGCCTTCGTTTCGCAGGCTTGCCTGTATATCGGCAGCGGTTACCGACCCGAATAACTTATCTTCTTCGCCAGCGGCTTTTGCCACTGTACATGATATAGACTCAATGCGTCGCGCAAGCTGCTCTGCTTCGCGTTGTATTTTTTGGAGCCGTGCCTGTACCTGCAGCTTTTGGTGTTCAAGCTGTTTCACATTTTGGGTTGTTGCCATAATGGCTTTACCCTGTGGAATGAGGTAATTGCGGGCATAGCCGTCTTTAACTCTGATGAGACTTCCTGCAGTTCCCAGATGAGGTATGTCTTCGGTAAGGATGACTTTCATACTACTGTCTCTACCTTTCTCAAAAGTCTATATGTCGCAGCACTCCTGCAGAAGTTTGCGCATGTTGGTTATGCCCCGGAAACGGTAAACGGCATGATTGCCATAACACGCGCGCGCTTGATCGCCCGGGTGATTTCCCGCTGATGTTTCGCGCAATTGCCTGAAATTCTCCGCGGAATGATCTTTCCCCGTTCTGAAACAAAGTGCCGCAACGTACTATAGTCCTTATAGGATATGGTTTGCTCTTTGTTGGCACAGAAACGGCATATTTTCCGTTTGCTGTAAAAGGTCTTTTTTTTCTGGTTTTTTCTCTTGGTTACCATGTGCTCCTCGTCATGTATGCATTATGCGTCGGTGGTTTCCTCTGCAGGTTGTTTCGCCACCTCATGGGTATCAGTTCCTGAGGTATCGTCAGAAGGTTCGTGGGTGATATGATCTGCGTGGGCAAATTGTTCGGGCTTGAAGTGTTTCCCAAGCGCTGTGGTCGTATAGCGTAACACCGTTTCATTGTACCGTACCATACGGTCGATTTCGCGCAATACCGGTGGTTCCGCCATGAAATAGAGGAAACAGTAAGAACCCTTGGTTTGCTTTTTAATGGGATATTTGAAACTCTTTTTGCCCCACTTTTCATGCTTCAGCACCGACCCCTTCTGTCGGGTAATCAAGTCGCTGATACTGTTGAGAAGTCCGGTAATATCACCGTCCGGCGTTTCGGGATGAAAAATCAAACACAATTCATATCCTCTCAAAACATTATCCTCCTGCACTGAGGTGGTTACGTGGTTATGGTTGTGATTCTGACTTCGGTAAGCTGCTGGCGGTGACCGGTCTTTTTCCGATAGCCCTTGCGCCGCCGATGCTTGAACACGATGATTTTTTTTGATTTTGCTTGACGCTGGATTTCTCCAATGACCACCGCATGGGCGACACGCGGAGTACCGACCGTCACGCTATTATTGGTTTCATCCACTACCATGAGAACGTCTTTAAACTCTACCGTAGCTCCGCGAACCCCTTCGAGTTTTTCAACCCGAATGACATCACCAGGTTTAACGCGGTACTGCTTCCCACCGGTTTGAACTATCGCATACATACAAGAAAACTCCTTGCTCTTTTGTAGACAACGGACAGCTGTTTTGCTATAGGGAAGATGACCTAATATTATGCTTTATGGTCGTTCAATATGCAATAAAGATAAAATTCATAAATGATTTTATTTATTTTGTCAAGTTCTTTAATGCCCAATAATCCACGCCTCACACAGAGGGTATCATAACCTTTTGTCAGCCATATTGTATGGAGCCTCAGACAAAACGCATTCTTATTGTCGATGATGATCAGCCGCTGTTGCGCATGCTCCAGCGTTCATTTGATCGCCAACCCTATACTGTACACGGTGAGCCTAACGGGGAGCGGGCGCTTGCACTTTTGCAGGAGGAGGTGTTCGATGTAATTATTACCGATGTGATGCTCGGCAAGGTCAGCGGATTTGACATCCTCCGGAAGGCAAAGGCGATTTCACCCCACACCGAAGTTATCATGATCACCGGGCACGGCACCGTTGACAGTGCCGTGCATGCCATGAAGCAGGGCGCTTTTGAGTATATCACGAAGCCGGTGGATATTGAAGAATTGCATTTAGTCGTCAGTAAGGCGTGTGAGCGACAACAGCTGGTTGCCGCGGTACACAATTTACGGACACAGGTAAAGGAATTCTGCCGGCTCGAAAACATTGTGGCAGCAAGCCCGGCCATGCAGCAGGTTGTGGCACTGGTGAAACGCGTCGCAGGGACATCCTCGACGGTGCTGATCGAAGGGCCAAGCGGCAGCGGCAAAGAGGTGATCGCCCGTGCGATCCATACCTGTAGCCCGCGCTGCGATGCGGCGTTTGTTGCCATCAACTGCGCTGCGTTGCCCGAAACGCTGCTTGAGAGTGAGCTGTTCGGCTATGTAAAGGGAGCCTTTACTGGTGCGCATACCGCAAAGAAAGGGTTATTTGAAGAGGCACACGGCGGCACGATTTTCCTTGATGAAATTGGGGAAACCAGTCCGGCGTTCCAGGTGAAACTATTGCGCGTGCTTCAGGAAAACGAAGTGCGCCGCGTTGGTGGTTCTCAGGCAATTCCTATTGACGTGCGTGTCCTTGCGTCAAGCAATACGCCAATACGGAATCTGGTTGATGCAGGGCGGTTTCGCCAAGACCTTTATTTTCGACTCAAAGTAATCCCCCTTTTCATTCCGCCGCTCTCCCAGCGGCGCGAGGATATCGTACCGCTCGCTCAGTTTTTTATTGACCGCTACTGCCGACAGAACGGGAGGGCACCGGTGCGCATTTCTAAAGAAGCTGCTGCCGCCATGCAGGCGTACAACTGGCCGGGCAATGTGCGTGAACTAGAACATGCGATCGAGCGTGCGATGATTCTTCTGGATGGCGATACGCTCACCCGAGAGGATCTTATGCTCGAACCGGCTGCGCCAGCACCTGCAGAGTATTCCTATACCGATATGACGCTTGCAGATGTGGAACGACTTCATATTGAGCGGATGCTGATTGCCTGCGGCTGGAATCAGGCAGAAGCAGCGCGGCGTCTCGGCATTGGCTATAATACGCTGTGGCGTAAAATGAAGACGTACGGAATACGACGTAGCACTAACACAGCGCCATAAAACGCTTACAGGAGATTACTTGCCAGCTCGGCAAGCTCTGAACGCTCTCCTTTTTCAAGGTTCACATGTGCATACAGGCGCTGTCCCCGCATCTTTTCAATCAGATAGCTCAATCCATTTGAATAACTATTCAAGTAGGGGTGGTCGATTTGAAAGATATCGCCAGTAAAGACCATTTTAGTGCCTTCGCCTGCCCGGGTGATGATGGTCTTCACTTCATGCGGGGTAAGGTTCTGCGCTTCATCGACAATAAAATAGATATGCACGAGACTGCGGCCGCGGATATAGGTGAGGGGCGAAATGACCAATTTTTCGGCCTCTAAAAACTCTTTAATCCGCCGGTGATGGGAATTGGTTTCCGAAAACTGGTTTTGGATCACGCCGAGGTTATCGTATAAAGGCTGCATATAGGGATCGAGCTTTGATTCAATATCACCCGGCAAATAGCCCAGATCTTTATTGCTCAGCGGCACGATCGGCCGTGCAATATAGATTTGACGGTAATACTTTCTCCGTTCCAGTGCCGCGGCAAGCGCAAGCAGTGTTTTGCCGGTGCCTGCTTTGCCTGAAATCGTTACCAGTTGCAATGCCGGATTCATGAGCGCATCCAGTGCAAAGGTCTGTTCAGCATTACGGGGCACAATGCCGTAGGCTGTGACTTTGTCGACGCGCCTGATTTTTTGCACGGCAGCATCATACGTCGCAAGCGCTGATTTGCGGCCGTTGCGCATAATAAGGTATTCATTATTCACGAGCGGTAGGTTGATCGGCAGTGACGATGGATCAAGTTCATACGGTTCACTGTAAAGCTGCTGGATATAAGGTTCAGGGATGTTCTCTTCGATCCGATGGCCGGTGTACAGGGCATTGATGTCTTTAACATGGTCGGTTGTATAATCCTGTGCGAGTAGTCCGATCGACTTTGCCTTCATCCGCAGGTTGACATCCTTTGAAACAAGAATCACCTGACAATCGGGATACTGACGGGCAAGGTGATAGGCACTGTTGAGGATGTGGTGATCGGCTTTGTTACCGGGATAGTTCCGGGCAATATCAGGATGGATGTCCTGTTCCAGTTTAACGATGATTTTTCCCTGACCCGGACCGATACGCAAACCGCCGTCAAACAGTTTATCCCCGCTCAGTTCATCAAGTGCCCGGACAAATTCACGTGCATGGAAATTGACGGTCGCGCTTCCTTTTTTGAACTGATCGAGCTCTTCGAGAACGGTGATCGGAATAACCACATCGTGTTCTTGAAACCGGTAGATGCAGGAGCTGTCGTGCAGGATGACGTTGGTGTCGAGGACGAAAATTTTTTTCTTCCGTTTTGCCATAATAGGAAAATCTACTAACGCAACTATACCATATCACGTTTTAAGGTTGGCTTCAAGCAGGCTCTTAAACGAATAACACGCCCATTTTATATGGTTTTATTTAATGGCTCTGCAAGAGCAGGTTCAGATATCTTTTTCATTTTTAAACAGGTATAAACATGGAGTGTTAAAAAAATATTAAGGGCTGTAGCGTGAACCTATAAATAAGATGTCCAAGATACGGTTCCCTTTGTTGCATTTTTGTCTTTTTAGGTGCGAGATTGGGTCCACAGGGTTATAGCACCTGCTGCGCCGTCCCATGCGGTGAGCTTCAACAGGATTCATGGAAGTTGCTGGCCGAAACCGGTATTCTCGAGCAATTCTCTGTCGCCGTGCAGCAGTCCCCATGGGTTGGTGGTAAGGAAATAGTTCCAGACCTCGTGTGGTGTTATGCCGGATGCAGGATCGCATGCCTGCTCGAGCAGGTATAAAAAACCCTTCATATAGTTTCGCAGTGATACACCGGTATCTCCCGTGGCTGCAATGCGGCTATGCGCAGCGTGAAATTCTGCAAACGCAGCGCTGCTGGTCGAGAGTTTTTTACACAGCGATCGCACCAGTTTCACACCAAGCGATGGGGCATGACGCATCACGGCTTCAAGCTCAAATTTCGGAAGGCAGATAATCGTGCAGTCGGTGGCAGCTATAACGGTTGCGGTTCGCGGCACACCGAGAATTGCGCCGACTTCACCGATAAAGTCGGGTGAGGTCGTTGCATCGATACTCGCGACTTTTGTGCCTTTAATGAAAATGTCCAGGACACCACGCTCAGGGAGAAAGATTTGACTATCCTGTTCTCCTTCACGCACCAAGACCGTTCCCTGTGGAATATGTTTTCTGTACTGTTCCAAGGAAGAAAGTGTCATAAGGAGAGCTCCATTCCTTCACGTGCGATGAGCACCATGTCAGGATCAATGCCGCGCTCAGCGGCGGCGCGATGAATGTCCTGCGTCATAGCATCGAGCGCATCATCACTGCGCAGCGGATCATGATGGGTAAGCACCATGCACCGAACAGCCGCCTGCTGCATCCACGTAAGGCAATAGTCCCATGATGAATGACCCCAGGTTCGCTTTTTTACAGGATATTCGGTAGGGGTATATTGGCAGTCGATAATTACAAGGTCGGCGCCTGAAAGAAACGAGAGAAACCGTTCTGTTGCGCGATCAACCATAGCGCCTGCATCGCCTACGAGGGGATCGTCTAAGGGATCAGCACCATCAACAAACACATTATAGTACGGTTCATGGTCGCCGGTATATACCATTGTCCGGTTCTGCTCACAGATGCGGTACCCAAGGCATTGTACCGAATGGTTCATGAATTGAGTGGTCACGGTCAATGAACCAACGGAAAGCGAGGTTTCCGCAAGCGACTCATAGGTGATTGTTGCGGCAAGTTGCGAGTTTGAAATCGGAAAGAACTCAAACTGCATTTGCTGGTCAAAGACATCGCGGAGCTGCCGGTGTTGGTGAAAATGTACCGGTCCGCGGACATGCACGGTTACACCGGGCACGTAACAGGGTGCAAAAAACGGGAAACCCTGAATATGGTCCCAATGGGTATGGGAAATGAACAGGTGGATCGGCGAAGGAAGAGGGGGGCGGCTAAGGAGATCGCGCCCCAGTGCATGAGCACCGGTGCCTACGTCTAATATGATATATTCTCCGGATGCCCCGACAACTTCTATGCACGGAGTATTACCGCCGTATCTCACGGTTGCAGGACCGGGCACCGGCACCGACCCGCGAACCCCCCATAACGTGACTTTCATAACCGTGAATGCTCCTGTGGCTGACATAAAAATGCAGCAGCCTGCATGATTTCATCGGTAATTGATGCTGCAAGTTGCTGCGTGAGCTTATCCCGGAGGCCGAGCTGCAGGGCAACGCTGGCAGCATGCTCCTCGACAACGATGTTGCCGCTGTCGCCAATCGAGCTCTCCTTGCAGAAGTTGTTTGCCACGGCAACATAGGGAGCACTACGGCTGCCGGTGGCGTGATGATGTTCAATGGCTTCGATAAGCGGTGCATCAAAGTTCCATGCATGTGCAAGAAAAGCGCCTGCCTGCATGTGAGTACATCCGAACAATGCCTGTTCGGCGAAATACAGGCATACACCAAACAAGCGGCTTTCACGGATTGCCTTTCCGTAGCGATCAGGGTCAAGTCGTATAAACAAAATTTTACCGATGTCATGCAACATGCCGGCGACAAACAAAAGTTCTGCCGTTTCCTGGCCAGTGCCGAGTGTTTTGCAGGCGAGTGCAGTTCCGAGGCAGTGGCGCCAGAACGACTCTGGCCGCAACGGCGAACAGCGTTCCAGCAGCGACATGGTATTAAGCAATGCGGTTGACACGGCGATGTTTTTAACGGTGTTCATGCCCAACAACACAACAGCTTGTGCAAGGGATGAAACGCGCTGCGCAAGCCCGTAGAAGGAAGAATTGACAAGGCGCAATACCTGTGCGGTCAGGGTCGGATCCAGCATGATGATTTTCACCATGTCGCGTGGCGAAGTCTCCATTTCCTGGGACATGCGGTGTATTTTCCCGAGCAGCGGAGACACCGATGGGATATCGTGTGCTGCAGCTTGAATATCAGACGGTAATGCGGTCTGATAGGACACGGTGGTATTGTTCACCAAGGTGCTCCTTTAGGGTGCATTCTGCTGGCGGTGCGCCCAGATACCTTTTTTCTCCCGACGCGCATACTCCTGTGCGCTTTTGAGTGCACCATGCTGTTCAGGCGGTGCGGTATCGGCGCAGAACGTGCCGAGGCCGCTTTTTAACAGGTCGATGTTAATCAATGTGCCTTCGCGTGTATAGAGTTTACCGATAATGGCGCCCTGATCTGTTGTGTGCCATGGACTGTACCTTATCCTGAGCAGCTCCTTGGCGAGCCGGTGTGCCACATAGTCGCTGACAAGGCTGCTGTGTCGATCCTGCGGCAAACATATACCCGCAAGCACGACCGGTTTTTTTGCACCGTCGATCATGCATATGATATGGCCAGTGGAAGCATTATATGAGATGACCGTGATCGGATAGACAGAGATATACTGAATGTCTTTCCGTGACTGCTCGGGGATGCTGAAGTAATTATTGGTGATGGTTAAGGTTCCGTCAGGCTTTCGGTAGGCGAAGATTTTTATGACCCTGTCTGACCCGGCGTCAATGCCGGTGCTTGACTCAGCCGGTGTTTCAGATACAAAAGGTGGTGAAGCGGTTTTGGTTACCTCCTGCTGCAACGAAGCCGGATGCTCGGGAGGTTGCGGTATGCGCTCTTCGGGTAAATCATGTTCATCGATGTCTTCGGGCTCTTCAAGTGTTGCGTTATCTGTGGGCTTTGGTGTGGGAGCAGGAACGGACGGATGCGCATTAGCAGTAGGCGCGGGGGGGTGGTCTGTGAGCCTTACGACGACATGCGGCTTTTTTTCCTTTTCAGAAAAGGCAATGCCGAATTTTCGCGCCTCTTCTTCACGGGCAAACGAGCCGATACGTACCCGGTATTTTGTGCTGCCGTCGCGGGTCTGCATCGGTGCAATAAACGCATCATAACCTTTTTGCCGTAGCTCGTGAATATAGCTATCGGCTGCAGCACGGGAGGAGAGCACGATAACCTGAATACAGTAGGATCCTTGTCCGATTGCATCAGGTTGCGATTCTGCGGGTGAGAGAGAAATAAGGCAAAGACACCAGATGATTCCTATCCACAAGCAAAGGACTGCTGTTGTCCGTATTGATCTGACCAGCGGCATCATCCCTCCTCTCAGGATGGATGAAGGATATCTTTTTCAAAACGCGGTTTCAAGGTTTTTGTTGAGACGGTGTCGGATAAAACAGGGGTCAGGTCTTGAAATAATTAAAGAGCTTATTCCATACTCTTTGTTCTAATCTTTTGCTTGGTAGTCATTAATCTCACCCCTTAATAGCTAATTTGCAGGTCTATTCGTGATGGCAAGGTGGTCACCTAATTTAGTGATCACCCGCAAGAAATGGCGCTGAGCAAAACGGCGCTAATTTTTATCGGGTGAAGCAACTGGTTCGGCACGTATCAGTCTGTACGTTTTACAGTCCCATAGACCTGTCTTCAAGGTTTCAGTGACTACAAATCCATGATTGGACAGTGTTCGCAGGACAGACTCTCTTCCTGTCTCGGAGTTTCCATATCGAAGATCAGATACATACAGGAGAATTTTATTGTCTGACAGATCCGGAACACCATTAGTGATCAACGATTCTTGCGGAGCAGCAAAGACAGACAT
>JAOAHH010000036.1 GCA_026415325.1 Thermodesulfobacteriota bacterium | reverse complement strand
TGGTCGACAAACCGATGCGCTGCTTGAAACTCTCTACGGGTGCGGCGAGCAAGGCCCGGCCGGATACACTGTTGTTGTGCGTACCAAATGGCATAAACTCGCACTCCTTGCATCCAGGAAAGCCCTTGCAGGCAATGCCATTAGCGAGCGCGAACAGGCTGTGATTCTTGAAGATCCGCTGCTCCAGATAGATGTTCGGGTTTACGGCACCAGCCTAAACTTTGCCGAGGATTATACAATCATGCTGAAACAGCACGGCAGGGAAATTAAACCAGAAAAACTCCATGCAGACCACTTCCAACTCCCCGCTCATTACCCAAAAGTCGCAGGATCTTTTCAGGCATATACGGCAACCATCAGGGCATATTTTAATTATGCGCAGCTTGACCCCGATGCAGCCAGCATCTTGGTTATTAAAAATAAGAACCGGGAACATGCAGTGCCGCTTAATCTAAAGGTATTTAAGTGAGAGAGGCAATTTGACAAACGACTGTATGATAGATTATATGAACACTATGGGGTGAACCACACACAAGGAGGTCAAGCGTATGAAATTGCCAAACAAAGTAGTTGTCGGGGGCTTCGTGCTTTGGGCCGTGATTGTCTGCCCGGCGTTTGCCTACCAGTACGTCGGAGGCAGCCAAAATTGCCAGCAGTGCCACACCGACTACACCAGCGGCTCTGACTGGCATAACATGCATACAAACCTTGCTAAGGATGACTGCACCAAATGCCATAATGAGCAGCAGCTGGTGCCCACGGCCAACTGTAAAACCTGCCACTCCGGCCTTCCCTGCAAATGGGTCAACAATCACAATGCCCGGGGGACGCAGACCTGTATAACCTGTCATGCGCAGTGCCAAAGCGAAGAGGAAAACTGTCCGACAAGCACCTGCCTTGGCACCACCAGCCCGCAGCTTGAAACATTGCGGCAATTCCGCGACAAGGTGCTTGCAACAACAGCTACTGGCAGGGCATTGATTCGTGCCTATTATGCTGCAGGCTCCAAAATCAATGAGTATCTTGAGGCAAATCCGCGCCTGAAGGCCACAGCAAAACAAATGCTCGAACTCATTGCAGCATGTATTGAGCCGTTTATCAGGCGGTAGGCGGTAACAAAACCTCCAATAAAAACGTTCGCGGAGCAGGTGTGTTCCGCGAACGTTTTTTGTAACCCTTTACAAGAGCCGATCACACACCAGCGCCGGAGGTTCACACGCGACAGGATAAGCTGGAAGTTGGTCCGAAATCATCCATCCATATCTCCCGAGAGCAATAAGGCGCTGATACACCGCGCGTATCCGCGCAGCAATAAGGCGCCAGTCATACCGTGCAACCGATGCCCGCCGCATGATTTCATTTTCGGGTGCTGCTTTTCCGTTTTCGAGAAACCGGGCAATTGCATGCGCAAATGTTCGAAGAGATCCATCCTGTATGATGGCCCCTGCCACAGGGTTTTGGATGATTTCCTCGGCAGCGCCGACCGGCATTGCCACAACTGGCGTGCCGCAGGAAAGAGCCTCGAGCATGACAAGCCCAAAACTTTCATATTGTGACGGTACGGCAACCACATCTGCAGCGCTGTAGTACAGCGGAAGTTCGGTCTGATCAACGCGGCCCGCAAACCTCACCCTATCATGTACCTGCAAACATTGGGCTTGCTGCTCCAGCGCTGCCTTTTCACCTTCGTTTTCTGCACCACCGCCCACAATCACCAGTCGAACGTTGTTAACGTTCTTCAAATGTCCAAGTACTTCGATAAGTTGGCACGCCCCCTTGAGCGGATCCAGCCTCCCGACATATAAGACAATCCGCTCCGATGCGGTAAACCCGAGTCGCTTCCGAGCACCCTGCCGGTCTTTCCGGTAAAAACGATCGCGATTGACACCGCACGGGATAATGAAGATCTGCTGTGGCGCTGTTTTGTACAACTGTTCAAGATAGCGCGCTTCTCGCCGTGATCCCACAATGATTGCCGTGCAGTGCCGGCAGAGTATCTGTTCGGCGGCAATACGCTGTGGCGATTCAGGTGGTTGTACGCCGACCATGTTTTTTACCGCTCCGAGTGTATGAAAGGTCATGGCATGGGGAACGTGCCATGTTTTTTGCGCGCGGAGCCCAAGCCACCCCGAGAGCCAGTAATGGCTGTGGATGAGATCATACCGAAGCCGCTCCGATCTCCGAAACGCCTCGAGCTGCTCGTAAAAAAGGTTGATATGCGGATATAAAGCCTGCTTGGGGATCTCATCGCGCGCACCGATACTCAGGTAAACGAGCCTGACGTTTTCATACAGCGTGACGGTATGCGTTGCAGTGCTTGTGCCTTGGGTATAAATATCGACCCTGTCGCCGCGTGCTCCGAGCGCACGGCTGAGCTCGCGGACGTACACGCTCATACCGCCGGTATCGCGCGACCCGAGCGCACCAATCGGGCTTGAATGCAAGCTGAGCATGGCAATACGCAGCGGTCTGCAAAGGGCAGTGTCTGGCACCGGCTGATCGTGCATCATAGGCTTATGCAAGCGTCACAGAGCACCGGTACACCGCCTCTGGCATTCCGCCGAGATGGCGTTTGTACGGTTCTGCTCCTTTTAAGAAATCATACCGAAAAAAACCGCGCTCGATTGCATCGCGAATGCTGAAAACCTTGCAGGCAAACCCCGGGTTAACCATACGGTAGCGCGGGTCATAGCCGCTGTTGTACAAAAACCTTGTCTTTTTATAGTCAAAACACAGTACTGCTGCAACCGGTATGCTGTCAATATCCAAAAAACCAAGATGCGCAAGCCCCTCTGAAGAGAGTTTCATAGCAATATCACGAAAAAAATATTCGCGAGCCGGTATAAGAAATTCCTGTTTATCCTGCCTGCTCTCCTGAAAAAGCCGCAAAAAAACGTCAAATGACCGGTCAACGTCGCTTTTGGTATGAACGGTGCGATATAAGATTCTTCCTGCGCCTTGCGTCTTCCGAAGTTTCCGCCGGGTTTCGTGCCGCTGTTTGCCGGAGAGCTGCACCAAATATGTATCCCATGAGCTGGGAAGATCACAGGCAAACGTCACCGCTTCTTGCTCACAGGCAACTGAAAAACCGAGTTGCCGAGCAAGCGGAATACCAAAACGCACAACAGCGCTGTCTCCCCGCACAGGTGAAAAATCAAGTACGGCAATACCGCTGCGCCGTGCATATTGAAAGAGCGCTGCAAAAAATCCCATTTCATGACCGGGCTGGACAACACAATCAAGATAATCACAGACATCGGCGCTGCCGAGAAGCTGCGCCCGTTCCTGTGCAACGCCGAGTCCGGTAAATCCGATCGGCATCTCACCCTGTCGGACGACAATCAGTTTCGCTGCTAACCCCTTGCCGAAATGGCGCAGCCACACCTGCTGCCATATCGGATGGAGGAAAAGAACCTCGCTGCCCGATGCCTCCTGCAGCATCACATGGTAACCCGCTATCCGGTCAAACGGTTCTTGGGTTGCCGTATATGCGGCGAAATCATAAGCAACGGTCATGGCCGTTTGTCCTCTTTTTCTGTACCTGATTATCCGGGATATGCCAGCAAAGGTTTTATTTCACTAGCCGCCACTGCCAGCCCTGTGGGATATCGTCAACCGTAATGCCGGCCTGCTCAAGGCAGGCGCGGAGAGCATCGGCAACTGCCCACTGGTGTGCCTCTCGGTAACGGTTCCGTAAGGCAAGCAGCGCCTCGACAAGCGGGGCAAGGCAGGCTTCACGGCTCCTTGGCAACGATTCCATGCGGCTTCCTGTCACCATGATCATTTCGCGAAAGATTTCCCGTGCCTGTGCAATACGTTCGGGATCCTCACGCTGCTCGTATGCCTGCCATATAATCCGGTCAAGCTCAAGCAGTGCAGATACCGCATCGGCCGTTTGGTGGGCTTCAAGACTTTCGGTAAAACGTTGCTCGCACCGGTGAACCAGCTCCCAAAATCCTGGTTCGTTGGTAGTCTGAAAAATATGATCATATTGATCCGGTGGTGCGGCAGTAATAGCGGCTGCTGCAGGAGTGTGGCAAAACTGATCTAAGGTAACGCATGTTCCGTGACCGAACACGCGTTCTGAGCCATGATGCCGCATGGTTACAGAGCCGATGCCCTGAATCTGCACCGTGCGTGAACTAAGATCGATAATGCATGCGGTATGCTCATCAATACCGATAATGGGTGTTTGCTCGGGCAACAGGGATTCAAGCACACGCAGCCGAGGTTCACCCATAAAGCAAAAACGCGTATCATGCGTGCCGCCTTCGGCATTGTTCCAGTGGGGTATGACCGCGCATCTAATCCCAAACTGTCCGAGAATATCGATGCCTTCAACCCAATGCAGATCTTCGCCCACCTTATAGATTTCATACACCGGAAGGGTATAGGTGCCGACGGTCAGCGCAGCAGCGCTTGCCGCAACAAGACAGCCTCCAGTCGCTATTATCCGCGCCATGATATCGGGAATCGGCGTCTGCCGCCACTGCCGCACTGCATAGGTCGGACTGCCGGGGCCGATCAGCACATAGCGGGCTCGGCGCAGTTCAGAAAAAGCCTGTTCTGCCTCATGGGCAGAGATAGTGGATGCGGATTTGAACGATACGATGTGAAGAGGATGGCGTACATGGGCATCGAAATACGCAACCGCCCGTTGTGAAATTTGGTCGGCATTAAGCTGGAACCCTGCCGGCGTGTCGAGAAACACGGCGCTGGGAGACGGGCCGAGCGCGGCAAGCATGGCTTTGTGCACTTCCACCATGGTTGCGGTGAGCTCGCCAGAGCCCATGAGGACAATGCGACCTGACATGCAGCTGTTCCCGTATGTGCTCTTTAGGGAGGAATGCAACAACCCAAGTGCAGCGCTATAGCTTCTGCAACTCTTCTTTGACAATGCTGCTCAGTACAGAGCCGGAAACGCGTCCGGCAAGTTTTTTGGTGAGCATCCCCATGACTTTGCCCATGTCTTTAGGCCCGTGTGCGTGAAGCTCGGCTATTGCGGTGCGGACGTGGGTGCGGATTTCGTCTTCGGAAAGCTGTTCGGGAAGATAGGATTGAATAACTGCGACCTCAGCAGTTTCTTTATCTGCAAGATCGTGTCTGCCGGCAGCCCGAAACTGTTCGATGGCATCCTTGCGCTTGCGTACCATGCTCTGCAGCACCTGCACCGCCTGCTCTTCGGTAACCGGGATACCCTTCTCCTTCTCCTTGTTTACCAGCTCTGCCAATATCATGCGCAGTGCCGAAAGCCGGACAGTATCCTTGCTCTTCATCGCCTCTTTGATATCGTTGCTGATTTTTTCCTTCACAAAATTACCTGTCCTTTCAGGGAAGCGATGCTACGCCGATTTCTTTTCCGCAAGCTGCCGGGTGATGCGTTTCAGTTGCTTGATCTTCTTCCGAAGTTGTGTGATCTTCTTCTTATCGCCCTCTTGCAGCGCCTTTTCCTTTTCGGTTTTTAGTTTTCGGATCTCTTTCTTCACATCACTGATATGAGCATCCTTCTTTTTGCTCGAGATCGGCTCTCCCCGCGCTTTCAGAATGGCGATGATAAGCTCCTCCTTCTTCATTGCGTGGGCGCCTTGGATCTCGGGATACTCGGCGGCAAGCTCCCGCAGTTTGGTTGCCGTCAGCTTTTCAAGTTCCTCGCGACTCATACAAACCCTCCTGTCGTTTCGTTCTGCCAGAACGCGGCGTTAGATGCTGTTTCGTTACTTAAACGGTTTTCCGCGAAAAGTCAATGCAAAAGCATCGCATGCGCCGGGGGCAGTATGAATCGTGATGCACCATGGTTAAAACGATGCATGATGGAAGCAGGTTAGCGCTTATACATCCCAAAGGGATTCCGAAGTTGGAGTTTTTTTGATGCAACGTGCGTGGAGATCATGGCGGTCTGAAACTTAGCCTGACTGAGCAGCTTTTGAATAGTTTTGATGTCGGTGCCGTTTTCCAGAAAGCGCATCGCAACGTTACGCCGCAGCGTATGCACACTTACCTGTTTTGTAATTCCTGCCGCATCTGCCGGTTTCAGTAAGTCGGCAATACTGAAAAGGCTGAAGGAGCATCACCCATTTCTGATGAAAGAGTATGCTAATTTAAGATATAAGATAAACGAGTGTTTTTTTACGTGTTCAGCGTATCTCCAGAAGCAGAGTTAGAGCATAGAAGGATACCCCGATGATGGTTCACAAAAAACGCGAAGTGCAAACAGAAGGCAAAGCGCTATAACAAAGACTAACCAGAACAGAGGCTGCATGCGGACATTAAACCGCTGCCCCTGCGTGCAGGATAGAAAGGCACCGAGCCTCGGGAATACCTGTTTATCGCCATTACTGACTTCTCCCGAGAACTGTCCGCAGACATCCTGCTGGATAAGACGCGACTGTCTGACCGTAGGTTTCTGGAGAAAGTCATTGAGGAATGCCCTGAGAGCATTGAGTAGTACTCCACCAATAATGAAAATCTGCGTTCATGACACACCATGACAGTGTTCTTGATGGTACTTGTGGTGCCTCAATAGGTCTTTTGCAAATACCCGACCGTGAACATTTCTGGTAGAACTTCAATACCGAGTTTCGGATCGTAGTATGCCTGATGATCCGACTCACCGCAATGAAGCCGCTGAAAATCATGATACTGGGTTCCGACGATAAACGCGCGCGTTTCACCTGTTGCCGTCGGCAGCGGCGCAATTTGGTTCATGAAGCACTTCCAGAATCTGCCCTGACGGTCATAAATTTCCTGCCACATAATATAATAGGTTTCAGGATCAAGATACCAGAGCCGTTTGCTGTACAGATAGTTTTGATCCTTGTTGATGACTTCAAGAATATACAGGTTGCAGCGCTCCAGTGTAATGCCGTTAACGATACCTTGTCCGGGCACACGCGTAGTCGCCCGCATATTCTGATGCCGGCACGTGAGCATGTCTCTCTTGCCTTTCAGAGTATAGGTATTACGCAGCAACTGACCATCCCACATGTTGTCGTCGTCATATATCAGATCGGTCCCGTCGATCGAGTCTGTTCGCTGTGCCGTTGACATACGACGGATACGACGGAACTGATTGTACCACAGGTATGCATCATCGTCCTTTGCCTGGTCGATGAAACGCAGATTGAACATACGGGTGTTAAGAAACTCAGGCGGCTTGTACATATGAACGAACATTGCCTTGCGAACGGCCTTCGGATTCATCTCATGGGGGAATGCTGGCCGCGGGTCTCGGTCGGTACGATTAATGTAGTACAGCTCCCATACCTCTTGATCAGCATACCGTTCGGTTCTGTTGCGGGGATTGATGTTCGGTGCGAATTTGCGGTATTGGAGACCGTCGCCTTTTGTGTTCATTTCATAATTCCATGCAACTTCAAGGCCGGTTGCGGGCATGGGGAACGGTCGACCTGCAACCCCGATGATATTGACAAGACTGCCACGGTCGTCCAGTTTGCACCGAGGCGCGTACTGCTCGGTTGCGCGAAGGAACCCCTGTGTCTCATGTATCTCTTGATACGGCACGATAGAGAAATACAAACCTTCGGGCGGTGCCCCCCATAGATCAGGATGTTTGTAGAGATCGACATACGAGCTGGGCAAAAACGCGGCAACGTTGTCAATACTGTTTTTATCAATCTTTTTCCCTACCCATACCTGTTCCCATGCCCTTACTGCGTTTAGTTCTTCCTCGGTATAGGCCATTGGCAAATTCACTGCACGCCCTGGAACAGCATGCATGGCAACCAGCAGAACGCCCACCAGCCTTGCAACGACGATGTGGTGTTTCATCCAACACCTCCTTCCCTGTTAACGTTTGTATTAAGCATGTGGTTCATTGGAATCATGAGGCGACCGGAGATATGCCATAATCATGGTGCACACTTCATCGTGAATACGTTCCATATCGAATGCGTTTTGGTCGGCGATCCACTGGTTCATAATACCTTCCATCACGGCGATAATCAGCGTTGCTGCAATGTCCGGATGCAGCGCTCGAAAAAAACCCCTCTGTTGCCCTGCATGGATGATTGCGGCAAGCTCACGTCTGAATTCCCGATACAACCGTGCAAACTGTTCATGATAGAACGTGTCATCGGTTTTATTGACGCAGCGTGTTTTTAAGTCAAGGAAGATATTATAGATATGGCCCATACTGCCGAGGGCATGAAAGGTCCCCAGAATGATCTCCTCAAGACGCTTTGCCGGCGCAATGGATTCGGGCTTCCCAATGCCAAGATACTGCAAATGGTCTTCAATCAAAAAAGAGAACAGTTCCATGAAGAGCGTTTCCTTGTCTTTAAAATATTCATACACCGTGCCCTTGCCGATACCTGCTTCGCGCGCAATGGCGGCTATTGTCGATTCGTGATACCCGCTGCGGGAAAAAACCGCGAGCGCGGCCTTGAGGATTTGTCTCTTCTTTTCCTCCTTGTCAATGATCAACGGTGCCATATGATATTCGTGTGCCTCCTGTTATAATGCCGCGATTCTTTTTGCGCAGAGCCTGCCGGTCGCAGCAGCACCGTTGATACCGGCACCGCCTTTCACCGTTGCCCCGACGCAATAGAGCTGACGGATTGGTGTTTCCATGTCGGGGAATCGCATCAGTTGACCGACCGACGGCTCGATCGGCAGAATACCGCCGCCATGCTGACCGGAAAGTGCCTCAAGATCTGGCGGCGTCATCATCCATTCAAATTCGATTGCTTTATCGATATCGGGTATGATCTCACGCATCACGGCGATCACCTTATCGCGCACTGCGTATTTAACCTTGCTCCAATCCCCGTCGCGATGGCGATACGGTGCAGCAACCACGATATCAAGGTCGTATTTTCCCGGTGGCGCAAGGCTTGCATCAACGAGGTATTTACACCAAAACATCAGCGGCGGTTTGTCGGGCATCATGCCTTGTTCGATCGACGCCCACCATGCTTCCTGGTCAAGCTCGGATACCTTGAAATTGACTGGTGCAGGAATGTCTGGTTTTTTGTTTAGCCCGAGACAGAGCTTAAACATCGATGGTGATGGTAAAAGCGAGTCGATTTTTTTAATATAGACGTGTTCTAGATACTTATCCCCCACGAGCACATGCATCGTTTCCTTGATGCCAATATTACTAATGATATGCCTTGCGTGGATCTGTCTGCCGTCTTGCAATATAACCCCAGATGCACAACCGTCTCTTATGAGAATGCTTGAAACCGGTGCCCCTGTTTCAATACGCCCACCTGCCCGAGTCATCGCAGCAGCAAGAGCGCGACTGTAGTTGATATTACCGCCTTTAATCAGATGCCATCTGCCGCCGAGCTTCCCTGTAAAACCAGACATGATCAAAACACCCAGCAATGCCGGCATACGTTGGCACGGGAACAAGAGCGTCAACGCACTGATAAACTCAAGAATTTGGATCGCCGTTTCGTTATCGATTCTTTTCTTGAGCCATGCATCCATGCTGCTGGTCATCAGAGTAAGCACTTTCAGCAGTTCAAAAGGATTGATTCGCAGAAGTCTTGCAAGAAAGCGAAGTTTTGACTCACTCATTGTTCGGTTAAGCTGAGTGTACTTCTCCATGTCTAACCGCTCAAATGTTGAAAGAATATCAGCAAGCTGATTAAGTTCTTGATGAGAGCAAAACGGTTTGAACTGGTCGATAAACTCGAAGATCGGTTTTGGTCCGAAAAAAGTAGCTCCGGGGAAATACATGCCGATCGCAGGATTCCCCATTGGGATAAACTCAACCATGTCGGCAACGCCGAGTTCTTGGAGCATTTTTATTTGATCCTGTTGCGGTGTACCACCTGCATCGAATGTATAGCCGTCAAATGAAAAAGTGGTCGCCATGCCGCCGATAATATCGTTTTTTTCAAAAAGAATTGTTTTTTTCCCAGATTGTGCAAGAAATGCCCCTGCTGTCAATCCGCCGACCCCTGCTCCGATGATTATGCAATCATAGAAAGTAGCAGCCATAAAAAAGCCTCCGTCAAATAACATGTTGATATAATATAATTGACTGACCGTTCGGTCAATAAAAAATCGAGATTTAGTTTTTTTTCATCCCCTAAATGCGATAACGGTTTCTCAACTTTTAAAAAACAGGGCGGCGATTTAAAACAAAAAAGGATTAAAATTGATGTGCACTACCCCCAGAGCCTATTCCCCGCACCATTGCTCAATTTGTTCGGCATGTTCCTGCCAGTTGCGTTCGCACATCATGTTGTGGCTGATATCATTGCGGATACAGCGCTCCTGTGCGCGCAGATAATCAGCAAGGGCGGCCGCAAGGTCGGGATTGTTGTTGTTCCCGAGTCCGGTTCTGCCTAAAACAGAAACAGGGCATTGTATCTTGTCAGGGTCAATCGGAACAAACCCATGCTGCGCCGCAACCGCTGCAGACTCACGACCCAACAGCGACACTGTCTGCATCAGCGCTTCCTCTGAGACG
>JAOAHH010000146.1 GCA_026415325.1 Thermodesulfobacteriota bacterium | reverse complement strand
AGATGTGTATAAGAGACAGCGCTGCGCACCGCTCCACAAACTCGCATCGCGCTCACGGATAAGCTGTGCGGTGTCGATATGCCGTGCCCACAGATATTCTTTTGTGCCGATCAGTGTATAGGTGTTTGTTTGAATGGGACCGTCATAACCCATGCTGTCGTATTCACAATAATCAACACCGCCCACGGCATCTTCACGTGCCGATGCAGTACGGCGTTGGACTCGACGGGTTGCCGGCATCCACATCCATGCATCATACGGTGCGAGTTCGTCTTTATACTGAATTTCGAGCGTTTTCATGTTCCTGTTTTCAGGCGGATCGGCGTGGATGACAAGGCCGGTGCGCCATATCTGATTTCGGTTGTCGGGGAATTCCGGCACTGGCGGCGTATCATATCGTCCTGCCCAGTAGCAGTAGCGGTTCAGAGAGCGTGATACCATGGCATATTTAAGCCGTGCATCGATGATAAATCCAGTGTTGCTGTTTTCAATGCCGTCGCCGTTGTTGCGACGCTTGAAGTTGTGCGCAATGGTAAGCCCATCGCGAGCATCGGGAAACGGTATGCCAGCAGTCCAGCCGAGCAGCTCATCGTGCGGACCGATTTTTGCAAACCCTGCATGCTGCCGCGTCAAAGCGATTTCACCGGGCGTTGGCATAATCTGACGGTAGGCCGCGATAGTAAACCAGCTTGAGCCCCACTGCGCGGTATCTTTGATGAGCGTGTACAAACTTTCAGGGAGGAATTCGCGCACCTGATCGCAATTTTCAGCAGTTATTTTTGTGCCGACCCATTTCTGTTCCCATTGCCGAACTTGTTCAAGTTTATCGGGCGCGTATGCTGGTTTCGGATATACAAGCTCATCGGTATGTGCACACAGGGGTACAACGGCAACACCCATAAGCAAAAGAAAGCAGATCATCGTTGCTCGTTTTTTTAAAGCGGTTGTGCTCATAGATGCGTCTCCTTTCTTCAATCACATCACAGTTTACACAGAGATCGGCGGCATGTTGTTTATTGCGCGCATATCGTTGATAAAGTCGAGTAATTCGCGAGGGATGGCCTTCAGCTCATCTTCGGTGTACACCTGTCTGCCCGGCGCGCACACACCGCGTGGATCAAAAACCTGCCTCAAAATTCTCATGAGGCGATAGGCATGGGGGCCACATTCAGGATATGCAGACACATACGGTTCAAGCAATACTCCCTGAACCGGCGGCAGGCGCTTTCTGGCAACAAAATCAACATTTGCCGAAAACGTGAGCTTGCGGGCAGTTGCGAGTTTTTCAGGATCGGTCGGATCTGGATAGACATCAGCCTCTGAGAGCCAGAACCTGCCGTAGCGGTCAAGGGCATAGAGAAACGGTGTCTCGTTGATACCTCCCCGATCGGTAGGGTAGGTAGCGCCGAATCGTTCGATTGCGCGACGCCATACCTCACGAGTTGTATGTGCAACATCGCGAAGCGTTCCCAGCGGCACGATTGAACCGCCGTAGGTGTGGCGGTTCATGCGGAAACCGGTGACATGGCGGATGCAGTCAAGGTTCCAGTTCATAAGCGCTGCAAGGACATCGGGCTTGTAGGATGCGGAGAGCACGGTGCCTCCGCATTCGGCAACAATCTCGTTAAATATCTTTTCTTCATATGTTAGTTGTGCCGGGGAAACAAACCCTGCAACAGCAAGATAGCAGTTATAGGGAGGGAAGAAGCCACGGTGGAGCCGCGCGAGGGTCATCTCCTGCGTCGGTGAGCAATAATAAGCATTGTAAACACCGGTTGCATTGAGTCCAAAGCCGATGCCGGCACGGGCAATAGCCTGTAGCGCAGCAAGCTCTGATTCAAAGTCGGGAAACTCAACCCAGAGAAGTTTGATGTTCTCGGGGGGCGGCGGCATGTCGTAGTCCGGATTTGCGATGCTATGCAGAAAAGGTCTGCCGGCAGCAGGTTCGGGCAATTGATGAGGACCAGGCCATGGATGGAGTTTTACGGTAATTTCTGTGATGATGCCTGATGTTCCGCCTGCGCCGCGGATCATACTGAAAAGGTCTGGACCCGGTCCGAATTCCCAAAACGGATCAAACCCAGCAACGCTATTCGATCCGGTGATGAGGATATGGCCTGTCGGCAAAACGACTTTTGCGCTGACAATATTGCGCGACAAAGTGCCGTATTTGAGATCCGTCTGCCATACACCGGCAAGCGCGGTTTGTGAGGACAACTTACAGATGCTCGTTGCCAGCGGTGTACCGCCGTTCCAGAGTCCCCGCTTCATCGCTTCGGCTTGAAGCTGTCCGTAATCGACAAAGGCCTCAACCGTTGCTGTCATGGTATCAGTATTGATTGAAAGAATCCGGTTCATGCGGCTCAGATGGATACATATCGTTGGCTTAGAACAAGTCGGGCCGCTTGCGGCGACAAAACCGTTGGTAAAGGGGATGAACGGAACGCCAAACCTGTTTGCAATGCGGACAATTGCTTGCACGTCTTCGGTTGTCTGCGGCAGGACGACACAGGCAGGGATCGTTGTTGCATCACGCTTATGTTTGCGCAACGTGCCTGCACTATCTACACTGAATTTGCTGTACGTCTCAAGTATTGCCCGATCTTGGGTCACCCATTGTTTGCCGACAACATCTTCAAGTGCGGCAATCACATGTCCAGGCAATTTTAAAGGAATGACTTTTTTGGTATTACCGTAAATGTTCGGGCTTTCCATTATATTCCGACCGGTCGGACTATAATATAATTAAAAAAATTATACTTTTTTTATTGATAGAATAATCTTATCAAGATCAAAGACATGCTGATCAGCAAGGTCAAAGTCAACATCGACCGAGAAAAATGTAAAAAAAGCTCCCATAACAGAAAGATAGAGAGACCGTGCGACTTTAACTGGGTCAACCGGGAGGAAAAATCCCCGTGCGATTCCCTCCTCGATGATTTCTTTAAAGGTGTCGATTGAGTTTTTATAGAATCTGGTCATGACAGCCTTGATTTCGTGGTCGCGCACACCCATAGAAAGAAACTCGAGACAGAAACGGTAAAAATCTTCATGCTGCTTGAGGATTTCACCTGCTTTGGCAACAAGTATACGCAGCTTTTCTTCAGGGGCCTGCCCTGCGATGAGAAAGGACTTCATCTGGTCAAAATAATTATGAACTTTATAATCAAATAACTCTAAAAAAAGCTCTTTTTTCGAAGGAAAATAATGGTAGAGTCCGCCCTTGCTAATTCCCGCACACTGGGCAATGCTCTCCATGCTGGCATTATCATAGCCTGATTCATTAAAACACTGGACCGCGGCCTCAAATATTCTTTCTTTTCTTTTTTTTATGTCTTCTTCAGAATACATATAATATTCCGAC
>JAOAHH010000066.1 GCA_026415325.1 Thermodesulfobacteriota bacterium | reverse complement strand
TTGAAGCTTTTGAGGATGCCTTCCCGTTCTAGTGTTCTCAGTTTTTTATATAAATTATTACGGTCAATATCAAATGTATTACCTGTTATTTGATATACTTTTTGTTTTATTTCATAAGCGTATTTTGGCTCCTGATCAATGAGAGAAAGAACAACAAATTGTAAAAATCCTCGTTTTATATCAAACAGCAATTGGTTTATATGCCGCTGGATAATAGCAGAATCTTTTTTCATGTAATAACTCCTGACTCGTTTCTAATAGTTTCAATAATAACGCACCAAATAACGTTTGAAATGTATTGTTACAGACTACTTCTGTGAGTTTTTTCTGTCAATATGTTTTTATATCTATTTAATACCACTGCATGGCAACACAACCACCAGTTAGAATGAATTTTCCTTGATACAGGGGTATCTTTTGCACTTGCGGATACTGTACCAATATGATAAAAAAATATTATACGCATTGCCCGGAGTATGAAATGCAACGTCGCATGTCTTTAACAAAAGATGCATTGAATAAAATCGCAAGAAAATATCATGATCAGATAGTGTTTGATCTGAAACGGGGTTTTTTACAGTTTATTACTTTGATGCTTATTGGCAATGGTCCCAAGTATGCCTATGAAATTAAGGCCGAGATTTTGAAATATACACGAGGTGGATTTGATGTTGACAAGAATAACCTATATAAAAAACTCCGCTCACTTGAGCGCGATGGGATTTTAAAAAGTCAATTGGAGCCGTCTTTGAGAGGGGCGCAACGAAAATATTATTCACTCACCCCTCTCGGGAAAAAGCTTCTCATAGAAACACATACGCTGCTGTTCCCTTTGATGCAATCCCTCAGAGAAAACATTACAAAACATCTACATTAACTTTTACAACGGCTGCTGTTTCAGCATTTTAAACGTTGTTACTGTATGCAGCATGCCCCACACGATCACTCGTCACACAAAACCCTTTGCCTGCAATAGAGTTTTTTAGAATACTGTTTTTTGATATGACTGTATTGTCCCATATAATAGAGTCTTCAATGACAGAACCGGATTTTATAATGCAGTTTTTGCCGATCGAAACAAATCCCCGCAGGCATACATTCTTTTCAATAATAGAATCACCGTTAATAAACAACGAGCTATTCGGAATATGTTCGGCGGCTATCAGCGGTATATGTTGGATTAAAATCTTGCGATGTATTGCAAGATAATCATCAATCGTTCCGACATCAGCCCATACATGATTTTGTACGACATGTCCGATAATCCGTTCTTTTTTTTGCTGGATGAGGTTAAGTACTATATCAATCATGTCTGCATATCCTTGAGGTACATACTCAAAAAATCTGCTGTGCATAATTGCGATTCCGGTGTAAGCAAACCGTTGCCCTGAAGTCGCAGGCCGGAGCCGGTCACGAATGTCAATGATGCTGGTATCCGGGGCAAGGACAACATTGCTATATCGAGGATGCTCATGTAATACCAGCATACAGAGCGGCTGTTGGTTTTGCCAGGCTGCGATGAGCGGCGCAAGTGGGATTGAGCTGAGCACATCACCGTTATGAATAATGACGAAAGAATCCGTATCAAGCTGCTTTTTAAAACCGTTTAATGCCCCCCCGCTTCCTAAAATTTCTTTTTCGTGTGAAATCTCGATATGAGGCACACCAGATATTGTCTCGATATATGCTTGAAGTTGAGCAGCATGATGGTGAACATTAACACCGATCCAGTCAACTTTACTTGCAGCAAGCTTCGTGATAATATGCCATACAAGAGGCTTTCCGAGAACAGGGATAAGTGGCTTTGGCATATGATCGGAAAGCGGTCGCATTCGTGTCCCGTAACCGGCTGCTAAAATAATGGCTTTCATACTGTGTTATGGCCGTTAGAACAATTTATTTGAGGCATTATACAAAAATATGTTTTGGATAAAAAGGAACTTTAACCCATGAGGCCGATGAACAAAAAAGAAATTATGGAATTTATCGAGTACTGGACATGGGGGACGCTGATAGCAATTGACGACACAGGTCCGTATGCAGTAGAGCTTTCATACGGAACAGACGGCTCTTTTATTTACTGCGGTTCGCGACCGGGTGGCCGGATGGCCCGATGTATTATGAAGCATCCACAGGTTGCATTTAAAATATGCGATTCTGACCGAACGTATAGCCGGTGGAGAGCCGTGATTATTGAAGGCAAGGCAGAGCGTCTCACTTCGTATGAAGATATTTTGTATTCAGTACGATGCATTGCACGCCAGCGCGGTCTCCATGAACATGCTTTTGATGCGGTTGCCCAAAGAGTTTATCAGCATCCTGAGAGCAATTCTTTGCGAATCCCTCTTATGCATTTCAGTGGTGTAACAAACATGTAACTCATCTATCTGTGTGGTTTTTGTGCCCCTCTAACAATTAAGTTCTCCATTTATGGCTCAAGAAAATTTGCGTGCTGACAGATAAATAATAAGGCTGTATAAAAATAATATTTTTTCCAATAGTAACAGGAATAAAGCAATGTTAATAAACGTTATACTTCGGAACATAGTAGTGACGATCTTTCTGCTTCTGTGTGCTTCATGCGCAACCGAATATAAAGTTATTGATCACGATTCCCCCTATTTTACAGAGGCACAGCACGAGCAGTTTTATGTGATTGGTTGCGGGGATCGCTTGAGCATTAAAGTTTGGGGTAAAGAGAATTTAAACACCGATGCAATCGTGCGGCCTGATGGTAAAATTTCGGTTCCTCTCATTGGAGACATACAGGTGCGAGGGCTACGGGTTGAGGATTTGAAAGAAGAACTTGATAAGCGATTCAGTGAATATGTCTTTGAGCCCAGCGTTTCAGTAACGGTTGTTGATATTAAAAGTCTCAAGTTTTATGTTCTCGGTGAAGTGACACGTCCCGGCGAATTTGATCTTATAGTTCCCACCGATATCCTTCGTGCCATTGCGATGGCAGGTGGTTTTACTATTTATGCTAAAAAAGACAA
>JAOAHH010000045.1 GCA_026415325.1 Thermodesulfobacteriota bacterium | reverse complement strand
AAAATAGTTCCTTTATCTGCACGCTCTAAAAAGCCAATGGTCTCCTGATGGGCACCGGTATATGCTCCTTTTTCATGGCCAAAAAAACTGTCTTCAAAAAGTGCACGGTTAAAGGATGCCATGTTCACCGCGACAAAGGGTCCTGTTTTTCGATTGCTTAACGCGTGTATAACCCGCGCCAACAATTCTTTTCCCGTGCCCGATTCGCCGGTAATAAGAATGTTATAGTCGGTTACTGACGCTGCTTCGGCAAGTACGAAGACCTTTGCCATTGCTTCGTCGGCAGCGATCATGGATGAAAAAGCATCGGGGTTTTTAATATGGTCAAAGGAAGGTTGTTCTTTGAGCACCGAGAGTTCTTGCCGAAGAGCATGATGATCAAGTGCGCGCTGGATGGTGAGAATAAGTCGTGTTTCATCAAGGGGTTTCACCAGATAATCATAAGCACCGTAGCGCATAGCTTCCACAGCGCTGCTCACCTCATCAAGAGCAGTAATGATGATACATTCCACCTCAGGCCGCGTTTCTTTAATCTGTCGCAAAAGTTCCATGCCGCCGACCTTTGGCATCACCAGATCTATTAGTGCCACAGCAAAACGACCTTTATGCACCACATTAAGCGCCATACTGCTATCTTGCACCAATACAGGTTCAGAGAACCCTGCTGATAGTAATGTGGTTTTCATAATCGCCAAGAGGCTTGCGTCATCGTCAATGATAAGAATTTGAGCTGCCATAATATGTTCAAATATAGCGGCCTAAAACTTGTCCGCTTTTTCTTCTATCCTTTTTACCATATCGACAATTTTAAAAGGCTTGGTAACGATATCGGTAAAACCGAGACCGCGAATACCGTCGAGAAGTTCAGATTTGACGTAACCGGTCATAATCACAACTTCCATACTGCTCAATGCAGGTTCTGAACGAATGAGCTTACATACCTCAAAGCCGTTCATTTCAGGCATAATCAGATCAAGAATGAGTATATCCGGTTTAAAGGTTCCCAGTTTGATACATGCCTCATAGCCGCTTGCAGCACTTTCAATAATGAACCGTTTGGATCGGGAAAGCGCTTTTTCAAGAGATGCCCGCATGGAAATTTCATCATCTGCGATAAGTACTTTAACCGGCTTTTTGTGAAAAACTGTTGGCAAAAGAATACGAAAGGTAGTACCGACTGCCTGCTTGCTCGTAAACTCGATTTTCCCTCCGTGCTCATGAATAAGGTTATAGGCAATTGACAGCCCAAGGCCAGTACCGCCAGTGGTTTGCCTGCTCGTGACAAAGGGATCAAAAATATTATGTTGGATGGCAGGGTCAATGCCGCATCCATTGTCTTCAACCTCAATACATACCAGTGTATTGTCGGCACGTGCTGCACTGCGTATGGTGATCCTTCCTGCATCATGGTCAATTGCCTGTATGGCATTAATAATAAGGTTTAAAAGAACTTGTTCGATGTGGCCTGCATTAGCCGTAATCTTCGGAAGCTGATCTCCAAGCGAAAGAGTGAGCTGAATGGATGCTTTGCGCATGGTTGTTGCCGCAAGATTTACAGCATTGGTGATGCACTCGTTGACATCAAGAGGAGCGCGTTCATCGGAATATGACTTGCGTGAGAATTGTTTTAAACTGTTAATAAGGTTTAACATCCGCGATATTGCTTTATTTGAGTCTGCAAAATGCTGATCAACATGAGTCATGAGATAGTTATAAGAAAGACCGGCAAGTTGCATATCGGGCGTAGTAGCAGCCTTTTCCGCAATGAACGGTTTCATGTCATTCCAGATTTTTTGTAAGAGTGTATTGTGCAGCAACATAAGGTTGAGCGGATTGTTCATTTCATGCGCAATACCCGCAACTAGCGTTCCCAGCGCTGCCATTTTTGCCGATTGAATAAGTTGCTGCTGTTGGGTTTTCAGCTTCTCTTCAATCTCTTTTATATGCACTATATTGCGACACAGAAGAAGCATCTGCATGAGTGAACCATTGTCAGCATAAAGTGGCGTGCACGATATTTGTATGTGCAAGGGCTTACCGCTGTGCGTCTGCACAGAAAGTTCTCGAAGCAAGATGTGGTTTCCGTTTTGTGCCTGTGCACACATTTGAGAAATAGTCTGTGCATGTGGTTTTTGAAGAATGGTTGAGATCGGTTTGCCGATTGCCTGATCTGCAGGATATTCAAAAAGCGATGCTGCAGCGGGATTCCAGGCAATGATCCTGCCATCAGGTGCAAGGCAAATTGCCGCATCACTGCAGTGTTCAAAAATGATGGCGCTGAGGGGATCGGTCAGAGGGAACATGAAACGTTCAAGGTTTAACCGTTGAGCATGAAGTGTAGTTTATTCTTCCAGGGCTTTTCGTATTTCTTGTGCCAATGTGGCATGATGCACCGGCTTAATCAACAATTTTTTTACCCCGAACGCCTGTATTGTTGACGGATCGACAAGTGCGCTGTAACCGGTCATAAGAATAATGGGAATATCAGGTCGCAGCTGTATTAAGCGTTGCGCAAGCACATGGCCGGTGATGCCCGGCATCGTTTGGTCGGTTATCACAAGTTGAAAGGCAGTAGGGTTTTCTTGGAAAAGGTGCAGTGCTTCGATGCCATTTTCACAGGTCGTTACGGTATAGCCTAACTTCTGTAATGCAATGGCCATTGACTCGCGAATCGGCTGTTCATCGTCAATAAGTAAAATATGTTCGGTGCCGGATTGTAGAGGGGCATTGTCGTTGCAGCGCGCCATTTCATCTGTGGTTGTTTCCTGAATTTGAGGGAGCAAAATGATAAATGTCGCACCTTGGCCAGGTTCGCTGTGGACGGCTATCGCCCCTTGATATGAGGTTACAATGCTGTGAACAATTGATAGTCCAATACCTGTGCCTTCGCCTGGTTTTTTGGTGGTAAAAAATGGATCAAAAATTTTCTTTTGAAGTTCCTTGGGAATACCCGGTCCTGTATCGGCAACCTCAATCCGCACATATTCCCCAAGAGGCAGGGTTGGAAAGTCAGAGTGTTGCTGGGCAATGTGTTCATTCCCAACAGACACTGTAATGGTTCCTCCATGTTCACGCATTACATACGCTGCATTGGCGCACAAATTGATTAAAATCTGATGCAGGTGCGTTATGTCTGCATATACATAACCCGTGTCAGGAGCGATGTTGCTGTGGAGCGCAATGTTTGCCGGAATGGTTGCGCGCAAAAGTTTTAACGATTCTTTGGCAAAACTCTGCAATTGCACCGGCTGGCGCTCCCGCGGTGTCTGTCTGCTAAAGGCAAGGATTTGCCTGACCATATCGGCTGCCCGATCACAGAGTTTAAGAATCCAAGAAAAACTTTCCCGTACTGATTCGGTGTTATTAATTTCATCAAGCCCAATCTCAGCGTAGTTCATGATGCCGGCAATAATGTTGTTAAAATCGTGGGCAATACCGCTGGCGAGGGTACCGATCGCTTCCATTTTCTGTGCCTGCCGGAGCTGCTCTTCGATGCGGAGCTCGTTGGTTATATCGCGCTTGATGGCGACAAAATTGACGATTTTGCCTTCTTGATTTTTTACCGGCGAAATAACAGCCGCTTCATTATACAGCATGCCGTCTTTTCGACGGTTAATGAATTGCCCTTCCCATGTTTTTCCACTGGTAATCGTTTCCCAAAGCTCTGTATAAAACTGCTCGTCATGGATACCGCTTTTCAAAATCCTTGGATTTTTTCCGATTGCCTCTTGTGGTGTGTATCCGGTAATGCGTTCAAAAGCAGGATTGACATACTCAATATTGCCTTCAGTACTTGCAATAATAATAGCTTCATGCGTTTGCTCAATGGCAGTTGTGATGCGTTTCAGCGTTTCCTCGTTCTTTTTCTTTTCGGCAATGTCCCATGCCAAATCAGCCATGATGGAGATGGTGTTAACGTCATAATCATCGTAAGGAGTCTTTTTGTTCCCAACGCCCAGTATGGCCACGACCTTTTGGTTGCGTATAACAGGCACCACAAGCTCCCGGATAATCGGAACATGCCCTTCAGGTATTCCCTTGCGGTGCGGCAATGATGCATAATCGTTATGGATGACTGGTTTTTTTTGATAAAAGCAGTCAACCCATACGCCCGCATCTTGCACGGGATAGTGGAGTCCTTTTCCGGCAGCGCGGCAGAATTTTTCTATGGTATTCGTAGACCATGCCTGTAAAGAGATTGTTTGTTGATCAGCTTCTATAAAATGGTAGAAACCTACTTGGCTTTCAGTAAGGAGCTCACACTCATCAAGTGTTGCGCGCAACAGTTCTCCTAAAGAACATGATGAAGCGAGTTCCAGCAAACGAAGCCGAGCTGTATAGACATTTTCAGTTTGTTTGCGCATGGTGATGTCAAGGTGTGTTCCGCAGGCGCGGATGGGTTTGCCGGCTGCATCACGTTCAATGACTTTCCCTTTATCAAATACCCACACCCATCTCCCTGATTTATGGCGCAAACGGTGTTCAGATTCATAGTGATCGATTTTACCTTCCAGATGCTCATATAACACTCTAAGGACATGCTTTCTATCATCAGGATGTACCAGTGATTCCCATGTATGAAGATGTTGTTCAGTCTCTTTGAGTGAGTAACCCAGCATTTCCGCCCACCGCTCATTAAAAACAACCTTCCCTGATGGGATATGCCAATCCCATGTTCCCAAGTCAGCACCAAAAAGTATCAGTTCGTACCGCGTTTCGTTCTCCTTTAGTCGTTCAAGAACTTGCCTGAACGCAGTTATGTCTCTAAAAGAAATCACGACTGCAGAGGGCTTTTTGTCTTTGCTGGTGAAGAGTGGTTTTGTGTTTATCGAGACCCACCGGCAGTCACCGTCTTGTTTTTGAATGCCCATAATTACATTGTGACATGGTTCACCGGTGCGCAAGGTATGCATTGAAGGATGCTGATGACCCGGGAACGGCGAACCGTCTTCATAGATTGTCGGCAAGAGGTAACCTAAAGATGTTCGGCCGATTGCCTCAAGAGCAGGTATGCCGAATATTTCTTCTGCTGTTTTGTTCCATTGGATAATCTTGCCTGAGGCCTCTTTTCCGATAATGCCTTCGCCGATAGTTTCTATGATGGTACGGTAGAGTTGCTCGCTTTCACGGAGTTTTTTATCAATAGCAGCCTTGTATAATGCCATCTCGATATTGAGGCGTAATTCCAGTTCGTTAATCGGCTTTGTTAAATAGGCATACGGTTCAGTGCGTTTTGCCCGCAAAACGGTCTCTTCATCGCTGTATGCAGAAAGATAAATGACCGGGACAAATCTCTCTTTGAGAATA
>JAOAHH010000023.1 GCA_026415325.1 Thermodesulfobacteriota bacterium | reverse complement strand
GGCAGGATCAACCCTTCTCAACAGTACCGGAACTATTTTTTTTAGGAGCGCATCACGCCCCACAATAGCGTGAGGGAACGATGCAATGAAATGTGCATCCCAGTACGTAATATAGGGCTGCCGTAGCGGTTTTTTTTCCGGTTCTGCGTTTGGCGCAACGGCCGGGGCACTGAAGGGCATCTGCCCAATGGTAATGGTTGTGTCTTGCATCGGGGGGCTTTGCGTTGCAGTGTCGGTACTGTGTGGTGTAGCCGCAGGTTCAGGTTCTTGGGTGCTCTGAATGTTGTCGGCTAATGAGGCAATATACGATTTCAGATCATCCGGGACTTTGTCGTGTGTTTTTTTTAACAACGAAAGAAACAGGGCTGCTGTAGTCGTGCTCGTGTCGGCGAGCTCACGAATGATATCGAGCAATTCTGCATCTATAAACATCCCCGGTTCAGGAGTTTTGCCGCAGCTATCCAGATGGCTGTTTAATGTGGTAAAGATAGCATTATACTGACACTCACAATCATGAAACAAAACCGCTCCGCGTGTTCTGACGATCGCAGCGATAAGATGCAGGGGTTCTATAACATTGGTGTTGTGGCGTTTGCACAAAGCGCTTGCTTCATCAATAAAGATTCTCAACGGGGATGGGATGGCGGTTATATCGAGCGTCGTATAAGCCATAGTCGTGGTGATGGTATTATGCTGGCATGATCGGCGTTTGTATGAACACGGGTGCCGGGAGTTTCAGCGCTGCTGTGACGTTATGATCAATCATCATAAAAACGTTTGCCCCCGTATGTGCTTTTCAGTTTGTCATCAATCTCGTCAGCAGTCTTTGCTGTTGCAACCAATACCGAACTAAACTCTTCAAAGTCCATGGTTTCGCCGATGAGGTACGTTTCAAAAAAAACATTCCCGGTATCTGCATCTTCTTGATAAGGTTCCCAATATATTTTGCCAAAGATCGTTTTGCTGTTTGTTTCGTTAAACTCTTCGAACATAGCTTCATTACCCTGCTTTTTCACGTCTGATAACACAACGGCAACGATCCTTAGTAGCGTTTTGTTTTCACGAAGCTGAAGCGGGTGCACGATTACAGCAGTTGAGCCGGATCGGACCCTATAATACTCTTTGGTTACTTCAAAGGTAACATCCATTTCTCTGAAAAACCGCATTACTTTTTCATGCAACGCCATGAGCTCTTTTGTTTGTTCCATACTGGTTACCTCCTTGTTGGAGTGGACACACTGGTTGGCTGTTAGCTGCCTTATAATAAATTATATAGATTTTTTATAAAGCAATTTTTTCTTGACAACATAAAATTTTTTAAAATATTGTTTTAATATTGTAATAAAATTCATAAAATTATAAAAACGTTCAATAATCTCAAGCCAAATTTTATTGTGTCCGATAGATATTTTGACGCTCTTAAAATTTTCAGTTTTTTATTATGGGGAACTATATGAATACACATTACCAAAGTCAAAGACGCAAGGCAACTTTTATTCAATCACAGATGATGGGAATCTTTATTGCTGCTATTGCCGCAGTTGGATATGTGATGATGACATTAACGAGCAGCCCCTTTGCGAAGGGGGCCTCATTATTATGGCTTCCTGCTTCATTGCAATTAATAGCTGGCATTTGGTTAGGCCCGATACGCGGAACACTTGCTGGTGGCATTGGTGCTTATCTTGCGGGAATCATAGCATACGGTGGTTTTGGGCCAGTTGACATTATTATGAATTTAGTGGCAGGAGGCTTTGCGAATTCATTTTTACCATGGCTGCTATTTAAAATTCTTAGAATAGATCCAACGTTTGGAAGCACAGACATAGATCATAAAGATGTGCTTCGTGCTGCGCTCAGACTAATCTCAATAATGATTATAGCAGTGGTGTTTGCTTTTATCGGTAAATTGCTCGGGTTAGGGAACTGGGGATATATTCCTTCTTTAATCGTTGTTTTGATCTCACCCTTATTTTTACGAGGTATAAAAATAAATGCTCCCCAAGTTCTTCTTGGCATTTTCGTTTGTGTTTTTATTTCTTTGATAAGTTCTCTCATCGGCGGATTAGGACAAGTTGTGGCTGGGAACAACTGGACCGCAGCCTTGATTGGTACTAGTCTCGGATGGTTTTTGGGGGATACGGTTTCAAGTATCCTAGGTCTTTATATTTTAGCGGTTTTTACTGATTCAGCCATAAAACTGAAAATTTATCAGCCTTGATAAGATTATAAAGATTCAGCTTTAGGTTAGCACATTTTTATGCAGCCTGTTTATCTGACTATTGGTTAAGCATATGGCAGGCATCAGCACTTTAGTGAATGCCTTACCCTTTCATTCTCATTTTTTCGCGGGTGATGGCGGTGCCATCAATAATCAGTACGGTTTGTGGTTGCTCAGAAACCCGGTATGCCACCTGCTGATGGTGAGCTACCATATATCGGATATTCAAGCCATGGACTTTGGCACAGAAAATGTCCACTCGGTTCAATAAAAAAGTATAGTTTGAAGATAAGATTGAATTATTTTAAGTTCAATGACCTAATACAATGACCTAATATGTTAAGATATCTACAACCGGGCACAAGATTAATAGCAGTTATAGTGCTTATATCATTTCTTCAGCTCTTCCATTCTGGCGACCTTTTTCTTGTATCGGCATATACGGTTCTTATACTCACTTTCTCCCTGTTCCATAGAGGAATACGTCAGCCTATTTTCTTATTTTCAATATTTACAAGTGGTCTAGGATATTTTTTAGGGATATGGGCTTTTTACTCTGCCGGCGGAATGAATGATACACATACACTATCAATTTTTAAATTTACACCTGAAGGTTTTCGATATGGCATTTGCACTGGCTTAAGAATGTCTGCTAGCACAGCACTTGGTTTAGCTTTTCTTGTGTCGACACCCATTCATGAGTTGCATGCTGCTATTCCGTTTCAATGTTTGAAACGGCCCATGCTTGAATGGTTGCGCCTAATTCAAATTTTAAAAGTTGACTTTTTATGTACTGCACGCTCTCTCAGAATACGAGGGTTCCGAATTCGAAGCTTATTATCTGTTATGATTCAATTAGATGTAGAACAACTAAAACGCAATATTGAGGCATTTATAGCGGTATCTATGCAACTTTTTATGAGAATGATGAGGTTAAGTGCTGAATCGCAAATAACAATTTATGCCCATTATAATAAACCCTATTTGGATTCTCGATTAACAAACAATCCTCATGCGCTAACCGCATCTAATGTAAAAGTTCTCGTAGACTCAAAAGAAGGTTTTGCCGTCAAAGCAGAAAAATTAAATCTACAGCGCGGTAAAATTGCATTAGTGATCGGTAAAGACAAGGCAGGGAAAACAACTCTGTTACAGGCACTTTCCGGAGTGGCACAGGAGAAGGATCAAATAGTCGAAGGCGATATTACCATACACGGTATACATGTAAGTGCTTTTACGAGCTTAGAGGATTGGTCTGGGTTTGTTCGCTATGTAGCGGATGATCCAAATTTATCAATCCTTGGCTTGACTGTTAAACAAGAGCTGATGATTATGAGCAATGGAGATCTTGATCGTGCAATGAAATGTGCCAAATTAATGGGCATATTTAATCATGGGCTCTTTTACAAAAGCGTCACAGCTCTTTCAGGTGGCCAACAAGCACGCTTAATGATAGCGAGCGCACTGGCAAGCACAGCTAACGTATTAATTCTTGATAACCTGTTTGGATATATTGACAAAGAAGGAAGAACGCAACTCAAATCTGCTTTACAGCAATTATTTAAAAATGCTCCTGAAAAAAATGTCATACTTGCAGATTATGATCAAGATTTTCCGGGTGATGTTTTAATTGGATGCCAAAATGGATTAGTTCGCGTTTATGAATTAAGCAAAAAAAAAGATCGTCAATTTATGGAAGATCATGGGTTTAAAGAGGTTAGCTGGAAGATCAAAAGTAATGTGAAGCTGGGGGAAACTATCGCTTCTCTTAAAGAAGCGACGATCTCAATCGATGGATTTAAAGTTCTTGAGAATTTCTCTATAGCTATTCAAAGAGGGGAACGCATACTACTCAGGGGGCCTAACGGGAGCGGTAAAACAACAGCTATGTTAGCACTTGCAGGCGCAATACCTGTTAGCCCTAAAAGGGCTCGATGGATAAAGAATGGTCTTCGAGTGGGATATGCATTCCAAAATGCCAGGCTTCAATTTGTAACTCAGACTGTTGAAGAAGAGCTGTGGTTTGGGAGAGATTGTCGGGATAATGAATTTGAATTATGGTTACAAAAATGGTTACCACTTGTTGGGCTAAATGGAAATGAAATGATTTCAGACTTGCATTATCGAGATGCAAAGCTCTTATCAGTTTTAAGCGTTTCTTTCGGATACGATTTGGTTATTTTTGATGAACCTACTGCTGGTATCGATAATGAAGCTATCAACATAATCAAAAATATTATAGAGACATTAATAAATGAAGGGAAAACCATTGTTGTAGTGAGTCATGATTCACGACTTAAGGATTTTGCAAGCCGAATCATCAGATTTTAATTATAGCTAAGAATAAGCATTGATCGTATTGTAGCATTGATGCATGCTTCATTGTATGATCAAAAACGATGCAATTTTAGAGATAATATTATGCAAAACAAAAAATGGTATATGTTGTTTCCTGAGAGAGGGGTAACTAGTTGAATTGCATTTTGAATACACTATACTTATGCAAACAAGGAAGAATCAAGAAAAACACTATGTAAGGGTGTTTTATGGAAGAAATCAAAACAGCAAAGTGGGATTGGCATCGTTTAATACGATGGCTTATTTTTTCTCTTTCTATAAGTATTTTGCCTTTTGGTTTGCGAGTGATTTTGTGTTTATACTTCCAAGGATATAAACAAATGAATTTTTACGATTACTTTAAAGATGGAGAATTGCTACTTGTGACATGCGCTTTGGCAGCTGAAACAATTGGGGAATTGGTAGGTGTATATAAACAAAAACATATCGAAATTCAATGGATTCTTGCATGCGGAATGTGTTTGTTATGCGCAATAATTTCTTCTTTTGGATATGGTTTAGCGAGTATTAAAACAATTTTGTTAACTATCCAAAATTTAAAAGTTGAGGATTTACTTATTGCTAAATTGTCATTGGTATTTTTTTTCAGTACTTTTGTGGTGGCGGGGTATGTAAAAGTGCGAATCCCTGAATAAGAAAGTAGTGATTATGTGGGCAAAAAAACAAAAAAATATTCCTGCTGTTGAATTAGTTAAAGCAACAACTGCAGAGGTTTGTTTGCATGCAGAGGACGTAAAAATTAATGATGCAGCAATTAATAAATTCTGTGAAACGTTCAATTCGGATGAATTATGCAATTGGTGGTCAGCCACTCCGTTTGATTTTTCGGATTTGACCGTACATGAAAAAATCAATTTGCTATTTGTTTTCAATTCAATAAGTTTCTGTTATTGGGGTGAACCGAAATGGACACTTACGTATCAAGGTAAGAAGTATGATGGAACATGGGCACTTCTTGGTGCCCTACGACGAGCTCTTGATTCTGATAAATTGATTATTACCCCAACAAAACTAAAAGATATTGATGTTAATACCGTTTCATACATATTAAGAGGAGAGGGGCAAATTCCATTACTAAAAGAAAGAACATCCTATTGGAAGGAACTTGGGGAAATTGTTACTAGAAAGTTTAATGGGAATTTCTATAACGTGGTTTATGGTTGTGCTAGTGCATCGGAACTTTTGGATCTTGTTATATATGAGTTTCCGTTATTTTATGATTCTTCCAAAAAAATGCTCCCGTGCGGTAATTCTTCCCCAAAAAATGGTGTGAGAGAGATAGAGGTCCATTTTCATAAACGTGCTCAATTGCTTGTCCATGATATTTGCTCTTTTCTACATCAAAATAAAATTTTTTTGCTGAGAGGAGAGGAAGATCTTACGGGTTGCGCGGATTATAAAATACCGCAAGTTCTTAGATATATGGGGATTCTATCTTTTTCGCAGAGGCTGTGTGACATTGTTGATCGACAAGTACTAATTCCGCACGGTAGTCGTGAGGAGTTGGAGATAAGAGCTTGTACAATTCAAGCACTTCTAATAATTACAGATAAATTAAAAATGAATAACCCTACGATTTCTGCAATGTCTATGAATGACTATTTTTGGTTAATGGGGCAATCTATGAAGAAAGATGCGTGCCCATACCATAGAACGTTAACAACTGCGTATTGACATTAAAATCTCAGAGAAAAAAGATGTGCCACCATTAACTTTACTGCCTCATACTTAACTGTCCGATCGTACTCCCTTCTCGGTTCTGTTATGATACACCTTCTTTTTATTATCTGTTGCGTATTGTATGACTCCCCAAAAGGGAGTCCGCTGCATACCATAGGTGATTTTTGTAATTAAGAACAGAAAACCTCTTGACGGTGTGAGGCATACCCCACCGAGATGCTGAAAAGAAAAGGGGTTACAGCAAATAAAGCTGTAACCCTTTTTATCGTGGCGCGCCCTAGAGGAATCGAACCTCTGACCTGCGGATTCGTAGTCCCCCGCTCTATCCATCTGATCTAAGGGCGCGCTGTCAAACCACAATGCTCACGAATCTATACATCGTTCTTGGTGAAAAAGCAAGACCTGATTGTGTGGCGGTATGTTATTTCCCTTTGCTTTTGATCTTCCGCTTAGCAAGCTCTACGTACCGCTGCTTTGCTTCGGTGTTGTTGGGGTCAAGTGTCAGTATGGTCTTATAGGCAGTGCGCGCCTCGTCGATTTTACCGAGGTCCTCGCATAGGTAGGCGACTTTTTGATGCCAGAGCACGTTCTTCGGCTCCCGTTTGGCAAGCTCTCGGTAGGCGTTCAGCGATTTTTCCTTTGATCCTGCCTTGTAATACAGAACCGCCAATGCTTCAAGGGCATCGGGATTGTTTGGGTCGTTCTGCTGCAGCTTTTCATACATCTGAATTGCCTTGCTTACATTCCCGCTTTTTTCATAGGCATCGCCGAGGTTGCGGTACATATCCGGGTTTTTCGGGTCGAGTGCTACCGCTTTTTCATAATACAAGATGGCTTCCTGCAGGTTGCCTTTCTTTTCGAGCAGCAGACCGAGGTTATTGTGTGCAGCAGCGTTTTTTTTGTTGCGCTCAACCGCCTTTTTGTACCATTCAATGGCCTTGTCGTCGTTTTTTGACTTTTCATAGAGCATTGCAAGCTGCAGCATGACCGCGCCGTCGTTCGGCCTGAGCCTTTGCGCTTGCTCTGCGGTTTTCACGGCTTCAGAGAGGTTGTTCTGTTTTGCGTACAGATCAGACAGGTAAAGATAGAGATCAGCGTTTTTGGGATTGAGCGTCAGGAGTGCCTGCGTGTGTTCAACAGCCTTTTTCCATTGCTTATTTTTTTCATACAGTTTGATAAGCCGCTGGCGGGCATCGAGGTGGGAGGAATTCACTGCAAGGATGTTTTGATACAATTCTTGTGCCCGGTCATCATTACCCAGCTTTTCTGCAGCCAGAGCAGCTTCATAGTAATATTTGTCGGCCTGTGATGATTCGATTTTTGCAAGTTTTTCGTACAGGTCAACAACCTGTGCATGGTTGCCGGTCTTTTTGTATAGTGCTGCCAGTGCTTTCAACGCCGGCACATGGTCTGGTTTTATGCGGATGACGGCTTCGTATTCGGTTATTGCCTGCGTATATTTTTTCTCACTTTCGTACAATCTTCCAAGTGCGATGTGTGCTTCATCGGCTGCGGGGTTTATCGAAACCGCACGGTTGTAGCATTGCATCTGCAGTTTTTTATCTTCAAGCGAGTCGGCGCGAGCAATCCAGTCCTGCGCATCCATATCAAGCACAAGCGTAATGTTTCCTGCACGTTGCCCGGCATGGGCTATCTGGATGTCGTAGGTGAGTTTTTCCTCAGGTTTGAGCAACGGGATGATGTTTTCATGATAGCGATTTGCTGTGTCTGGGATGCCGACTACTTCAACGGTCAGGTCTTTTGGCGGAAAAAAGCGGTACAGCCCCATGCACGTAATGTGCAACAAGCGCAACCCGTCCGCATATTTTACCTGCAGGGTGTCTCCATTTTTCACCTCAATCTCTTTCCCGCCGACAGCGCACCGTATCGATGCAACTTGTACGGTTGTAGAAAATCCCGAAAAAAGCCCGATGGAGATGAGAACGCCGGCTGCTATTGAGGCAATGACAATACCGACAATGGTGCCTGCCGACACACCAGAACGGCCTTTGCCGGAGCGGCCGGTTCGGGGGAGCGACCGATCCCTGGTATCCTCGTCCGTCCGTGAAATATCAAGCTCAATGTCGGTTTCCCGCTCCTTGATTTCAGAAGGCCGTGTCCCCAGACCGATTTTTTTCATGTAACCCTAGCTCCTCTCTTATCAAAAAATGCGTAGGTGCAGTCGCTATCGATTGCACAAATTTTCGTTCGATTTTGTTTTCGGTAAAATGGTGCTGTTTCGCAAGCATTCATTTTTCGAGATTAGGGCATGCCCCAGATGCAGCGCTTATCGGTACGCGCGCTCTTTTCGGCTTCCTTAAAATCGTTTATCTCAAATACCGAAACGCGTTCCGGGTTATACCGTGCAATACCTTTTCGTACCATATCACAGGCAAGAGAATCCCCGTTTTCAAGATACAGAGAACCTTCAAGTGTTCCATCCGGCCGTGTCAGGTGCGGAAAATATCTAAGCCGCATCTGCTGTGGTGCAATCGTTGTTTCAAGTTCCCTGATACAGGGCGCAGGAATCTTCTGCTCGGGCGGCGTAAGCTCACAGAGACTTACCTGTTTGGTTGTGTTTTCCAAAGAGATACTGATCAGAAGGGTTTTTTCGTTAATTGAGGTCACGCAGACCGGATACACGGTAACCTCTCTGATGTATTTCCGCAGGCGTTCCGGAATCAAATGCTGGGCTGTGGTGACATGGAGGGCATTATCATCGGGGTTAAAATATTTAAATGAATAAAACGGTTTTGATAACTCATGCTGCACTGCGCCAGCAGCGGCTACTGGTGGAACATCGGTTCGGTTGTCAGATTTAGCAGAAGATGCTGCCGGCTGCGCAGGTTGGTGTATGGCTGTAGTTGTCACCCAACAATCAATACTTTGTGCTCGCATTGAGGCCGCAAGCTGCTCTGCATCGGTTTTGCGCAAAAACCTTCCGGTTCTGACTTTCCAAATCGCACCGGTTGTTGTGTCGGGTGTTTTTTCAATGAATGTTTCAACTCCCTGCGCCTTCATTTTTACACTATATGACATGGCTGTTGCACGGGCAGATGCGGCCATGAGCTGCACTGTATAATAGGTATCGGCTTCGCCATAGGCATTGCAGGGCATAGTGGAAAGACAAAAGAGCACAGTAAAAAAAAGCATTATTTTCATGGTGATGGCTTGCTTCATGATACTTTTGTAAAAAGTATATTTTTTGTTACAAGTTTTCAAGGTTTTTTTAGTCAACATTTGCCAAAAATAAACACAATTAAGAAAATAATTATGCATAGAATTTTTTTTTATTATTTTATTGTCCCCGTATTATTTTCAACATATAGTATAGATTTAACAAAGGTACAACAATATATTGTGGTATTTATAAATAAAAACGTATAAAACTGGTTAAAAATGCTTAATTTTTTCTCTTGACAACACCGCATCTGCATACTATATTCCCTCGGTATAGTGGTAAATTGTGGTAAAAAATGGTTTGTTAATCCAATTTCAGGCAGACATCGTGTTTCGTGGAAGAAGCGATCAGACTATTGACGAAAAAGGTCGGATCATCATGCCGGCAAAATTTAGAGAGGTTCTGAGCAAAAGGCAAGACCCGACGATCATGCTTACAAATTTAGATATGTGTTTGATCGGATATCCTGTTGAGGAATGGGCGGAACTCGAGCGAAAAATCCTCAGTCGTCCCGATACCTCTGATACGGTGAAGAATTTCAAACGGTTTCTCATTGGTGGGGTAAGCGAATGTTGTATTGACAAACAGGGGAGGATTTTGGTTCCGCCGAGTTTAAAAAAATACGCACAGCTTGAAAAGAATGTCGTGATCGTCGGTCTCATCGATCATTTTGAAATATGGAATGCCGAGCGGTTTTATAGCATTGTGCAGCAAGAGGAATCCTTTGGACAATCAGAAGAACTCAGGATGTTTCGGCATGATGTCGGGCTGTAGGGTATGGTATGTCCGCAATCCACGTGCCCGTGATGGCAACCGAGGTCGCGACAATGCTTGCCTGCCGCGACGGGGGAACTTATGTTGATGCAACATCGGGAAGCGGGGGGCACGGTCTCTGCCTTTTGCAGCGATATCCGGGTATAGCCCGGTTGATCGCCATTGACTGTGATAGAGAAGCAGTGCAGCGCTCACGGGCAGCATTGAGCGCATTTGGGGAGAAGGCGATGGTGCTGCACGGCAATTTTAAGAACTTGCGGGGGCTGCTCTCCTCGATCGGAGTCCAGGCAATCGATGGGATTCTGTTTGATCTTGGTGTTTCAACACAGCAGCTTAAAAGTTCGCATCGCGGGTTTGGTTTCACAACCGATGCATCCCTTGATATGAGGATGGATTTGAGCATACCAGTAACCGCATGCGATTTGCTTGCCCGATGGACTGAACAGGAGCTGGCCGATGTGCTGCACCGCTACGGACAGGAGCGCTGGGCGCGCCGCATAGCACGTCATATTGTCCGCGAGCGTGAGCGAACACCGATCACGACCACAACCCAGCTTGCCCAGTTGGTGATCGAAGCCATTCCTTGGCATCGCCGTTCCGACACCATTCACCCGGCTACCAGAACATTTCAGGCAATCCGTATTGCAGTCAACGATGAGCTTAACAACCTCGACCAAGGACTTGATGCAGCCCATGAGGTGCTTATGCCCGGCGGCAGGATCTGTGTTCTTTCATTCCATTCGCTTGAAGATGGTCTTGTTAAGAAAAAGTTTCGCGCATGGGAGCGGGGATGTCAATGCCCTGCGGGCGTTCCGGTCTGCGTGTGTGGTGGTATGCCAAAGGTACGGATCCTCACACGAAAACCGCTACGACCTTCAGCGCATGAGGTTGCCGATAACCCGCGTTCTCGAAGCGCCCGTCTGCGGGCAGCAGAGAAGGTGGCATAAGCATGCTCGGCGTGGCACGGATGACAGAGCGTTTTATCCATACCAATGTTTTGGCGCGCCAAAACATTAAGCGCGACACGGATACAACCCCCCGCGATGCAATGTATATTGTCTGCATGGCCGTATTGCTGCTCGCAGCGTTTTTTCTTGCGCTGTGGGTGAGGATTTATTTTATCGAAATTGGCTATCGCATTTCGGATGCATATCGCACCCATGAAGCGTTGCTTCAGGAAAACAAGCGCCTGAAACTCGAACGTGCCGAACTCCGCGCGCCGTCCCGCATTGAACGGATTGCAACGTCAAAGCTGGGTATGGCCGTGCCTCGGCCGGATCAAACGGTGACATTGCCATGGTCAAAATAAGGACTCGCACCGAACTGACGAAAAACATTCGCATTGTGGGGCTGGTGTTGCTGGCACTGTTCGCTGTGGTGTCGGTTCGGGTCTTTTGCCTCCAAGTGGTGCAATCCGAGGAACTAAAATCTCTTTTGCGCAGCCAGCATCAAACCACCATCACCCTGGCGCCATGGCGGGGCACGATTTACGACCGCAACGGCTCTGAGCTTGCGGTGAGTATTGAGGTGGAGTCGTTGTATGCACGGCCTCGACTGATTGACGACCGTAACGCCGTTGCCGCACAGCTTGCTCCTGTTCTTGGAGTGTCAGAGCATGAGATTGCAACGTTTCTTGAAAGCACAAAACCGTTTGTGTGGATCAGACGGAAATTGACCGATGCGCAGGCGGATGCGATTCGTGAGCTGAAGATCGACGGTATCGGCTTGCTTAAAGAATCGCAGCGCTTTTATCCCAACATGGAACTTGCAGGACAGGTCATCGGATTTGCTGGCCTTGACACCCAAGGGCTTGAAGGGATCGAGCGCGAATACGACCGAATTTTAAAAGGCACACCGCGCACCATCTACGTTGATCGCGATGCCCGTGGAGGCCGTGTCTTTGTTGAAGGTATTCTGAATCCTGATCAGACCAAGGGATGTGATGTCGTTCTTACCATCGACAAGACCATTCAGTATATTGCAGAGAAGGAACTTGAAGCTGCCGTCGCAGGCGCTGAGGCGAAAGGTGGCATTGCCGTGGTCATGGATCCGCTCACGGGCGATGTCCTTGCAGCAGCTTCGGTGCCGCGGTTTAATCCCAACCGCTACCACGAGGCGTCGCCTGAGGTGTGGCGGAACCGCGCAGTGACCGATGTGGTTGAGCCCGGCTCAACATTCAAGTCGTTTCTTGTCGCCGCTGCGCTTGAAGAGCGGGTGGTGCGTCCGACGGATATGTTTTTTTGCGAGCACGGCGCATACCGTGTTGCCAACAAGGTGATCCACGATGTGCATGCCTATGGATGGCTCGATGTGGCCTCGATCATCAAGCATTCAAGCAATATCGGTGTCAGCAAGATCGGCCAGCAACTCGGGCGTGAAAATCTCTATAAATATATCAAACGCTTTGGGTTTACGCAGCTCAGCGGTATCCAATTCCCCGGCGAGGTTCCGGGAGCACTGCCACCGCTTGCTGCATGTTCCGAGCACACCCAAAGCACGATCGCATTTGGGCACAGCATTACGGTTACCCCGATACAGCTTGCAGTCGCCTACAGTGCGCTTGCTAACGGCGGGCTTTTGATGCGGCCGACAATGGTCAAGCGAATTGTCGATGCAACCGGCATGACCGTGCAGGAGATAGCGCCGTTGGTACGATGCAGGGTGATCTCACCTGAAACCGCCGAAGCCATGCGGTATATGTTACAGCAGGTGGTGGCAGGTGGCACCGGTAAACGTGCTGCCCTTCCAGGTTTTGCGGTTGCAGGAAAAACCGGCACATCAGAAAAGCTCGATGAGAACGGATATTCGCACAGCAAGGTTTTGGCATCGTTTGCCGGATTTGTCCCGGCCGATGATCCGCGGATCACTATTGTCGTGATGATTGATGAGCCGCAGAAAATGAGATTTGGCGGTGAAGTTGCGGCACCCGCATTCGGCAAGATGGCACATGCCATTCTCCATTATTTAAAAGTGCCACCGCATCAGTCGGTGCAGGGATCAGAGCCAGTGCCGCGGCGCTCATGGCAGGAAACACATACGCGTGTCCACCATATTAAACCATTGGGATGAAATTGCAGCAGTTGCGAACCATACCGGATGTTGTGGAGTTTTACGGCGATGAACAGTATGATATCACGCAGATTGTAACGCATTCCGCACAAGCCGGTCCAGAAGCTTTGTTTGTCGCAATTCCCGGCAGTACGGCAGATGGCCATGCTTTTTTACAGGATGCCTACCAGGCGGGGACACGGGCATTTGTTACGCAACACCCGTTTTGTAGACCAGGAGTTGCGAATCTCGTCGTCAGAGACACCAGAAAGGCGCTTGCCCATCTTGCTGCACGGCTGTATGGATATCCCTCAGCCCGAGTCGGCCTTATCGGTATTACCGGTACCAACGGCAAGACGACAACAGCTTTCCTGACCGAATCAATTCTGCACGCTGCGGGTACCCCGACCGGGTTGATCAGTACCGTTGTTTACCGTTTCGGCACGGAGCAGCGCGAGGCAGACCGTACAACGCCGGATCCTGTTCGGCTTCAATCGCTGCTGCGCGAAATGGCCGATGCAGGCAGCCGGTACATCGTTATGGAGGTTTCCTCACACGGACTGCACCAGCATCGGGTTGACGGATGCGCGTTTGACGTTGCGGTATTTACCAATCTCACCCCCGAGCATCTTGATTACCATGGTACCATGGAGGAATATTTTCACTGTAAGGAGCGTTTTTTTACGGAGGTGCTGCCGGCATCCTCAAAACCCCACACAACCGCGATTATCAATTGCGATGATCCCTATGGCGCTCCCTTGATCGAGCGCGTCAAGGGACGATGTATCACGTATGGGAGCACGCATGGCGATGTTTATGCAACCCGTGCTGCTCTCTCTCTGGACGGCATTCATGCTGACATTATAACGCCCCGCGGCACGGTATCAATCCGGTCGCCGCTTGTCGGTCGTTTTAATTTGTACAATATTCTTGCTGCGTGTGCGATCGCAACGGCGTGCACCATACCGCTTGAAGCGATACGGCAGGGCATTGCACAGCTTTGTGGGGTTCCCGGTCGCATGGAACGTGTGGAGAACGATGCTGGTATTGCAGTGTTTGTTGATTATGCTCATACCGGCGATGCACTGGCGCAGGTGCTGGAAACACTCAAACAAGCAGGTGCTGAGAGGATTATTACAGTGTTCGGTTGCGGCGGGGACCGCGACCGGCAAAAACGCCCGGTTATGGGGGCTGTCGCAGCGCGATACAGCACCTGTGTGATTCTTACATCGGACAACCCGCGGCGTGAAGATCCTCATGCTATTATCAGCGAGATCGAACCGGGGGTGCAGCAGCAGGGGTATACAAAAATTAACGCAGAAGCTCTCAGCACTGACCGCACGGGCTTCTATGCAATCGTTCCGGATCGCCGTAGCGCTATTACGGCTGCGATCAGGGCAGCCCGCGCCGGCGATGTTGTGTTGATTGCCGGCAAAGGGCATGAAACATATCAGGAAGTCCACGGTATGCGCACACATTTTGACGACCGTGAGGTTGCGCGTGAGGCGTTTGCCCAGTGCAGCGGCGGCTGTTTTTATAACAGCAGGAGGGAGAGGCGTGGAACTACGGGTTTCTGAGATTTGTAAGGCGACCGGTGGCCATTTGATATCCGGATCGAAAGATGCTGTTGTCCGCAGCATGACCGTTGATTCGCGCACGGTAGGAGAGAATGCGCTGTTCGTCCCCTTGCGCGGGACAAAAACCGACGGACATATGTTTATTCAGGCTGCACTGGCTGCAGGCGCGGTCGGCTCGTTGCTCAAACGCGGTGGTGTACCAATCCAAACGCTTCCTTCTGGGGCGGTTTTGATCGAGGTGGATGATCCCCTGCAGGCGCTTGGTGCTATCGCCCGCTGCTGGCGTGAACGATGTCAGACCATACTTGTTGCAATTACCGGAAGCAACGGTAAAACATCCACCAAAGAGATGGCGTGGTCGATCGTTTCACGATGCCGACCGTGTTTTCGTACGCCGGGCAACTTTAATAATCTTATCGGTCTGCCCTTATCGCTCTGCAGCCTCCAGCCCGATCATGCGACGGCAATTCTTGAAATGGGGATGAGCGAACCCGGGGAGATCAGGCGGTTGTGCGATATCAGCATGCCCCGTATCGGGCTTATTACCAATATCGGCCCATCGCATCTTGAACAACTCAAAACCCTTGATGCCGTTGCTGCTGCCAAAGCAGAGCTCTTCGAAAGCCTGCCACCGGAGGGAACGGCAATCGTCAACAATGATGACCCGATGAGTCCAAGACTCATTGCGCGCACCAAAGCTCGGGTCGTGCGGTTCGGTATCAACGGTGGTGATGTTACCATTGCAGGACCTTATGCAGCAAACGGATCAGGAACTCGATTTGAACTCCAGATGTTCGGCAGGCGTGTGCCGGTTCAGCTTCAGGTACCGGGACGCCATTTTGTCAGCAATGCTTTGGCCGCAGCAGCCATTGCCGGTGCACTTGGCATTGACATCAATGACATTGCAGCAGGTCTTGCAGCATTCCGCGGCGTTCCCGGCAGGATGGAACTTCTCCGTATCAAGGAGGTGCTGGTGATCAACGATGCCTATAATGCAAACCCACTGTCGATGCAGCACGCCTTGCAGGTGCTTTCTGCGTACGCAGGTGCATACCGTCGGATCGCAGTTCTCGGCGATATGCTGGAGCTTGGGGAGCGCAGCCACGAGTTTCATTACGAGATCGGAAAATACGCTGCAGCATGTGCGCTGGACTTTTTATATGTGACCGGTGCGTTTGCCGCTGCAATACGTGACGGTGCGCTTGCAGGCGGTATGTCCGATGACCGTGTTGTAAGCAGGGAAGATGCCGAAACACTCGGTCGGGAATTATGCACGATTCTGCGGCCCGGCGATGTCATTCTTGTCAAAGGGTCGCGCGGCGCCCGTATGGAACGGGTGATTGACGTGCTCCGCAGCACTACTGCCGACGCCGCTCATGCGTCTTCAGGATAAGGAACGCTATGCTCTATCTTTTGCTCTATCCGTTGCATGAATATATAAGCGTGCTGAACGTATTTCGGTATATTACGTTCCGCACCATTTATGCAACGGTGACGGCGCTTATTCTGACGCTCGTGCTGATGCCGCCACTCATCAGAACGTTGCGGCAGCGCCGCATCGGCCAGCACGTGCGTGATGACGGTCCGGCAACACATCTGAAAAAAACCGGCACACCGACCGGCGGGGGGTTGCTCATTCTCTTTTCCGTTGTTGTCGCAACCGGTTTGTGGGCAGATCTTACCAATCAGTACGTGTGGGTGGTGCTGTTTTCAATGGTCGGGATGGGTGCTATCGGATTTCTGGATGACTGGAAAAAACTGAGCGGCAAAAGCTCGCGAGGACTGCAAGCCCGTGAGAAATTTATACTGCAGCTTGTCGTTGCTGCCGGGGTTGCCGTGTATCTGTACTTTTTGCCCGGACACACAACCAATGTAACCATTCCGTTCTTTAAGCGAGTCGTGCCTGATCTTGGCATCTGGTATATCCCTTTTGTAATGCTCGTAATCACGGGCGCATCGAATGCCGTGAACTTAACCGATGGGCTTGATGGGCTTGCCATCGGCTTGGTGCTGATCGTGGCGATTGCCTATTTGCTGTTTGCCTACAGCACTGGTCATGCGGGAATCGCACAGTACCTGAAAATTACCTTTGTCAGCGGCGCTGGTGAGCTGACGGTTTTCTGCGGCGCGCTGGTAGGCGCGGGGATGGGTTTCCTGTGGTACAATACTCACCCTGCAGAAATTTTTATGGGCGATGTGGGGTCGCTTGCACTCGGCGGATCGCTTGGTACCGTTGCGGTCATCACCAAACATGAAGTGCTGCTGGCAATTGTCGGCGGCGTTTTTGTATTGGAAGCACTCTCGGTCATTATGCAGGTCGGTTCGTTTAAATTGCGGCGGAAGCGTATCTTTAGAATGGCACCACTGCACCATCACTTCGAGCTTGCCGGTTGGGCCGAGCCGAAAGTGATCGTCCGGTTTTGGATTATCGGCAGTGTGTTTGCACTGCTTGCCCTCAGCACCCTGAAATTGAGATAGCCCAATGCAGCTTGCGGGAAAAAAAGTTTTGGTTGTCGGGTTCGGAAAAACAGGGTTTTCCACGACCCGGTTTTTGCTCGATCGAGGCGCTGTTGTGACGCTGACTGACATGCAGCATCGCATCGATGTCCCCCGCGAATTTTTAGAGCGCGGCGTGAAGGTTGAAGCCGGCGGTCATCGGATCGAAACATTTACGCACCAGGATTGTATTGTGGTCAGCCCTGGTGTACCCTTGATGCAACGGCCAATTATTGAAGCGCGCAGCCGTGGTATTGAGGTCATCAGCGAGATTGAACTTGCCTCCCGTTTTTTGCGGGTGCCCCTGATCGCTGTGACCGGCACGAACGGCAAAACGACAACAACGTCGTTAATCGGGAGCATGCTTGCGCGCGCGGGAAAACGGGTGTTTGTCGGCGGCAACATCGGGACGCCCCTTATCGATGTTGTGCGCGAGCAGGACGCGTTTGACTATATTGTCGCCGAAATAAGCAGCTTCCAGCTTGAGGCAATCGAACAGTTCCGACCTGATGTCAGTGTGCTCCTCAACATTACCGACGACCATCTCGACCGGCATCCGACGTTTCACGAGTATGTGCAGGCAAAAAGCAACATTTTTAAAAACCAACGTGATCAGGATGTAACGATTCTCAACTATGACGATCCGAACGTACGTGATCTCGCGCATCAGGCCCGCAGCCGAGTTGTATTTTTCAGTACAGCGGCCGTTCTTGACGAAGGTGTGTTTTGGAACGGATATGCGCATATTCGAATACCCGGCGTCCTTGAATCCGCCTTCTCGCTCGAGGGTGCCCGTCTGCAAGGGGCACACAATCGAGAGAATATGCTTGCTGCCGTTACGGTCGGCGTTGTCTGCGGTGTAGATCCGGACACGATCCGCACGGCAGTCATCGAATTTCAGGGGCTGCCGCATCGCATGGAATTTGTCGCCGAAGTGAACGGCGTTACTTTTTACAATGATTCAAAAGGCACGAATGTGGGCGCATGTGTTCGGTCACTTGAAAGTCTTGATCCACCGATTATTTTGATCGCCGGCGGTAAGGATAAGGGCGGCAGCTACCGCCCGCTTCGGGAGCTTGTTGCAGAAAAAGTTAAGGCGCTGATTGTCCTTGGAGAAGCACAAGAGCGTATTGTCGCAGAGCTCGGTTCTCTGGTGCCGACCTTCCGCGTGGCGACACTTGAAGAAGCAGTGCGCCATGCGTATTCGCTTGCCGCTGCCGGCGACCGGGTGCTCCTGTCGCCCGCATGCGCAAGTTTTGATATGTTTCGCAGCTATGAGCACCGCGGCCGGTGCTTTTGTGAAGCGGTTCATAAATTGAAAAATGCCATACAGCCATGAACAACAAAAGCATAACCCATGTAATTCTTGTGTGTATTCCGATGGCGCTGATCGGCCTCGGCATCATTATGATCTACAGCTCCAGCTCGCTCCTCGCGGCACAGAAATATCATGACAGCGCGTATTTTCTGAAAAAACAGCTGGTGTTTGGTCTGTGTGGCATTATCGGTATGCTTGCTATGATGCGCATTTCTTCAAGCACCTTGCGACGCTATGCGTATCTCTGGTGGGGAGGCAGCATTGTGTTGCTCGGGCTCGTGCTGGTTCCTGGTTTGGGCGTAAAAGCAGGCGGCGCGGTGAGGTGGCTGCATGTGGGGCCGTTTACCTTTCAGCCTGCAGAGCTTGCCAAACTCGCCGTGATCATCGCGCTTGCCTGTTCCCTATCAAAAAAGGATCCCGAGCGCATTAAAACGTTTTCCGTCGGCGTGGTGCCGCACCTGCTCATCGCGCTTCCCGTCTGCGCCTTAATCCTTATCCAACCGGATTTCGGAACGGCAGCCATGCTTGCCATTGTCGTGTTCATTATGTTGTTTGTCGCAGGGATTCACCGGCGCTATCTTGTTGGCATGGTCGCTGTTGCCACTATTGCCGGTGCATGTCTTGTGGTTCACAAAGGATACCGCCTTGAACGCTGGATAACGTTTCTCAATCCATGGAAGGACCCGACTGGCAGCGGTTTTCAAATCATCCAGTCGTTTCTTGCCTTTGGGTCTGGGGGGCTCACCGGTACAGGCCTGGGAAAGGGGTATCAGAAACTGTATTACCTTCCCGAGCCGCATACGGATTTTATCCTGTCGGTTATCGGCGAAGAACTCGGATTTGTCGGGGTGATAGTTGTTATTGCCCTTTTTGCATTACTTATCGGGTGCGGGATACGAATTGCTATGCAATGCTATGACCCATTTTGCGCCTATGTTGCGTTCGGCATTGTGGTGCTGATCGGTGTGCAGACAGTATTGAATATGGGCGTTGTGACAGGGCTTTTGCCGACAAAAGGAATGCCGCTGCCGTTTGTGAGCTATGGTGGCTCGGCGCTGCTCAGCCATCAACTGGCCATTGGCATTTTGGTGAATATGTCCAGTCAACCTCATGTCACGGCGCGGTCATGAACGTTGTGATTGCCGGCGGCGGAACCGGCGGCCATCTGTTTCCGGGCATTGCCGTCGCGCAGGAGTGGAGGCGGCAGGACCCCCAGACACAAATTCTTTTTCTTGGCAGCCCCCATGGTATTGAAGTTCGGGTGCTGCCAACATATGGGTTTCCGTTGAAAACACTGGCAGCAAAAGGGTTTAAAGGGAAAAACATACTGCAACAGTGTGCTGCGCTTGCTGCGGTACCGGTGGCTTTTTTGCAGGCGCTCCGCTATGTTAAGGATGCCCATGCCGATATTGTGGTGGGTCTCGGCGGATACAGTTCATTCCCGGCGATTACGGCAGCTTATGCTCTTGGGATTCCGACGGCCATCCACGAACAGAACAGCGTTCCCGGGCTTGCAAACCGCCTGCTCGGGATAATCGCTGATGCCGTATTTGTGAGTTTTGAGGAAAGCCGTGCGTATTTTCCTGCGGCAAAAACCACGGTTACAGGGCTTCCGGTGCGTGAGGAATTCGGGCGGCACGCAACGACATGCAAAGATCGCTTTTGTTTGTGTGTGTGCGGCGGAAGCCAAGGGGCACGGGCCATCAACACTGCAATGGCTCAGGCGCTTCCAGCGTTGCGCGATCGTGCAGATCGAATCTATGTGCTCCACCAATCGGGTGCTGCTGACTGTGACATGCTGAAGGAGCAATATGCAGTGCACGGCATTCCAGCAGAGGTCGCACCGTTTGTCGAACACATGGCCAAATGGTTCAGCAGAGCAGACGTGGTTCTGTGTCGTGCAGGGGCTTCGACCCTTGCCGAACTTGCTTTAAGCGGGACTGCATCGGTGCTTGTGCCGTATCCGTTTGCCGCTGGCAATCATCAAGAGCGTAATGCGCAGGTATTTGCAAAGCGGGGAGCATCAATTCTGTTGCCGCAGCGCGAGTTATCCGGAGAGCGGCTCGGCGCTTTGTTGCGTGAGTTGATCGATGATCCTGCGCGGTGTGTCGTAATGGGGCGGCAAGCATTAACCCTTGCGCGACCGCATGCAGCACAGGATATTGTGGCAGCATGTCGGAGGATGGTGAAGACGGGTAAAAATGTTGCACGCTGAGTATCCGGTGTTTTTACTCAGCATAGCGCACTTCACAGGGTTTGTCTGAAGACGGTACGCATACGTTATGTACAAAAAAGACCAACACATTCATTTCATCGGGATCGGTGGCATTGGCATGAGCGGCATTGCCGAACTGCTCTTGAACCTCGGCTATCGGGTGAGCGGCTCTGACCTGAAGAAGAGCGAGATCACCGAACATCTGGCAAAATGCGGCGCGCGCATTTTTTACGGCCATGACCGTAAGCATATTACCGATATTGACGTGGCCGTCGTGTCCTCTGCAGTGCGGCCCGATAATCCAGAGGTCATGTGCGCGCAGGAGCGCAACATTCCGGTTATCCCGCGGGCCGCGATGCTCGCAGAGCTCATGCGTCTGAAATACGGTATTGCCATTGCCGGAGCGCACGGCAAAACCACGACCACTTCGCTGGTGGCTGCAGTACTCCAGCATGGCGGCCTGGATCCTACGATTGTGATCGGCGGAAAACTCATCAAAACCGATGCAAATGCGGTGCTCGGCACCGGTGATTTTCTGGTAGCAGAAGCCGATGAAAGCGACGGATCGTTTCTCAACCTGCCGCCCACGATTGCCGTGGTGACCAATATCGACCGTGAACACATGGATTTTTATCAAGACATCGAGCAGATCAAAGACGCGTTTCTAGCCTTCATCAACAAGGTGCCGTTCTACGGGCTTGCGGTAATCTGCCTTGACGATCCGCACATCCAGAGCATCATTCCTCGAATCAAGAAACGCATGCTGACCTACGGGTGCGCATCGCAAGCTGATCTGCAAGCGCGCGATATTACGCTTGCGGGGTTCAAAACCTCTTTTGCTGTTTACCACCATGAAAAAAGGCTCGGGGGTATAAAACTGCATTTGCCGGGGATGCACAATGTGTACAATGCTCTTGCAGCAATAGGCGTAGGTATCGAGCTTTCACTGCCGTTCCAAACGATTAAGAAGGCACTGTGGGATTGTCGGGGTATTCAGCGCCGGCTGCAGGTGCGCGGCACCAAACAAGGCATTGTATGGATCGACGACTACGGACACCATCCCACCGAGATAAAGATGACGCTGCGTGCAGTGCGGAATATAGCGCAGCAGCGCATTGTGGTCGTGTTTCAGCCGCATCGGTACAGCAGAACCTATCATCTGTTTCAGGAATTTTTGACGGCATTCTATGATGCCGATGTCTTGCTTCTTACCGATATTTATCCGGCAGGGGAAGAACCGTGCTTTGATATCAGTGCCCGGCACCTCTACGAAGGACTCCGCGAATACGGACATAAGGACGTCCGGCTCGCCGGGACGCTTGAAGAAGCTGCTGCGCTCCTGCCAACATTGCTCCAACCGGGCGATGTCCTGGTAACGCTCGGCGCAGGCGATGTCTGGAAAGTGGGACACAGTTTTATCAAATCCCGTGCACAACGCGGAACTGCATCACGGACGCAAGGATAGCATCATGCAGACGAAAACCCTGAACCTTCGAACGCATTTTCAGTCGCTCCGCATCGGGGTTCTCTGCGGCGGTATGTCCTCAGAGCGCGACGTATCACTTCAGACCGGCGCGGCGATTTATGAGGCGTTGCGGCAGCGGGGCTATACAACGTGCATGATCGACGTAACACCGAACATTGCAGAGCAGGTGCGCACAGAGGGGATTGAGGTGGCGTTTCTTGCGCTGCACGGCCCGTACGGTGAAGACGGGACGATGCAGGGGCTTCTTGAACTTATGGGAATCCCGTATACCGGATCGGGCGTGCTTGCCAGTGCGCTTGCAATGAACAAAGCAGCGACAAAAAAGATTCTTCGCTACCATGGGTTGCCGACACCTGAATTTCAAACACTGGTGAACCCCGCATCAGATGCGGCAAAGGACATGATTATCCCTTTGCCGTTTGTTGTTAAGCCTGCTGAAGGCGGATCGACCATCGGCATCAGCATTGTGTATACCGAGGATGACATTTGTGCTGCGCTTGAGCAGGCTGCGCGGCATGGGGGTGAGGTCGTCATTGAACGATATATTGCGGGGAGGGAACTCACCGTCGGCATTCTGGACGGTGAGGCGCTCCCCCTCATCGAAATTAAACCGGCATCAGGGTTTTATGATTACACGGCGAAATACCACAGCGGCGGAACCACACAATACATCGTTGCGCCGACGCTGCCGGATGGGGTCACCGCCCGCATCCAGGCTATTGCACGCGCTGCATTCCATGCACTTGGCTGCAGCGGCGCTGCGCGTGTGGATGTGATGCTGAGCGAGGAGAACGAACCGTATATTCTCGAGGTGAACACTATCCCGGGCATGACTGGTACAAGCCTGCTGCCAAAGGCTGCAGCGCATGCAGGCATTGATTTCGGAACCCTTGTGGAACGCATTCTTTGGGGCGCGCGGCTGCATAAAACGTCGTATGGAGCCTGCGACAACTCGGCACCATGGCGCTGACACGGAAGAACAGAATCGTAAAACGGAAAAAAAGCGGCTCGATATACGGGTCCCGTATGCGGCTGCTCTGCGCGCTCATCATTTTCAGCGCAGGTGCGGTTTCCGTGCCGACACTGCTGTGGAAGACATTGTGCGCTGCGTCCTGTTTTTCGATTGCCGATATTCAGGTGAGCGGATGCTCCCGGCTCACCAAGGATGAGGTAATGCGCTGGGCGGGAATCAATACGGGTGATAACATTTTTTCCTTTAGTATCAGCACGGTAACACAGCGGCTCGAAAGCAATCCATGGATCTTCCGGGCATGCGTGAGACGTATGCTGCCCGATACCGTCTGTGTGTATCTCGAGGAGCGGCAACCGTGCGCCCGCATTCGACTTGACCGGATGTGCCTTGTGGATATCAGGGGTGAAATATTTGCTCCGGAGGGTGCCGAACATGAACGCCTGCCGCTTCTTGAAGGTGTGAGCAGGGCAGATATTGCGGATCCTGATCCAGCATGCCGCAAACTTCTTCAATCGGCGCTGGAGCTGGTAATGTGTCTCCACGAGAGGCACCAGAAGGATTTTTCCGATGTGTCAATTTCGCTGGATAAGGTGTTTGGGCTCACGATGCAGCAAGGAGAAACAAGCATTTTTTTAGGGTTTGACGAATTTGATCGCAAACTCACGCTGCTTCAAATGATTACGCAGGATTTGTCCACCAAAGGAATGACTGCAGCGGCGATCCATATCGCTACTGCGCAACAGGCTTTTGTTACGGTGCGCGATGCCGACCATGCGCCGTCGGCTGCACCGACAAAAAAGGTGCGCGGCTAATACCGTGTTGCAGGGAGGGTAAAGGCTATCATGAGTACACGAAACCGTACTATTGCGAGTATTGATATCGGAACCAATAAGATCACCGCGGTCTGCGGTGAAATCGAAGACGGCGGCGTGACGGTTATTGGATGCAGTACCCAGCCGTCTTACGGCGTGAAAAAAGGCGTTATCATCAATATGGACAGTACCGTAGATTCGATCAAGCGCGCCCTCGATGAGGTGGAGCGGATGACCGGCCTAGACATCACCGTTGCTGTGACGGGTATTTCCGGCAGCCACATCAAGGGGATTAGCAACACCGGTGTTGTGCCGCTCAGTTCACGAGAAGTAAAAAAAGCCGACATTACCAGTGTGCTTGAGGCAGCTAAGGCCGTGGTCATCCCAACTGATCGCGAGGTGATTCAAATCGTGCCGCAGGAATTCGTCGTTGATGATCAGGACGGCATCAAGGATCCGCTCGGGATGTCGGGAGTACGGCTTGAGTCGCGGGTGTATATCGTGACCGGCGCGGTTGCTGCTGCGCAGAATGTGATCCGCTGCATGAACCGCAGCGGGTTGAAGGTGCAAGATATCATTTTGCAGCACTTCGCTTCGGCAGAAGCGGTGCTGACCGACGATGAAAAAGAGCTCGGCTGCGCTTTGGTAGATATCGGCGGCGGCACGACCGACGTTGCGGTTTTCAGTCAAGGGTGTATTCGTGCCTGTTCCGTACTTCCGATCGGCGGCAACCATATTACCTCGGATATTGCCATCGGTATCCGCACACCGCTTGCCGAGGCAGAAGAGCTAAAACGAACCTTCGGTACTGCTTGCCCCGACCATGTGGAATCTGACGCAACAATCGAGATCGGCTGCATCGGTGAACCGGGGCGGCGAACGGTTTCACAGCGAACGCTTGCACAGATTATTAATGCACGGGTTGAAGAAACCATAACGCTGGTACAGAACGAACTGATTGCTGCAGGATATGGCGATGAACTGCCCGCAGGTATCATCCTGACGGGCGGGACGGCACTGCTGCGCGGTATTGTCGATATTGCACAGAAGATTCTCGGTATGCCGGTGCGTGTGGGCACTCCTCTGCGTGTTCGGGGCCTTAACGACGTCAAGAGCCCGGTGTATGCGGCTGCAGTAGGGCTTGTGCAGTTTGCCGCACGGGGCTGTATGCTCGAGAAGACGGCGTCAAAAAGAATGTTCGGTTTTCTGGGCGTTGGCGAGCGCATGCGCCAATGGTTTGCTGAGGCGTTTTAAGTGGAAGGGCAAAGTGCTGAGTAAAAAATAGCGGGTGCTCAATATGAATGGACTGCACACTGTCACAGAAAACATGAGCTAAAAATCTATACACTAAACATAATGTTATTTAAGGGAGGAACAGTCATGGCATTTCAATTCGAACAGGTGCGTACCGGTGCACATATCAAGGTTATAGGCGTAGGTGGGGCTGGGTGTAATGCGGTGAACACGATGATAGCGGCGGGGTTAGGGAGTGTTGATTTTATAGTTTTCAACACTGACCGGCAGGCGTTGGAGCAGAGCGGTGCGCCGATACGGGTGCAGCTTGGGGCAGAGGTGACGCGTGGGCTTGGAGCTGGGGCGAATCCTGAGGTTGGGCGGCAGGCGGCGCTGGAGGATCGGGGACGGATCGAGGAGCTGATACACGGAGCGGACATGGTGTTTATAGCAGCGGGGATGGGAGGGGGGACAGGGACAGGTGCGGCGCCGGTGATTGCGGAGGTAGCAAAGGAGGGGGGGGCGTTGACGGTGGGGGTTGTGACGCGGCCGTTTTTGTTTGAGGGGAAGGTACGGAGTCGGGTAGCGGCACAAGGGATAGAGGAGTTGCAGCGACATGTAGACTCGCTGATTGTGATACCCAATGAGAAGCTGTTCACGGTGGCGCAGCGGCAGACGACGCTTGTGGAGGGGTTTCGGATGGCGGACGGGGTATTATTGCATGCGATCAAGTCGATAGCGGATTTAATTAATGTGCCTGGGCTGATCAATTTAGATTTTGCGGATGTGAAGACGATCATGGCGGACATGGGGATGGCGTTCATGGGGATTGGGGTGCACAGTGGTGAGAATCGGGCGGCTGAGGCGGCGCGCAAGGCGATTTCCAATCCGTTGTTGGACGACATATCGATTCGGGGTGCGCGGGGTTTGTTGCTGAATGTGACGGGGAGCAGCACGATGACGTTTCAGGATTTGGAGGAGGCGACGGGGTTTATACGGGAGGAGGCGCATGAGGAGGCGAACATTATATTTGGGGCGGC
>JAOAHH010000153.1 GCA_026415325.1 Thermodesulfobacteriota bacterium | reverse complement strand
ATGATGCCCGGTATCCATACGGCTGTCGTGCATTGGGGTTTAAGTCCCGTCACCTGCCTATGGAGGAGGTGTATCGTTCCTCAGGCATTCCGTGTTTGTATTTTAAGAAGAAAGAGCGGCAGCCCGGGGTGCGATGACCCCCCTCTCCTGCAACGCACGTACGAGCTGACTAGTCGAGACAAAACGAATGCCGTGCAATCCGATCTGTTCTCCCGCAGCGACAAATTCAGGTATATCATCTATATAGATACACTGATGCGGCTGTGTACTTGCTGCTGCTACCGCCCGATTATAGATGCGCAGATCTGGCTTGCATATGCCCTGCTCATACGAAAGGACAAATGCGTGGAAATTGCGAAGAACCGGAAAATGTTCACGGCAGTAGGTAAAGTGCCAGACATTTGTATTTGAGAGGCATACAAGGACATGGGTCTGTGCAAGCTCTTCGATGAGCGGTACGATGCCGGGGGTGGGTGAGAAAATGGTATTCCAGATATGCATAACCTGTGCAATGTTTGCCGTGAGCCGAAGTTCTCGGTGCAATGCATTATAGAAGGCTTCAGGTGATACGCCTCCACGGTCAAACTCCTGCACGATACCTGAAGAAAACAGCCGGTGAAAAATCTCTGGCTCGGAATACGGGCTGTACCGGGCAAGACCCGCGCTGATCCTGTGATGATCAAATTGCACGATGACCTTGCCGAGATCGAAAATAACGGCAAGGACACGGTTATCGCCCACTACTACCACCCTCTATTTTTTTCACGGCATGTTCAGCGACCCACCTGACCGTGCGGTCAGGATCATGTTTGAGGCTTGTGAGCGCTGGGATTGCACTGCGTGCACTACTGCCCATTTCACCCAGAGCAAATGCAGCATTTTTACGGGTAAGCGTATTGTCACTGGTGAGTGCGTTGAGCAAAACGGGCAAAGCAGAACTTCCGAGACGTGCAAGGGCAAATGCGGCACGGCGGCGGACATCCGGCTTTTCATCGCTGAGACGAACAAGCAGATTTTCAATTGTGTTGCTTGCGTGGGTACGAACATCCAATGGTGGTGTAATGTCGGTTTGGGTTCCGAGGAGTGTTTGGTTGTCAAATTCGGCATGTTCCTGTGGGGTTTGTTTAATTCTTCGCAGTGCCTGCCGCACTGTCCATTGAAACCCCCTATCAGGATCTTGGAGTGCTTTTTCCAGCGCGGGAATAGCATCTGTTGCATCCGGTCCGATATTACCAAGAATCACAGCAGCATTTCTTCTGGTTATTGTATCGCTGGTTGTTAAAAGATGTGTAAGTTTGGGGACTGCCGGGGTGCCGATACGCACAAGTGCTGCGGTAACAATACGCCTGATACGCGGGTCTTTGTCGTTGAGCATACTTAGGAGTGACGGGATAGCCGGCGCACCGATTTCGCCCAAGGCAAATGCAGCATTACGCCGCACATCAAAATCCGAATCTGATCGCAGTGCATGTGTAAGCGCTTCCATTGCGGGTGCTGCGTCTGCACCGAGTTCGCCAAGCCCAAAGGCGGCATTGCGTCTAATCCGGACATCGGCGCACTGTAAGCCTTCAATAAGTGCAGGTATGGCACGGGTCAGATCAGCACCGAATTGCTCCATGAGTTTAATATCGGTTGCAACTGGCTGACTGTCGTCAGATTCTGCTTCTTCAGTGATGCGGGATGAGGCAAGAGGAGGATCTGCGAACACGGAGCACAATGTGGCAGGCTGTATAATACACCAAAAGCACAAGAGTGCGCCTATGATGATACTGAAAATTCTTAATACATGCATATTCATTAATTGGGTCAACAACTGCAACGGCACGCGAAATTTTATACACCATCATCAGTAGTGTGTAAATGCAAAATTATAAAAAGAGAGAATAATAGGCAATAAGAAGTTTGTTGTTTTAGGAATGGAAAATGGTGGCGGTGCAGGGAATCGAACCCCGGACACTACGGATATGAGCCGTATGCTCTAACCAGCTGAGCTACACCGCCACGCAGTTTAAGTTTATGATACCGGTAAGATGACAAAGGGGCGCGATAATATTGAGCGCCCCTCTAGTAAGTGTGGTCTTACTTTGTTCTGACTTTTACTGCCTGAAGTCCTTTGGGGCCTTTTTCGACTTCAAAAGTTACTTCGGCGCCTTCTGACAATGTCCGAAACCCTTTTTGTTCAATAGCAGTGTAGTGAACAAACACATCGCCATGTTCAGCAGACTCGATAAAACCAAATCCTTTTTTTTCATTAAACCATTTTACTCGACCATCAGCCATACTTTTGTATTCCTCCTTTCCTCTAGTAGTGCTTGCAGGATTGCTATTTTGAAACCGTGCTTACCTCCGACCTGCATATTATGGCAGACGGTCGATCCTTACACGCTTCAAAACATCAAGCCAGCTTGCCCGATATACAATGAATTCACCTGTTGGTGA
>JAOAHH010000078.1 GCA_026415325.1 Thermodesulfobacteriota bacterium | reverse complement strand
CGGCTTAAAAGGGAAGACGGTGCAAATCCGTCGCGGGCCCGCCGCTGTGAGCCCAAAGTAGTTTGCCGATGGCTTTTTAAGTGCCACTGATCGAAAAAACGATTGGGAAGGCTGCCGTCGGTTGGGTAAGCCAGAAGACCTGCCTGAAAAATCGTGGCATTGTATCCTCGTGGTCAGGGAGCAAAGCCACAAAAAAGAGGATAGAAAACGGTATCCCCTGTCTGCACGTGCAGGCAGGGGATTTTTGTTGTGACGGTCATGGGAGAAAAAATGTCATGAAGCTGTGTATCATTGCCGTCGGCGCTTCGTCAATCACTGCAACGCAGCAAGTTCTGCGCTCATGGGAATCAGGCCCATGGGCAGGCCGCTGCACGCTTGCCGCGCATTATGTTGGCAGTGATGCTTTTTCTGAAGACGCGTGGCCGCGCATCTTCCATAATATCTATACAAGCGATTTTGTACTGCTCGACACTATGGGCGTGCCACAAGCTTTCAGCGACGCCCTTGCCGAAGGCCTTGCCGGCTATGCTGGCCATGTTGCTGTCGTGAACGCTACGTCGCTTTCGGTGCGGGCGCTCACGCGCCTCGGCTCTTTTTCTTTGGGCATGATGCGCCGTAAAAAGAAGAAAGCTCGTTCAAATACCTCCGATGATCCGCTTGATGCCGGACGCATGATGCGCATCGTTGACTGGATGGAGCGGATCGGCCGCACCCTGCCGATCGGACCGCTGCGCGACATGCGGAACTTCTTCTGGATCAGCCGATACTGGCTGTACGGCTCTGTCGACAACATTGAGAACATGCTGTATCTGATCGGCCGTGAATATTACAACTATTCAGACTTCCCCGAGCCTCGGCCGCCAGTCCTGTTTCAAGACTGCTCGATCATGGACCCTGAAAGCGGATCAGTATATACAACGCTTACGGAATACGAAGCGCGCATCTGCCCTATCCCGGAAAAGCCGCGTATCGGTCTCTTGTTCAGAACAAAAAGTTATCCACTTGATACCCATCCGGTGGTCTGTGCGATGCAGCGGCAGCTTGCGCAAGCGTTTTGTGTAATACCGATCGGGCTTGACAGCATCATCGCGCGGGATTTTGAAAAGCTGAGGGAACTTCTCATGCCGGGCGGCACACAACGTGTTGACCTCCTGATTAACACCGAGCCGTTTCGGCTCGGGCAAGGTCCGATCGGCGGCGATGCTGCCCAAGGCATCCAGTTTCTGGAAACGTTAAACGTCCCGGTGCTGCATCCATTCTTTCTCCATAAACGCACCGTGCAACAATGGCAGGAGGACGATAAAGGGGTTGATGCTGGAGAGTTCCTTATCTCCGTCTTTCTTCCAGAGCTTGATGGATGCATTGAGACCTATCCGGTTGCTGCGGTCGGCACGCCGGAAGATGAGGTGCCGGAACTGACACCGCTCGCAGATCGCATCACTCATCTTCTCAATCGGTGCCGAAATTGGTACCGGCTGCGCATAACGCCGAACCATGAAAAAAAGATAGCACTCATCATATACGATTATCCACCGGGAGCGGCAGGTGTCGGTACCGCTGCATTTCTTGATACCTTTGCATCGCTGGCAGCGCTATTGCAAAAACTTGCAGACGCCGGGTATATGATGCGGCCCATGACACCGGAGGAGATCAAACAAAGCCTTATTGCATGCAGTACAGGGCACACCCTTCAAAACATCGCGCCACTGCTCGTTGACCGAAAACTCTACCGCACTCTAACAAACGGTATACCGGGCTTTGGCCGGGTGGAGCAATCATGGGGACCATTTCCCGGAACCAATCCTGAAACCTGTAATGCCATTCTGATTCCCGGCATCATCAACGGCAATGTATTCATCGGCATGCAGCCCCCTCGCACGCCGCACATCGAGCAGCACCGACAAACCTATCACGACAAATACCTGCCGCCACATCATCAGTATATTGCCTTCTACCGATGGATCGAGCGTGTGTTTCAGGCACATGCCATCGTGCATGTCGGAACCCACGGCACGCTCGAGTTCCTTCCGGGCAAAGAAAAAGGCATGTCAGGCTCGTGTTTTCCCGATATCCTGACAGGGCACCTTCCCCATATCTACCTCTACTATTGCGGCAACCCTTCAGAGGCCGTGATTGCAAAGCGCCGCTCCCACGCCGTAACCATTGGGCATCTCCCTCCGCCTATGAAACAGGGCGAGCTCTATGCCGAGCTGCATGAGATAGAACTTCTCCTCCGGGAACATGATGAAGCGCGCAACCTCAATCCTGGCCGATGTCAGACGATTGCTGCGGACATTAAGGAACGGATTAAGGCGCTCGGCTGGGAATGGCACGGCATCGACGAACTCCACCGCCGCCTGCACGACATAAAAACAGCGCTTATCCCCGCTCGGCTGCACATTCTCGGTAACGGTTTTACTGACGAGGAAATCGCTGATTATCTTACCGCCTATTTCCGAACATCAGGCGAGAATGGCCATAGGCTCTATAGGGCATGTGCATCAAGCGAAGGTTTTGACTGGGAAACCATAGCACGTGACCCGCACCTCCATACCCAAGCGTACGAAAAGACCACGGCAGCAGTGGGGCACTGGATTAAGCACTACATTCTCAACAACACCACGGACACGGCTCCTCCTGCGTTTGAGCAGCTCATTGCGCAGGGGAAAAAAATTGCGCGCTTGCTCAAAGCAAACCGCGAACTTGAGGAACTTCTGCGGGCGCTGAACGGAGAGTTTATTCTACCGGGTGTCGGTGGCGATCTGTTTCGCAGCCCTGATATTTTGCCCAGCGGAAGAAACCTCGTCCAGTTCGATCCGCGGCTCATTCCCTCACCTTCTGCCCTCAAGCACGGCGCCCGTATCGCAGAAGCAACGCTGATCCGTTATCGAGACAAGCACAACACATATCCACGCAGCATCGCGGTGGTGCTCTGGGGACTTGAAACGGCACAGACCTATGGTGAGACCGTTGGTCAAATCCTTGCTTATCTTGGGGTGCGCGTTGTCAAAAAAACCGGAAACTGGGAGACTATTGTCGAGCTGGTGCCGCTTGAAGAACTCGGCAGACCGCGTATTGACGTGACGGTTCAGATCTGCGGATTTTTCCGTGATATGTTTCCGACAACCCTTGCTATGCTCCATAATGCTTTCTCATGTGCAGCATTTGCCGATGAGCCTGATAGCCATAATTTTGTGCGCGCACACGCCCGGACCGTTTTTGAGACCTTGCAGCAACAGGGGATTGAAGCGGGGGAAGCCAGAGAACTCTCGCTTGCACGCGTCTTCGGCCCTGCTGCTGCAGAGTACGGAACCTCGCTTGAGCGGTTGGTTAAAGAGCGGGTATGGCAGCATGAGGCAGACCTTATCGCCGCCTACCTGCAAAGCCTCCAACATGTATACACGCCACGACATTATGGGATACCGATGAAAAGTTTGCTGTCAGAAAACCTAAGCCGCGTTGATGTTGTCAGTCAGGTGCGCAGCTCGCGTGACTATGAAATTACCGACCTTGACCATTATTACGAATTCTTTGGGGGGCTTTCAAAAAGCGTTGAGCAGGCGTCGGGGAAAAAAGCCTTGATGTTCATCTCCGATACCCACGAAGGCGTCGTGCGCACAGAAGATATTAAAGACGCCATCAGACGCGGTATCTACAGCCGTCTCACTAATCCTGTGTGGCTTGACGGAATGCTCCGGCACAGCCACCACGGCGGACAGGAAATTGCACGCCGTATGGAGAATTTGATCGGCCTTGCTGCAACAACCGGTGCCGTAGATCAGGCGATGTTCAATCAGGTCAGCAGCCGTCTCGTACTCGATGATACCATCCGACAGCGCATCCGCGACAATAATCCTTACGCACTGCTTGATATCATTCAGCGGCTTTGGGAAGCGCACACGCGCGGTTACTGGATGCCTGATGCAAAAACCCTTGACCGCCTCAAGCAGCTCTATATGGATGCTGAGTCACATGCCGAAGGGGTGCGACCATGAAACACGTGTTTCCCTTTTCCGCCATTGTCGGCCAAGACCTCATGAAACAGGCGCTCATCCTCAACGCCATAAACCCACAGATAGGCGGCGTGCTTATCCGCGGCGAAAAGGGCACGGCAAAATCTACCCTGGTTCGGGCCCTTGCAGATCTGTTGCCGGAAATTCCTGTGGTCAAAGGGTGTCCGTTTAACTGTGATCCCCAATCACCTTTTTTAGAATGCCCGTTTTGTTCAGCACGTGATCACCATGAAGTGGTAATGCGCCGTATGCCGGTCGTAACATTGCCTGCAAATGCAACCGAAGATCGTGTTGCCGGAACCATCGACATCGAGCATGCCTTGAGGCTCGGCGTAAAACGTTTTGAGCCCGGCGTACTTGCAAAAGCCCACCGCGGTATTCTGTATATTGATGAAGTCAACCTTCTGGACGACCATATTGTTGATCTTCTGCTCGATGCTGCGGCAATGGGGATTAATCACATAGAGCGCGAAGGCATCAGCTTCTCCCACCCTTCATCCTTTATCCTGATCGGCACCATGAATCCCGAAGAAGGAGACCTGCGACCTCAGCTCCTTGACCGGTTTAGCCTTTGCGTTGACGCCACAGCATTAATGGAAAGCGATATCAGGAAAGAAATTATCCATCGTCGTCTTGCATGGGAACAAGATCCTGAACGTTTTGCTGCGTTGTATGAAGCCCAGCAGCGCAGCCTTGCTGCGGCGATTACAGCAGCACAGACCGTATTGCCGAAGGTTACGGTATCAGAGGATCGCCTTACCGAAGCAGCGCATCTGTGCATAGCGCTCGATATCCGGTCTCATCGTGCCGATATCGTCATGCTGCGCACGGCAATGACCATTGCGGCTTATGACGGCAGAACCGAGGTGCTACAGGATGACATCAGGCAAGCCGCACGGCTGTGTCTCCCGCACCGGATGCGCAGACGTCCGTTTGAAGAAAGCAGGCTTGATCCAGAAACAATCGATACCATCTTGTGCGAGAGCGCCCCCATGCCAAACGATAAGGACACCTCTTGTGACGTGCATGCAAGAGGGCAGCAGCAAAAAATATTTGATAGTGCCCCGATGCCGGATTTTTCGATTCCCCGCCGTGCAGAGCAAAGCCGAGTTGCCACGATGCCCGGCAAGGGGGTAAAGACAACGGCACCGAATAGCCGCGGCAGATATAGTCGCGCCCTAAAGCCATCAGCCCCACACCATGCTTCAGACATTGCCGTTGATGCAACGCTGCGTGCCGCTGCTCCTGATCTGACAAGCCGAAATTCCGGAGAAAGGATACAGATTCAGCCAAAGCATATCAGGGTAAAAAAACGCACGACCCCTGCCGGAACGCTTGTGCTGTTCGTTGTTGATGCAAGTGGCAGTATGGCTGCATCCCGAAGGATGGCGGCTGCAAAAGGCGCTGTTCTAAACCTGCTCAAAGATGCCTATGTCAATCGCAATCGGGTAGCAATGATCGCGTTCAGAGGCATGGATGCCGAGGTAATTCTTCCGCCGACCAACAATGTGGATTTAGCACATGAGCAGCTCAAGCAGCTCCCGACCGGCGGCCGCACACCGCTCGCCCACGGTCTTGCTAAGGCGCTTGAGATCGTGCGGCAGGTGCGCGCTGCAAAACGCACCATACAGGTGATGGTTGTTGTGCTGAGCGATGGAAAAGCAAATGTTGCTTATGATCCTTCTTCACAGATAACACCGTTTGAAGAGGCCATTGCATTTGCCCGCCAAATAGTGCTCATGGAAGCATCCCTCGTGGTCCTTGATACCGAAGACGACTTTCTTTCCCTTGGCATGGCAAAAAAACTCGCAGAAGAGAGCGGGGCGGCTTACATAAAACTCAGCCGCATCGAAGCCGAAGTCGTCGAGCATACGGTACGGCAGCACTTTGTTACATTATCGTCATCTCCAAACAATGCACCATAAGCATAGAATACAGCACGCTCCATAAATGCCAGCTTTTTAGGGAACAGAACACCCTCAGGCAACAGCAATTTCATGTTGCACAAGGTTGCAACTTTCAGCGCAAGCCAAGCGCACCCACTAACCAGCCATATTCACCCCATTCTCCCGAAACCGCCCTTAGAACGAATAACGCGTTTTTTATTGCAAACGCAATTGCCATACCATGTCGGCATAACAACAGATCCTCACATCTTGACTTTCAACCATCTGCTTTGCTAGATTAGTTGCCACTACCATACACTCATGTCCTATATCGTATAGGGTAATATATCCATGTCCTCGCTTGTTCGTTTTGGGGTATCCCTTGACAAAAGCCTGCTTGAAGCCTTTGACGCGCTCATTCACAACACGGGCGATTCAAACCGTTCTGAAGCATTGCGTGACCTAATCAGAGAAGAGTTGGTGCGGCGCGAGTGGCGTGAGGGACGAATCGTTGCCGGCGCAATTACCGTTGTTTATGGTCATCACACGCGCGAGCTTGTTCAAAGGCTGATTTCTATCCAGCACGATGCAGGCGACATTATTATTTCAAGCCAGCATGTACATCTTGACCATGACAATTGCCTTGAGGTGATTGTGGTGAAGGGAACACCGCAGGCGGTTGAAGCGCTTGCCTCACGCATTAAAGCAACCCGCGGGGTAAAACACTGCCTTCTCAGCATGACCACGACCGGAAAACATCTTGTCTGAAACACATTCCCTATCAAAACATCTTGAAATCTTCCACTTCAGACGCCACAGCATCGGACAATGTTGCTTCATGTTTCCCGGACGGTTGCACGAGCTTTCGCCGTGAGGGTTGGAGACTCGCCGATCGAATCGGTGCAGTACCGTGCACGATTGATTGCAACGTGCCGATATAACGTTTGAGATATTCCGACTGTGCTTTGAGCTCTTCTGCCGCAGATGCGGACTCCTCTGCATTGGCAGCGTTTTGCTGGATGACCTTATCCATTTGCGCCACCACATGGTTGATCTGGCCGATACCTTCTGCCTGTTCACGAGAGGCCGCCGCAATCTCGGCTATGAGCTGTGCTGCCTGCACGGCTTTCCGTGAGACATGTTGGAATGCTTCATTTGCCCGCTGCATCATATTGGTCCCGTCATGCACCTTGGTGATAGTTGTTTCGATAAGCCCGGCAGTGCTCTTTGCCGCTTCAGCGGCACGTATAGCAAGTGACCGCACTTCGTCTGCAACCACGGCAAATCCTGCGCCTGCTTCACCAGCACGTGCTGCCTCAACCGCAGCATTCAGCGCAAGGAGATTTGTCTGGAACGCAATTTCATCGATGGTTTTGATAATTCGTGAGATATCCTTGTTTGATCTCGCAATCGCCTCCATGGCAGACGCAAGATCATTCATCGATGCCTGTGCTTCGGAAACAACGCCCGTTGCCTCTTTCATCAGCACATCTGCCTGCAGTGCATTGTCGGCATTATGGTTTGTCATGGACGACATTTGTTCAAGCGATGACGATGTTTCCTCAAGTGAGGCTGCCTGTTCAGAAGACGCCTGTGCAAGGACTTGGCTTGACGCTGCCACCTGATCGGCTGCCTGTGCTACCTGATCACCGATGTGGGTCAGTCCCTTGGTTGCTTCATTGATAGGCTGGGAAACCGATCTGATAAACCAGTAAAAAAGAATCGACAGTCCAATCGAAAGACCGATGATAAAACCAATGAGCGTAAACCGAATGCCCGTGATCTCCTGCAGCAAATCCTCGAAATAGATTCCCGTACCAATAACCCAATTCCATGGTGCATACAGTTTTACATACGACATTTTTTTCTTTGGCATTGATCCGCCTGGTTTCGGCCACCAGTATTGTACATATCCCTGCCCCTGCGTCCTGCACAGTTCTGCCATCTCACGGTACATGGTTGTGCCATAAGTATCTGAGTAACTGCTCATGTCCTGCCCTTCAAGCTCTGATTTGTAAGGATGCATAATCATGCGTGATGAGGTGTCGATAATCCAAAAATAATCATCAGCGCCGTACCGAAGATTGCGCAACACTGCCACCGCCTGACGCTGGGCATCCTCAAGCGATATCTCGCCCCGGATACGGGCATTTTCATAACCGGACAAAATCGCTTCGGCAACAGCAACAAGATTGCGCATAGCTGCTCTGCGCTCGGCAATGGTCGTCCGCTGTATCCGAAAAGCAATCAGGACGAGCGAAACGATATACACCATCAGAATAATAGCGGCGATTGCGAGCACCTTTGTTTTAAGACTCTTTTGTGCTTTCATGTGTTCCCCATTATCATAAAATCTGATAAAACTTTTAGTGTACAAATCGTCAAAAAAAATATTATTCTCAAGTAAATTTATGTAAACTACACAAAATTGTTTTGATGGTCTATGATTGAAAAAACTGAGAGCGGTTCATAAAGGGACATGCCGTCACAAACTATGAACACGTGCAAACACCACGGCACTCCGGACATTCATGAAATTCTCACCGCACTTGAAAAACCACTTGCATTTGCCGCCCAGAATAATTTTGCAGCATTGCATACCGTCAAAGGGCTGGATACGCTCATACCCCAGCTTGCTGATAAAGCGCTTGCAGCACAACCACCGCAGGAGCTTCAAACGCTGTTATATACTCTGAAGGAACAATTCGCTACCTTCCCATCGCTTTCTCGTCATGAGCAAGAGCAGCTCATTGAGCAGACGCTCTTGTCACTACGGACTATCCGTGCCACCTTTGCGTCCGACAATTCGTTGTCGCAATACGAGACACTGGCAACCAGCCTGCACACCCCGATTCGATATGTCAAGGGGATCGGGCCAAAAACAGCCCCACTTCTTGAGCGTATGGGTATCACCACGGTTGAGGATATGCTCTACTATCTGCCACGCACCTATATCGACCGCCGGCGAGTTGTCACCATCGCTTCGCTCAAGCCTAATATGGATGCGCTCATTATCGGCACGATTATCAAATCCGGCCTCTCTTCCACGACAAGCAGACGAAAAATTTTTGAAATTGTTGTGACCGACGGCACAGGACGGCTCAGTGCAAAATGGTTCCATCTGAATGCCGGACACCGTGCAGTGCTTGAAAAGCAGTTTCCTGAGGGCCGTACGGTACTCCTTGCCGGCACAGTATCGGCGTTCCGGTTCAGTCTTGAAATGCACCACCCCGAAATCGAACCATACGATGAGGATGATGCCATTGAAAAAAAACTGATGATCATCCCCGTCTATCCCCTGACCGAGGGTATCCATCAAAAAACTATTCAAAAACTTGCCCGCACCACAGTTATGACCTATGCACCATCACTGCCCGATTATCTTCCTGAACAAATACGAATTAAACACAGGCTGTTGCCGCTGAACCGGTCATTCCTCGGTGTACATCTGCCCGACCCCGGCGATGATATGGATGCGCTGCTGCAGATGTCATCCCCATACCACCGCCGCATTGTCTTTGATGAATTTTTCCTGCTCCAGCTTATGCTTGCCATAAAAAAACGAGGTGTAGCGCTTGAACCGGGCATTGCCTTTCACATCCCTCGTGACAAAATCTCATCATTTATATCTCGGCTCCCGTTTACACTTACCGCTGCACAGCAACGCGCTCTGTCGGAGATTCTTGCCGATATGGCACGGCCGGCACCTATGCACCGTCTGCTGCAGGGCGACGTCGGCAGTGGGAAAACAGTTGTCTGCCTGATTGCCGCACTTGCTGCAATCTGGAACGGATACCAAAGCGCCATTATGGCGCCCACCGAAATTCTTGCCGAACAACACTATGCAACCATCTGCGAACTGACCCGATCACTCCCGTGCAACATTGCGTTACTGACCGGCAGCATGCCAAAATCTTCGCGCGATGGACTGCTTGAGCGCCTTCGTATCGGAGATATGCATCTTGTCGTGGGAACGCATGCCCTGATACAGGAGGGTGTTGAGTTCAAACGGCTTGGTTTTGTCGTGATTGATGAGCAACATCGCTTCGGCGTGCTGCAGCGGGCTCAACTGAAAAAGAAAGGAACTAACCCCGATGTTCTTGTCATGACTGCAACCCCAATTCCCCGAACCCTCGGCATGACCGTATATGGGGATCTTGACCTTTCGGTAATCGACGAGCTGCCGCCCGGCAGAAAACCAGTCATCACAAAAGTCTTTCATGAAAACAGACGGCAGGATGCCTACAATCTGGTACGACGGGAACTTGCCAACAACAATCAGGCGTTCATCGTTTACCCGCTCGTGGAAGAATCAGATAAACTCAACCTTATGGATGCAACCCGCATGGCAGCCCATCTGCAGCAGGATGTCTTCCCTGAATACCGGATCGGACTGGTGCATGGGAAGATGCCGCAAGCGGAAAAAGATGCAATTATGCGGGAATTCAAGCGCGGCATGATCCACATTCTTGTTGCCACAACGGTGATCGAAGTCGGCATCGACGTTCCGACGGCATCACTGATGATCATCGAACATGCAGAACGGTTCGGGCTCGCCCAGTTGCACCAGCTCCGCGGCAGGGTAGGACGCGGCGCATCGCAGGCATGGTGTATTCTGCTTGCGCAGTATAAAAAATCGGATGAGGCACGGCAACGGCTTGCGGTAATGGAACAGACAAACGATGGATTCAAAATCGCCGAAGAAGATTTCAGAATCCGAGGCCCCGGAGATTTTCTCGGCACTCGTCAATCAGGCATCCCGGATTTTAGGGTTGCCCATATCGGACGAGATGCCAAAATACTTGCAGAAGCTCGTGCTGCGGCATTTACGCTTATCGAGCAGGATCCCGAGCTCACCCTCCCCGAGCATCGGCTGTTGCGCCGGATACTGCTTGACCGTTGGAAAGGGCGTCTTGAACTTGCCAGTATCGGATAGCACTTATCGGGCTTAGGGACAGTGTATACTGCTCGTTAATATTCGATGCTCTCCGAGGAACCGGTATCCATCATGCTCTCAAACCGACGCTTGCCGCGTTTTGCCGCGGTCTTGGCAAGCTCTTTGATCTGTTTCCGCATGCCCTCGTCAACGTTTTTGCCAAAACGTTTCAGAAGCCGCCGCTCTGTATTGTCAGCAAGTTCGGTTTCACGCGGCCCTGCAAGGTAGCGGACCCGCGACACAAGTTTGGCAACATCGGTGCTGCCGCAGGATTCGCACCGCGGCGAACCCCGCTCCGAAGCGCGCAACACCACGACATCAAACTTTTTCTTGCACGTTCGGCAACGGTACTCATAAATCGGCATATCCTACCTCCTTCGCTCTCGGCGACACCTGTCTCCTGACTAGACGCTGTTCGGACTGGCTACAACGATATACTGTCGTCGGGCAGTTTTTTGGGCGCGTGACGGTCGCGTGTGGTGTGCTGACAACGCTCGAATTTTTTGAGCTGGCGGGTGTAATAGGCAATATCCTTGGGATGCTGTTGCAATGCAACGTTAATAGTTTCCACCGCACTGTCACAATCACCGTTAATGAAAAAGCTTTCCGCGAGTGTATCAAGAATATGGGGCTGTGGGTCAAGTTCTGCTGCCCTGGTTGCAAGCCGAAGCGCTTCTTTGGGATTGTAGAATCGTTCATCCTGTGCCGTCGCATACAACCATGCGAGATTATTGAGTGCCTCGGCATTGTCAGGTTCAAGCCCAAGCACCTTCAGATAATACTCCTCTGCGGCACCGTAGTGTTTCAGTTCATAATAGATGTTTGCAAGCAATAATAGGAGTGACGCATTGTCGGGATCGGCAGCGACCTTCTTTTCAACCACCTTCTGCACAATACTCATCTGAACGTCTCCCGACATCTGACCCTGCATCCCGAACACCACACCCGCAACAATCCCCAGCGCGGCAGCGTACAGGGAGACCATACGCCTAACCCTGCGGTCATGATGGTGAATGAGCGCAGGATGTGTAGTGCAGCGCATCACATAGTCGATACGCTCCTGGATCCCGAAATGATGCCAGTTTGAGGCCGTTCTGCTCAGCGCGCTTGCGCCGGCTATTTTCTCAAGCGACGATGCGATACCGGCACCGCTCCCGGTCAGAACGACTGCATATCCGTCTGCCTGCCGTTCAAAATTGCGTGAAAAAACACCGAACACCCCTCTGAAATAACCGAGTAACAACACAATGCTTATAACCCCTACGGCAAAGGAGGCAAACGGCGCTATTCTGCCCTCCGAAGTGATGACCATGTCAAGTACTGCATCCCATGACACGGCTATTCGGGTCAAAAGCGTCCAAAATGCATACACGATCAATCCGTAGCCGAGCACAAACGCCCCATACCACAACAGATGCCGATGCCGCACATGGCCGATCTCATGGGCCATAACCGCCTCAAGCTCTTCAGGCTCCAGCAACCGTACAAGCGTGGGACTGATTAAGATATATTGTGCATACGGGACAAAGCCAAGAACGCCTGCGGTGATCAGTTTTCCGTCAAACAGATCCCACAGCAGGATATCAGTAAAGCGAAAACCCGCAGCACGGCAGAATGCCTCAAGCCTGCTGCGCAACAGACCATGCGGGAGCGGCGTACAATGCCACAGCCGCACGAGCACCCGTGGATAGGCAATGGCAACGGCTACGGCTACGATTACCATGGAACCGTACTGCACGACGGGATGTTCTTCAAAAAGGAGCCGCGCCGATTCCGGAAGCAGCGAAATCGCATCAAAAAAGCCGTGATACAAGAACCACGGCACCATGATCGAAACGGCAACCCTCAGATGGGAACCGATATAGGCCGAGCGCTTGGCCTCGGCATGGTATAACCGTCGGTAGGACGGATATGCCGCATTCCAAATCAGCACCAATAAAAAGCAGAACAGCGCACTATGGACAAGCGCAGACAACAGCGCACTCGTGCATGGCGCGAAAGCCGTGGCAACGTAATACGGCAGGTCAAAAACATGTATATACACCGCAAAGATGCCGATTGCGCCGACCGTGCACCAGTTCATGTACCGACCATGCACCGTGCTGAATGCCTCAGTACCGTATACTCCCTGGACATACCGTGAGCTCATGCGCCCGAATATCATGACTGCAACACCGTACAGCATACACATCCCGGCGACTACCGCAACGGCAATGTCTCGCTCCGTCCACCGGGACGATGCCGGCAACTCATAAAGTCCGTACACGGTAAAGGCAACGATAAAATAAAGAAGCGTTGTATACACGGTACTCCATCCTGTCACGAACGATGAAAGAACAATGAGGACAGATGTAGTCTGCCCCGTCGCCCGGGTAATCCATTGTCAACGCAATATGCGGCTCCTATTCGTGGGGATCAGATATATTTACTGACAATACGCTTATACTCTGCAGGCAGTTTTTCATGGCGTGCTTTTTCAAAAAGCGTGTCCGCGATCTTAAGCGCCATGAAAAAATCTTCTTCAACCTTGCGCGTCCGCTCCTCAAAACTCAGATTTTTGTACTCAGGCACCAGATGTGACGCGTAGAAAGCAACCTGCATGAGCGCTGCGATACGAGGAATATATTTTTTATTGTCCGACATGTTTCACACCCCTTTCTATATGTTGCATGGTTAACCTGTGGCGTGGCCATACGCTCTGTACCTAGCCACACCGTAATAGTACTCCACTGACATAACGCGTATCAATGGTTTTCTTGCCGATGAGCAGCGAAAACTCCTCCTCCAGCATGCCAAGGCAAACTGACATGAATGCATCCAGCCCTCCGTGCAGGCGATCTGTATCAGAAACTTGTGCATGAACCCAATCCGTAAGATTTGCGGCAAATTCCGGCCGCAGCAGAGCGCTCTGTCTTTCGTCTCGATATTCGAACGCTACCTCTAAAAAGCGCATGAGCTCCTCGTGCGAGAGTGGTCGCGGCTGCGACGTGCCGGTGAGCACATGGTTGGCAACAGCGGTCAAAAATACGGCAGAACTCTTGAGATCAGAACAATCTGGCAGCGTTGTCTGTGCTATAAAATGCTCAGAAAAAAGCTGGCGCTGATCAACGCCCCACACGATAAACAGCAGATGTGATACTGCTTCAACGATGTCGATAACCTGTTCCAGCGCTGCAAGGTCCTGCCGTGACATAAAATCGCGATAATCAAGGCTGCCCGGCTGCACCAGCCCCTCAAACAAAAGCGGCCGCTTGCGCTGCAATCCCTGCAATGCATCGGACCACGGGGGATCAAAAAAATCAATGCAGTATTCCGGTGCACCGCTCCATAATGTTTGTCGAACAGTGCTCAACCGACGCTGGAGTTTCAGCACTGCGCTGCTACCGATACGAAAAAGAATCTCAGGATGCACCTGTTCAAGCACCCCGATTGCAAACTCGGGATTGCCACCACTCAGAACGTCGAGTCCGATGGCGGCAAGCCCCAGTGCTTTCTTGAGCGCCTGGAGTGCATCGTCGTAACTGTTGACCGAACGGCCGTCTGCGCAGAGCACCTTATTGGCAACATGCACGAGCAGCCGCTGCACCCGTTCGCACATCTCTGGTGACGGCAGTTTGCAAAGCGCATCCGCAAGTATCTGCGGCATACCGGACGCGGCGATACGATGCCGCAATACAGGCGCAGCATCTGCTGGAGAGATCCGCCCGGTGGCGATATGGTGACCGCATCCCTTTCGGAGCAGTTCGATCTCTTTGTCTGATACAAACTGATAGATGCTTACCGCTTCGTCAAAGTCGGAAAACCCGTGTTCTTCAATTCGGCTTCGGCGCCAGTGCAACGCTTCATCCGTTGTTTCTACGGCACTATCGTTAATAATGCCTTCCATGAGTGAGTAAAAAAGATGCTGATTGTACGCGTAGAGCGTCCGCATAATAGGCAAAAGATAGCTCTGCGCTTCCTCGTGCAAAAAGCTGAAGAAGTAGATGCCGTCAAGGGTATCAAGCGGCATCCGTGCATACTCCTCGGATATGTCGCTCTGTTCCTCGATTTTTTCCACATGCATCAGCAGTTTCAACATGCTCACCAGGAGCGGTTCGTCAGCACGGGCAAACCATTCGATGACCTTCGCCTCACTACATCGCGACAGCAGCCGGTACCAGCGGGCAACGGCAGCAGCATCAAGGTCATCACGCTGCCAGCAGTCAAGATCGATGAAATATTGAAATTGTTCATGGGAGGTCAGCGAGATAACACTCAACGCATCGTCGATGCCATGATGTTTCACCGTCCAGTAGAGTTCATCAGGTGGGAGTGCTTGCACGAGTTGGCGGGTATTCTCAGCAAGCATGATGAGCCGTATGCGCCTGTCCCATGGCATAGCGAGTACCTGTTGCACCTTCTGCCGCAGTGAAAGTTGGTTAAAGAGCTTTTCGGCTGCAGCCTCATCATGGAGCAGCAGCTCGCCAAGTGTATGCCCGATATCCTGGGAAACGGTTCGAATCGGTCTGTCGCTCATTGTTTTTTATACATAGCCAGCGGTACGGTACCATTTGACCGTACGGGTAATAATGTCTGCAAGGGGTGTCTGCGGCAACCCAAGCTCACGGTGCGCTTTTGAAAAATCGACCCTTCGTTTAAGCGCAAGGATCCGTATGCTTGCGGGTGTTGCCACCGGCTCCCGATGGGTAAGGTAGTCGGCAATCAGCGTTAGACTGTATGCCCAGAGAAGCGCGCACCACACCGGTACACGAACGCGCGGCGGCCTCACTCCGCCAGTATGGGCGATCATGTGTGTCAGATCGCGCAGGGTTGCAAAGTTTCCGTTGTTCCCAAGATTATAGCTCTCACCAGGCACACCCCGTTCCATGGCAAGAATATGCCCGAGCGCAACGTCACGGACATCCACCACATCAATGCCTCCGTCAAAGTAACAGGGAACCTTTCCACGCAACACATCGAGCACCAGACGACCCGATGGCGTCGGATAAATATCCCCTTCCCCCATAACCAATGCCGGCCGGACAACAACAAGTGGTAATCCTTGTCGATAAAACTCCCATGCCACCCGCTCACCATGAAATTTTGATTCCTCATAGGGGAGACGAAGGTGGTGCAGATTGAACAACGTCTGCTCATCAGACGGCTTTCCGTCTCCGTGCATGCCGAGCGCTGCAATCGAACTGGTATAAATCACCTTCTGCACCCCTGCTTCCTGTGCTGCGGAAAGCACGGTGCGTGTTCCTTCGACGTTTACCCGGTGGAGCATGCCGTAGTCGCGCATCCACGTCCGGTAGACTCCTGCAACATGGTACACGTGGGTGCAACCGTGACAGGCACGGCGCATAGCATCATTATCATTCACATCAGCAACAACACGCTCGACCGGCAACCCCTGGATGTTGTCGGTCAGGCTTGTTTTCCTGACGGTGATCCGCACCGATATTCCGCGCCGTACCAGTTCACGGACGAGCGCCGCGCCGACAAAACCGGTCGCGCCGGTAACCAATACTTTTTCCATACAAAACCCTGAACAACATGAAAGGCAGAGACATTTTCTGTTGATTTTGACAATGGTGTAGACTACAACTGAGACAAGATATGAACCCCCACCCTTGTCCAGGAGAGGGCATCATGAAATCCGGTGTGCCACACTATCAGACGGTGCCGCTGTTTGCCGTCCTAATCTTTGTATTTATCCCAACAGCGGCAAAAACTCAAGAGCATTCTCTTTGGAAAGACATCGGCCTGTACGGCGGTCAGATTCCCACCATTGCCGTTGCACCCGATAGTTCGGCGGTCTATGCAGGGAGTTGGGGCGGCGATGGGTTGTTCAAGTCGACCGACGGCGGCGCAACATGGTTCGGAATTCCGCAAGACAATCCGTCGTGGTTCCGCAATTATGAAATTTACGACATAGCGGTTGATCCCAACAACCCGGCGACCATCTGGGTCGCCAACAGCCATTTCATCGACATGAGCCGCGACGGCGGACAGACATGGCAAACCTTTTTCTTTGCGCGTGACGAGCGTCGTTTCTGTTATACGGTCGCCGTTGATCCGCATGACCCGAGCGGCGATACAGTCTACGTGGGTACTGGCGGTCCGGACTATACGGATGAATACGGGGAGGTTTTTGTTACGCGCGACGGTGGAGAGACGTGGGACAAGATGAACATCTCCAGCGATGTCATCTGGCACAACTTCTGGAAAATCACGTTCAATCCCGGCAAAAAGGGCGAAGTATGGATTGCCAACCGCACCTCCTATCTCTCGCAAAACGGCAAAATCATCGTGTCACCGGATGATGGTGCCACGTGGTGGTATTGGGATGCAGCGTACTGGGAACCCACACAGACCTATTATCGATTCGGTTATCTTGATGAAATTGTTATCAATCCCGCAGATCCGTTAAAACTTTATGCAAGCAGTCAGTACGGGATTGCGCGAAAGATGGATGGGAGCAATCTCAACACGCGCTGGTGGTGGACTTCAGTAACCGATTCATGCCGTGCCCTGTGCATCCCCGGCACTGCCCCTGAGATTCTCTATGCAGGGTTACTCGAAACCATCGCGAAAACAACCGATGATGGATTGACATGGGATACTTCAAGCCCAGCGCCTGCCGAATTTCTCACCCTGCAGGCAGACCCCGTGCAGCCAGAACACCTCTTCGGCGGAAGCGTTAACAAAGGAGTGTTCGCCACATCGGACGCTGCGAAAACATGGCATGAAAGCAACACCGGCATCAAAGCAAATACAATTTACGACACGGTGGTGGAGAAGACTCCAGCGGGTGTTAGAATTGTCTGCGGCACGCTTGCTGGCGTTTATCGCTCGGACGACGGTGCCGCGTGGGAGCGCATCTACGGATCGTCTGCCGAATCTGTGCTCCTCCATCCCAAACGCCCCGATATAATTTATGCAGGCACCGGATTTGGAACAGGCTGGGAAGTACTCAAATCAATCAATGGCGGCAACTCATGGAAATATATCAGTGCACCAGATGGAGCGCAGAGTACCGTTGCATCAATCGCCCTCATTCCACAACATAATACCGATAACGATACCCTGCTCATGGGAATTGCCTACGGTTCGGGGAAAAAAGGCGAGGTTATTCAAATTACCGGCTGGGGATATAATTCGTATCAGTCATTGCACTCTTTGCTCCAAACAGACGTCCCGGTCAATGCAGTGGCCGTGCATCCGCAAAATCCCCAATTCCTGTTTGCCGGCACGGGGAGCTTTTTTGCGCCGGTAGTTCCGGGCGGTTTGTATCGGTCGTGCGACGGCGGCACAACATGGACCCGTGTGCTCGTGCTCCAAAAATATGTTGTCAACAGCATCGCGATCGCCCCGTCCCAACCGGATATCATCTTTATCGGATGCGGAGGCTCGAACACCGAATATGCTGGCGTTTTCAAAACCACCGACGGCGGCACAACGTGGACAGCTGCTTCCTCCGGATTGCCAAAGCATTACGCAGTGCGTGATTTAAAAATCGATCCCTCTAACAGTGCGATCGCCTATGCCGCCCTATATAAAGGATATAACGAATCCGGTGAGGATCTCGGCGGCACCTATGTGACGCTTGACGGAGGTATGTACTGGACACGCATCGGTCTCTCGGATTACCGAATGTTTGACGTCAGCGCGCTCGGCACCGGCATGGAGCCGTCCCGGACCGCCACTGCATCGTCCCCATCAGTACCGACAAGTACTCTGTATGCTGGCACAGCAAGCGGGATGTACCAAGCAACGACTGCAGGTACTGGCATTATCACCGGTTCGATCGTCAGCTCAACCGGACTGCCGATCGACAGTGCACAGATCATCACCAGCGCCGGATGCGGTACTCAAAGCGTGCAGGGATACTATCTCCTGATGATGCCTGCAGGCATGCATTCGCTGCAGGTGATGGCAGCCGGTTTTACCCCGCTCATGCTGCCTTCAGTGACGGTCGCTGCAGGCCAATGCATCGAACAGACAATTGTTATGACGCCTGCGTCACCGGACAATGGCACCAACTGCCTTGCCTCGCAACTCCTCACCGGAAACGACCGTTTCGATAATCTTGAACTGTTGCGTACTTTCCGCGATGGTGCACTCCATTCCCTCACAGGAGGCGCTTTTTTTATCAACAGCTATTATAGCCTTGGTGCCGATATTATGCAGGTGCTCGGACACAACCGATATCTGCGCGACCGAGCTCTCTCGCTCATCATCCGGGCACTGCCGTTTGCCGCACACCCCCCTAACGTTCTCCCTTCGGGCACACTTGATCTGATGAGTTCGTTTCTCGTGGCCGTGGAATCCTGTGCGCCACCAGATACCAAAATCAGGCTCAGCGCCATGCGCTGCCGCATGCGGCACGTCCTCAGCCACACGCAGCGCCACGGTGATTCCCATCCCTGAGGCGTGCAGATGAAAACAGTCATGTCCTTTGCCGAGCATTTTGAGCGTCTTCTCCCGAATGTAACCAAACCCGCCCGGTATCTCGGTAATGAAATCAATGCCGTCAAGAAAGACCATACCAGTGTTGATCTTGTCGTGTGCCTTGCGTTTCCCGATGTGTATGAGGTCGGGATGTCACATCTCGGGCTGCAGATTCTCTATTATGTGCTGAACCGTCAGCCCCATATTGCCTGTGAACGTGTTTTTGCGCCATGGCCTGATATGGAAGAACTTATGCGCCGTCATGACCTCCCGCTCCTGACGCTTGAATCTCGTATCCCGGTACGAGAGGTTGATATCCTCGGCTTTTCTCTTGAATACGAACTGTGCTATGCAACCGTGCTGCGCATGCTGGCAGCTGCCCGCATACCGTTCGCTGCTGCGGAACGCGATACCAGTGCTCCGCTGGTCATTGCCGGCGGACCGTGTACCTATAATCCCGAACCCGTTGCTGAATTTTTTGATGCATTCATTATCGGTGAAGGCGAAGAAGTGGTGCTCGAGGTATGCGAGGCGGTGAGGTCATGGCGTCGGAGCGGTACCGCTAAAGCACAGCTGCTTGAGAGCCTTGCAAATATTGGCGGTGTGTATGTTCCGGCGCTGTTTACGCCAGAGTATACCGCTTCAGGAGGCCTTCAGTCCGTGCGGCCCCTTCGGCAGGGATATACGAGCATCACAAAGCGGATCATTACCAACTTTACCGATCGCCCATCCTGCCTGACACCGATCGTCCCCTATGTACAGACCGTCCACGATCGCGCCCAGCTTGAAATTGCTCGCGGCTGTACGCGGGGATGCCGCTTCTGCATGGCAGGGATGATATATCGCCCCATTCGCGAAAAGAAGGCCGACCGTCTTCTCAAGCAGAGCAGTGCTATCCTTGCGGCAACCGGCTATGAAGAACTTTCACCGGTATCGCTGAGCGCCGGAGATTATGCAGGGATTAACGAGCTGGTGCGGTGCCTCATCGCCGCCAACCACCACAACCGCGTCGCCGTGTCGTTTCCATCACTGCGCGTTGCGACACTTTCACCCGAAATGATTCATGAAATCAAACGCATTCGCAAAACCGGATTTACCATTGCACCTGAAGCAGGCACCCAGCGCCTTCGTATGGTCATCAACAAAGGCATCACTGAAGATGAAATTATTGAAACCGCAGATTGGGTATTCGATGCAGGATGGAGACTGTTGAAGCTTTATTTTATGATTGGGCTGCCAACTGAGCAAGAGGATGACATCCTTGCCATCGTTGCGCTCTGCAGAAAGATCGCACATCGTCACCGTGGCAGGCAGCTTAACGTGAGTGTGTCAACATTTGTTCCAAAACCCCATACGCCATTTCAGTGGGAAGCGCAAGAGCATCCTGAGAGAATTGCAGAAAAACAACACCTGCTCAAACGGGAGCTGCACCACGGCACAATCGAGGTGAAATACCACGACCGATGGATGAGTTTTCTTGAAGGCGTATTTTCCCGTGGGGACCGACGTTTAGGATCAGTGCTCGTTGCAGCCCATTATCGCGGCGCTGGGTTTGATGCATGGAGAGAATATTTCAACATAAGCCTCTGGATGGATGCGTTCCGCGACGCAGGATGTGATCCTTACGTATACCTCCAGGAACGTCCTCCTGATATGCCGCTTCCGTGGTCCCATATCACCTGCGGCATATCTCTTGATTTTCTTAAACGGGAGCGTGAGAAGGCATACCGTGGAGAACCGACCATCGATTGCAGACAGGGGGAATGCAGCCGTTGTGGTGTGTGCATAACTCCTGCTCATGAGATTGCTGCGTCCGTGTTCCTGAACAGCACTGAAGAAAACCATACCCATAATGATACCGGACATATTTCGGTATGGGTCCGCTGCCGCTACTGCAAAACCGACACAGCACGATTTCTGAGCCACCTTGAGCTTTCTCGGGCACTTGCCAGAGCTATTCGCCGCGCAGGCATTCCTCTTGCTTATTCCAAAGGTTTTCATCCGCTCCCGCGCATCCTCTTTTATCATGCGCTTCCGGTCGGCATCGAAGCGCTTGGTGAAATTTTTGATCTCGAACTGAACAAGCAACTCTCTCTGTCTGACATCACCACAGCACTCACGCCACATCTTCCACCGGGGATCGGCGCGGAACCGATCGCTATGCAGATCGGACGCAAATTTTCGCCGCCACCGCAGGGAAGCACCTACCGCATATTCCCTTGTAAAGGATGGGAAAACCGATGGCCACCAACGCCAACGCTCATGCACACGATCCACGAGTTTGAGCACTGCGCTGAGCATTCGATCACGTTTGTCAGAAAAGGCAAAGCGTATACGGCCGATTTAAAAAATATTGTACGTCGTTTGACCCTTATCGATCACGACTCCATCGAAATGGTCATTGACGGCGCAGGCAAAAAAACACCTCATCCGGCCGACATTGCTTGCCGAATATTCAAATTCGATAGCACGGCAGTTCGCGTTGTCAAAATGCCGATATCTTTGCAAGAACCGGCAAAAACGGAAACAAACTGAACACTTCGTGCGTCATGGCTACAGAAATCGTTATCAACGTCACAGCCCATGAAACCCGGGTCGCCCTTCTCGAAAACGGCTCACTCGCTGAGCTGCACATTGAGCGGGAATTTGAAAAAAGTATTGTCGGCAATATCTATAAGGGTCGGGTGCAGCGGGTCCTTCCAGGTATGCAGGCAGCATTCGTCGATATCGGCCTTGACCGCGCTGCATTTCTCTACGTAAACGATATCTGCGGTACCGACCTCGACACCAAAGCACTATTGCAGGTATTTCAAAATGGACATGACGATCTCGATGTCCCACAGGAGCAGGAATCCATGCGTCCTCCGCCGGCGCATATCGAAGACCTGCTCTGTGAAGGCAGGGAAATCATGGCACAAGTCATTAAGGAGCCGATAGGTTCAAAAGGGGCGCGCATTTCAACGAATATATCACTCCCCGGCCGATATCTGGTCTATATGCCGACCATGAATACCGTCGGCATTTCACGAAGAATCACCGACGAACAGGAACGTTGCCGACTCCGAGAGATCGTTGAACGGATCAAGACACCCGACAGCGGGTTCATCATCCGCACCGCCAGTGAAGGCGCAAGTGAAGATGAACTGATTGCAGACCGTGATTTTTTGCTCAGGCTCTGGAACGATATTCAGCAGAAAATGCAGCATGCGCCAGCGGCAAGCGTTCTGCACGAGGATTTGTGCATTGCATTGCGGGCAATGCGTGACCTTCTGTCACGACAGGTGCGCAGGGTTGTTGTAGATTCACCAGAAATGTACCGCCGGATTATATCTTTCATCGAAACCTTCGTGCCCCAACTTTCTTGCGCTGTAGAACTGTATAACGGTGACAGAAATATTTTTGAACGCTACGGTATTGAACTTGAAATCAGTCGGGCTCTCGGCAAAAACGTATGGTTAAAGTCCGGAGGATACATTGTCATCGAAGAAACCGAAGCCCTCGTAGTCATCGATGTGAACACTGGCCGCTATGTTGGCAAAGGCAACCAAGCCGATACCATTCTGAAAACAAACCTTGAAGCGGTCAAGGAAATCGCCTATCAAATTCGGTTGCGAAATATTGGTGGGATTATCATCATTGATTTTATCGATATGGAACGCAAGGCCGATCGTGAAACCGTGCTCAATGCTCTCCAAGAAGAACTCAGGAAGGACCGCGCGAAGACGACCATCGTCACCATGTCAGATCTTGGTCTGGTGCAAATGACGCGAAAGCGGATCAGAGAAAACTTAAGCGGCATCATGTGCGATACGTGCCCGTATTGTGAAGGGCGGGGGAAAATAAAATCTGCACCTGCTGTCGCCTACGATCTGCTTCGGTCAATCCGGAGCGATCCGCGTATTACCGGTGCCCGAACCGTTATCATAACTGTTCACCCTGCAGTAGCCTCATTTCTCTATGAGGAAGAGCGGCTTGCCCTGGAAGAGATCGAGCACAGCAGTGGCGCAAAGCTCGTCATCAAACCTGATAGTGGGTACCATCAAGAAAAGTTCGATATTACAATCCATTAATACCAACACAGGAGAACGGAACCATGAAATGCAAACGATACACCATGTATGTACTGGCGGCGTTCTTGTTTGGACTGTATGCCGCGTCTGCTGCAGCGCAGGAATGGGAACAGATGGACTCTCCGGTCACAACCCCGCTTAAAGGGATTTGGGGCACCGGTTCAGATAATATTTACGCTGTCGGCTCCGGCGGTGTGATCCTGCATTATGACGGCACCGCATGGAGCCGTGTTCAAAACGTTCCGGTGAGCGAAAACCTCACCGCCATTCACGGGAACGCTGCCAGCAACATCGTTGCAGTCGGCGAAAAAGGCGTGCTGGTACAGTATAACGGCTCCACATGGGCAAAACGCACGGTCACCACAGGGCACAACCTGAACGCCGTCTGGGTCGCTTCATCTTCACGGATGTTTATTGCCGGTGAGAACGGTCTCATTCTCGACTGTGATCGGACAACATGCGAGCAAAGCAATTATATTACTTCGTATTCGTTCAACAGTATCTGGGCTTCCTCGGAAAACGACGTATATATCGTCGGCGGTGGAGGTATGATTATCCACTTTGACGGCACACGCTGGCTGCCAATGGAAAGCGGGACAACGGATATTCTGTATAGCATCTGGGGTGCAGGGGCATCAAACATCTATGCAGCCGGTGAAAACGGTGCCGTCCGATATTATAACGGTACAGCATGGTCGGCGGCAAAGGTTGTGAAACGTAACTATTATGCTATCGGTGGCATCGCGTCACCGTTTCGCGTGTATATCGCAAGCGACAGTGGCAAAATTTCCTACTCTGAAGGCGATTCATGGAACGATATGACAACTCCGACCACCAAGGCCCTCCAGGCAATCTGGGTCAGCCAACGCCATGAAGCGTATATTGTCGGTGCTGGCGGTGTGATTTTGCGCTATACAGGAGAAACGCTCCCCGAAAACACAGCACCCCAAGCAGCATTTTCCGTGACCGTATCGACCGATGATCCGCTGACGGTGTATGTTGATGCATCGGCAAGCTCTGATATACAAACGCCTGCAGACAAACTCACCGTGCAATGGGATTGGGAAAGCGACGGAAACTACGATACAACATATAGCGCCACAAAAGTCGCCTCCCACACCTATACTGCTCCTGGGAGGTATACGATTACGCTTCGGGTTCGGGACGATGAGGGGTTGAGTGCAACAGCATCAAAAGAAGTAGTCCTTGAAATGCAACAGCCATCCTGTCCTGCAGAACAGCTTGTTGCAGACCAGCCCCATAAATTGGCAGCATTGCGTACGTTTCGCGATCACGTGCTGGCCCGCACCGAAACGGGTAGATTCCTCATCCGACTTTACTATCGTTATAGCGACGCCGTAGATGATGTAGTGCAGCGGCACCCACTTGTTGCTGCAGGCCTGAGTGCAGCACTCGAGATACTCCTATCGGCTATCGAACATACGAATCACAACCAATAACACCTACCAAAATCTAGCAAATGGGCAACGCCCGCCGAGAAAGATTCGTCGGCGGGCGTTGCCATAAAAAGTTAAGAATACTTTCTAGATACGCCCGACGTGCCTGAGCGCCTCCTCTGCATGAAACGAACTTCTGACAAAAGGGGATGATGCTACATAGGTGAAACCCATTTTCATTCCAATGTGCCGCAACTCCTCAAATACCTCGGGCTGGATAAATTCCTTGACCTCGATGTTTTCAGGCGCAGGCCGCAAATATTGCCCGATGGTAAGAAAATCGCAATCAACACTGCGCAAATCTTCCATGACTGCAAGCACCTCATCCCGCGTTTCGCCAAGCCCGAGCATAATGCCGGATTTCGTAAACCCATCTGGATTTATTTTTTTTGCATTCTCAAGCACCCGGAGCGAGACTTGGTAATCTGCCTGCTGCCGGCAGGTTGCATACAACCGTGGCACGGTTTCAAGGTTATGGGCAAGAATATCCGGACGTGCATCCATGATGATACAGAGATTGTCGTATGAACCTTGCAAATCGGGGATAAGCACATCGGTTGTAGCATCGGGCAACAGTTGGTTCACAGCTCTGATGGTAGCAGCAAATTGTGCTGCCCCACCGTCAGGTAGATCATCGCGTGTAACTGAAGTAATGACTACGTGTTTGAGCCCAAGTTCACGCGCTGCCTGTGCAACATGCGCGGGTTCTTCAGGATCAGGCGGAAGCGGCTTCCCATGGTCAACACCGCAAAATGCGCAATTTCGGGTGCATGAATTGCCAAGAATCATAAATGTAGCTGTCCCCGCCTTGAAACACTCGCCCATGTTCGGGCATACCGCACTTTCACATACCGTATGGAGATGGTACCGGTCAAGCAGACACTTCATCTTATTGAGAATGGATTCATCGACACCTTTTACCCGTATCCATTCAGGTTTTTTGGTTATAACCACGAGAGGTCCTCCATAGTGATGTGCCGCGTCGTGACGTTAAATATTTTCTCATATTGCGCGATGAGATGAGGATAAACTTCGGCAAGTTGCACTGGACGACCAAGTTGCCGTTCCATCGAGGTTACCCCTTTGTCGAAAATGCCGCAGGCAATAATCATTTTATAGTGATCCATATTCGGATTAACGTTGAGAGCAAACCCGTGCATGGTGATCCAACCGCTTTTCACCGCTATGCCGATTGCCGCAATCTTCTCGTGCCCTACCCAGACACCTGGATGGTTCTTATCCCTTGCACCTGTAATACCAAACTCTGCAAGCGCATCGATGAGAAGTTGCTCCACGTTACGGATATACGCATGGAGGTCTCTGCCGTACTGTTTGAGGTCTATAATCAAATATCCCGTGATCTGGCCAGGACCATGATAGGTCACATCGCCACCGCGGTCGGTTTTACAAACCTCAATACCTTCACGTGCAAGTACATCGGGAGGCGCTAAAATATGCCGAAATGTGCTTTCGCGGTTTGCCGTGAACACAGGATTATGTTGCAAGAGGATGAATATATCCTTTATTTTGTCCTGTGCGCGTGCTGCAACCAGCTTTTTCTGAAAGGTAAATGCTTCATTATACGGCATGCGGTCGATGATGAGAACCCACGCGTCGCGCTGCTGCATGTTAAACGTTATGGCCTGTTGTTAATAAACGGTTTTACTATACCCGGATCTTGTTATGCGCATTATAGCATAGGAAATGCTGTATGAGCAAACACAACCGCTGGCAGCCTAAAGCTTTTCTTCGCAACATCTTGACCTTTTTTGCAAATATCCGTATGCTGTGCAAGTAATGACAATATCTTGAAGAAGATCAAGAAGAGGAGAAGTGACCGATGCGCATTACCGCATACTGGTTGATGGTCGGGACGATACTCTGCATAACAGGCTGTGCATTTGTGAACGTACCTCTCATGCCCGAAACCAAACCACTAGAAGAAACCGTGATCGAGGGAACAGGGCGTTCAAAAGTTCTTATCATAGCGATCGAGGGTGTGATCACGACCGAGCGGCGGCGTTTGTTTGCAGGTATTGACAACGAACCGGACACGGTTGCCCGGGTAAAAGAGGAGATTGAAAAGGCAAAGTCTGACAAAAAAATCAAAGCGCTCATCCTAAAAATTAACAGCCCAGGCGGCACGGTTACCGCCTGCGATATAATTCATAAAGAGATTCTTGAATTTAAAAAAGCAACCGGTCTTCCGGTCATTGCCTGCCTCATGGATACCGCAGCATCGGGTGGCTATTATATAGCAAGTGCTGCGGACACCATTATTGCACATCCCACGACCATTACCGGCAGCATCGGCGTGATTGCTACAAAATTTAACGTGCAGGGCCTTATGCAAAAACTCGGCATCGCTGAAGAGTCGATCAAATCAGGGGATAAGAAAGACATCCTTTCGCCGTTCCGCAGCATGACACCCGAAGAACAACGTCTGATGCAGGACATTATTAACACCCTCTATCAAAAGTTTCTTGACACCATCATCGCGGGAAGAAAAGCCCTGAATCGCGAAGAACTCATACCGCTTGCCGATGGCAGGGTATTTACGGCATCGCAGGCATGTGATGCAAAACTTGTCGATAGCGTCGGTTATATGGCTGATGCAATCACTGCTGCCAAAGAGCGCGCAGGTATCGCAGAAGCACGTGTTGTTGTATACCATCGACCTGCTACCTATAAAAACAATATCTACTCACAAGCACATATTACATTCTTTGGGCTTACCGAACAGGAGTTTTCGGCGTATCAGCCTGTGCGTTTTATGTATCTATGGAATCCGTAAAGCGTTCCCCCAGCGTTTTTTCTCACCATAAATTCTACAGGGCAACACACTGCATAGTTTTTGAGGTTGCAGCAGCGCTTTATACCTAAAAGACCAGCACTATTTCAGAGCCGAGAATTATATAAAGCCGGACTTTGTAACGGAAAGAATCGGTGGGACTGTTATCCTCAATTTTTTGAAGCGAGCGGCGAACACTGATTTATCGATATTCTATTTGTTAGCAATTAAATTATTTTTAATATCTATTTTTTATTATTGACAAGGATTTATCGGTGAGCTATATTGTTTCATAAAAAGTATTGTTTGGAGGAGGTGTTCTATGGGATGGTTCAGCGATTTTCATGATGAGCTCCAGAAGGAGAATCAAGGGTTAAAAATTTATCAAACCCGGGTTTTCTGGGAAGCTCTTTCGGTGGTAGTCCTTACCATCAGGGGCATGGCGGAATGCTTTGAATATTTCCCCATGACGATCATGCAACCAGTGCAGAGCTGGGGAATCCACATGAGTGAAAGGCTTGAACCATATTTCCGATGGGTACCTGGTCCCGAAGGTGTCACATCGGATATTTTTTCACTATGGGTTACAGCATTCATGTATCAGGTTCCGGTTATTTTAGGTTTTATACTGCTCAACTATGTCCTTATCACCATTTTTAAGCGCGAACGTCCAAGCTTTTGGAAGGTGGTTATGGCTACCGGCATAGCCATGATTCCATATAAAACATGGTGGTATTCGGCATCTGGCGAAGCGGTGTGGGTAATTACGCCGCAAATCATTCACCTCGGATTTCCCGGTGATAAGTCCCTTGTCCCCCCCGTCCAAACCATAGAAGCATACTGGCGCACTTACATTATGACCGGCCTCATCTTTTTCATGTGGTCGATGGCCCTTATGTACGGCCTTAATCGATATTTGTTCCACTTGAAACGTTGGCAAGGTTATTTGCTCAACCTCCCCTGGGTTTTCTATTGTACCTATGTAATCTCGGGGATCTGGGGCAGCAACCCAAGGTTTACCACAACACAAATAACCGGGTATGTAGTGGTTATGGTGGTTGTAGCCTGGGCGATTCTCATTGGCGGCAAAACTATCCTTGAAGCTATGGGGAAACAAAGGTTTGTTGATACCTATGGTGGAAAAATTGCAGGATGGGTTTGTGTGATAATTGCAGCCTGTTATTTTGAGTTTACCTTTCGGCAAGGCGATAAAATCAATATAGAAAATGAACTTATGATACAGGGAGGCCATTATGAATCGATCGGAAAAACTATCGATCGTATGGAAGCCCTTGAACAAGAGGGGAAAATTGTTATCACCAGCAACGCCAAAATGGTTGATCCAATTTACCAAAAGAACCTCGCATTAACTAAAGAAAAGCAATGGACATATGCAGATATCATTCGCACAATGATTGAGGAGGAATACAAGAAAAAAAAGCATCTGAAGCTTACGCCGGAGGAGGCACGGACGCTTATCAGATGGGATGAAAAGAACTGGCTTCCCTTTCATCGTATGGATCCAGAGATTGGGAAGCTGATTCGATGTATTGCAGCAGCCGGGGAAGGAGGTGCGGCATGATCGTTCAGCACAAGGTTAACTGGCAAAAATGGCGTTCTCTCACCCTTTTTATCACCCTCCTTATTTACCTGTACCTCTATTACCGGTATTTTAAAGGGATGCCGAATGGCCTTTGGCTGTACTGGTGGGCATGGTTTGGCATTGTTCTCATTTTATTGCCAGCCATCTTTGGCAGATGGGGCTGCGGCTGGTTTTGTATGTATTCCGCAGTTATTGAATTTGTGACCAATAAATTGAAATGGAAACGAGTTCAATTGCCGACATGGATGCATAGTTGGTACTGGGTCTATGGATTTTTCATTTTTTTCGGGACCTTTGAAATTTTTTGGGATTTAGATTTTTATATCTGGTACGTTCATATTTTTGACATCGTTGCAGTGGCTATAGGTCTAGTTATTATCCCCCGGCATTGGTGTCGCTACATTTGTCCGTTGGGAACCGGGTCTATGGTTTACGGGAGAATCAGAACGTGGGGTATTAAAGCTGATCCGCATAAATGCCTCCATTGCAAAAACGGATGTGTATGGGCACAGGTATGCCCGATGCATATTCATGGAGAAAGAGATGTTGTGAATCTTGGACGGCGCAGTGTTCCTTCACATTGCATTTTGTGCATGCATTGCGTCCAGAAATGCCCCGGTCATGTTCCCTCATTCGGAAGAATTCGATGGATCAAGGAAGAAAAAGAGAAAGGGTTTTTTGATCGGTATATCGAGGATGCACGAACAGCTCCGCATACAGCAGATCCTGAAAAAGAGCCTGTGTTCACCCCAATGCCCGTTATCTCACAGAAAGAAATTCAAAAAAGGGGTGAGGTGTAAACTTATTATTTTTTCTCAGGTAATAAGAAAGGCGGCCAAACTTTGTAGGAAGAGAGCCGCCTTTCTTATTAGCTTGGTGCCGAAGGGGGGATTCGAACCCCCACGGGTCTCCCCGCCACCCCCTCAAGATGGTGTGTCTACCAATTCCACCACTTCGGCAAGTTATCAGATTTGTTTTTGATAATTATTCTATTCTGTTGGAGGTGCCGTATCCTGCGGTTGTTCTGGTTGTGGTGCAACTGGTACATCTCTAACGACAGTGCTGCCTGGCCGTACTGAAATATATGCAAGCAGCAGTGAAGTAGCCAAAAACACCACAGCAGCAATCGTGGTAATTCTACTTAAAAACGGTGCCGGTCCTGCCCCACCGAACAGCGTTTGGGATGAACCGCCAAATGCAGCACCCATTTCAGCGCCACGACCTGTTTGCAGCAAAACGATTAAGATCAAAGCTATACAGACAATGATATGTATAATAATCAACAATATTGTCATGAGCACGTCCGTTTTAAAAATGTTTGTAATGATATTATATCATTCGGCAAAAAAGAGCAAGCCCTATCTTTGAAACCTGACGATACGGAAAAACGAATCAGCCTTGAGGCTTGCACCGCCAACAAGGGCTCCGTCGATATCAGGCTCGCGCATTAGCTCATCGATATTGTCGGGCTTTACGCTCCCGCCATAAAGAATTCTCATGGATGCAGCAACACTTGATGAACCGATTTCTGCAATGATACCCCGAATCGCTTGATGCACCTCTTCTGCCTGCGCTGGTGTTGCGGTCTTTCCGGTACCGATCGCCCATACCGGTTCATACGCTATGATACAGCATGAAATATCAGTGGCCTGCATCCCTGCAAAACCCTCCCGAACCTGTTCTGCAACAACCTGCATTGTAGTGCCTGCTTCACGCTCTGCAAGGGTTTCTCCTATACACATGATAGGCGTCAATCCTGCTGCGAGCGCTGCCCGCACTTTTTTGTTAACGGTCTGGTTGGTTTCAGCGAAATACTGACGCCGCTCAGAATGCCCAATAATGACATGGCTGCATCCGGCATCTTTAACCATCCGTGGCGATACCTCACCGGTATAGGCACCCTGCATCTCCCAATGCATATTCTGGGCAGCCACTTTGATTGAGGAACCCTGCACCTCCGCAACAACGGCACCAATACTTGTAAAAACAGGCGCAACGATGACCTCAACGTCTGTCACATCGTGAATCAACTGTTTAAGTTCCCGCACCAATGATCGGGATTCTGCGATTGTGTTGTGCATTTTCCAGTTACCAGCAATAACCGGCGTTCTCATGATCTCTCCCTATTGTGCCGTCATTACATAATCGGACATCGTGGTTTATACTGTTATCTGCTTATCTATCGAGTGCTTTGATGCCGGGCAATACTTTGCCTTCAAGCATTTCCATAAATGCGCCGCCCGCAGTCGAAACGAACGTCACTTTCGCCTGATTGCCCGACTTTTTCAGTGCTGCCACCGAGTCACCGCCGCCTACCACGCTCATCACCTTCGCATTGGCGATGATATCGGCAATGGCGAACGTGCCTTTTTCAAACTCGGGAATTTCAAAGACGCCCATCGGCCCGTTCCAGACAACGGTTTTTGAACGCGTGATCACATCGGCAAACGCTTTTACCGTCGCAGGCCCGATATCAAGTCCACGCCACCCTTTCGGAATATCCTTAATCGAAACCGTCTTGGTAGTCACTCCGGCTTTGACCTCTTCGGCAATCACACAATCGACCGGGAGGACCACTTCAACGCCTCGTGCACGGGCTTTTTCCAGCACTTTTTTTGCCGTATCGATCAGATCATCTTCCACGAGCGACGCACCGATTTCATACCCTTGCGCTTTTAGAAAGGTAAAAGCCATACCGCCGCCGATCAGCAGGCTGTCAACTTTATTGATAATGTTTTCAAGCACCTCGAGTTTTCCCGAAACCTTTGCACCGCCAATTACCGCCACCAGTGGCCGTTCGGGGTTATGCATGGCTCTCTCAAAATTGACCAGTTCCTTTTTCATGAGAAAACCACCGGTGACAACCGGAACAAAACGCGTAATTGCCTCTACCGACGCATGGGCACGGTGAGAACAGGCAAATGCGTCATTCACATAAACCTGAGCAGCAGCTGCGAGCTTGCGCGCAAACGCCTCATCGTTTTTCTCTTCTTCGGGATAGAATCTGAGGTTTTCAAGCAACAACACCTCGCCGGGTTTGAGCGCTGTGGCCAATGAAATCGCTTCATCACTCACACAATCTCCGACAAAACGAACCTCTTGCCCCAAAAGCTCACCGAGCCGCTTTGCAACCGGTGCAAGGCTCTGTTTGGGATCGGGCTTGCCTTTGGGTCTCCCGAGATGTGATGCCACGATCAATGCACCGCCATGATCAAGGATGTAGCGAAGGGTCGGCACGGTCTCTCGGATGCGGTTATCATTGGTAATCATACCATTTTCATCAAGTGGCACATTAAAATCAGCACGGACAAACACGCGCTTCCCTGCAACATCGACCTCATCAATATATTTGATTGCCATAATCGTTACCTCGTAGCATTGTATGTCGTACGATTCACAAAAACTGGACCCAAAATCTCGCTTACTTCACCGTATCCATATGCAAGATGAGATCAACAATTTTATGGGAATACCCCATCTCATTGTCATACCAGGCAACCACTTTCACAAACGTATCGTTCAGCGCAATGCCTGCATCAGCATCAAAAATTGAAGTATGCGTGTCACCGATAAAATCGCTGGACACCACCTGATCTTCGGTATATCCGAGAATCCCTTTCAATTCACCTTCAGATGCACGCTTCATGGCTGCTTTAATCTCCTCATAGGTTGCTGGTTTTGCAAGCCGACAGGTGAGATCAACAACCGAGACATCAGCAACCGGAACTCGAAACGCCATACCGGTGAGCTTGCCGGCAAGTGACGGGATAACCTTCCCTACAGCCTTTGCCGCACCGGTCGATGAAGGAATGATGTTTTGATAGGCGCCTCTTCCGCCGCGCCAATCTTTGAGTGAGGGGGCGTCAACTGTCTTCTGTGTCGCAGTCACCGCATGGACTGTGGTCATCAGCCCTTCAATAATACCCCAGTTGTCATGCAATACCTTGGCAAGAGGCGCAAGGCAGTTTGTCGTACAGGACGCATTGGAGACAATATCCATAGACGCCTTATAGGTTTTATGGTTCACCCCCATAACAAACATCGGGGTGTCGTCTTTAGACGGGGCAGACATAACTACGCGTTTTGCCCCGGCTTTCAAATGTGCTTCTGCCTTTTTCCGGTCAAGGAATAGTCCGGTCGATTCAACCACGTAGTCTGCACCGACCTCGTTCCATCGCAGATTGGCAGGATCTTTTTCAGCGGTCACCCTGATACTCTTTCCGTTGACTACCAGATTGCCGCCTTTCACCTCAATAGTTCCCTTGAACTTTCCATGAGTAGAATCGTATTTGAGCATATATGCCATATACTCCACATCAACAAGGTCGTTGATCGCAACAACCTCGACCTCAGGACGACCACACGCAGCGCGGAAGACAAGTCGCCCGATTCTTCCAAAACCGTTAATCCCTATTTTAACTGCCATAACCCATCCTCCTTATGATATGATGTTTAATCAAATATCCCCTTGTACTCTGCCACCCTCCTAATACGAGTCGGTTGCAGCGTGCAGGATATATAATCCCCACCTGCCACATTTGGCGGCAGACTCAAACCAAACATACTTAACCACAAGCATGAAAGGTTTTCAATGAAAAAAACAGCTGACTCGCTTCTGGATCTTGTTGCCGTTATTCGAAAGCTCCGCGGTCCCAATGGCTGCCCATGGGACAAAAGTCAAACCCCTGCTGACGTCAAAATATATCTGATTGAGGAACTGTACGAAGTGCTTGAAGCAATTGATACAGATGATGCCTCGCATCTTGCCGAAGAAATTGGCGATCTGCTCTTCATGCTGCTCTTTTTGGTCAATCTGTACGAAGAAAAAAGCTCGTTCACGCTTCACGAAGTACTGAACAAGGTGCGCGCTAAAATGGTGCATCGCCATCCGCACGTATTCGGGTCTGTTCAAGCGTCGTCCACCGAACAAGTAAAAGCAAATTGGCAGATCCTCAAGCAGCAGGAAGGGAAAAAACCGAAGTCGTCTCTGCTTGACGATATCCCGCCACATCTTCCTGCGCTTTCGGAGGCATTTTTTCTTACCGCAAAAGCAGCAAAGGTTGGTTTTGATTGGAAGCAAACCGGTGATGTGATTAAAAAAATTCGCGAAGAGCTTGCAGAAGTTGAACATGCCGTTACCGCACAGCAGCTTCACCACATCCGTAATGAATTAGGAGACCTTCTGTTCAGCATGGTCAATCTGTGTAGGCATTTGGGCATCGAGCCCGAACAGGCATTGCGCGGCACGAATAAAAAATTCGTTCGGCGCTTCGCACATATTGAGGCTGAACTCAAAAAAAAGGGCGTTTCCCTCCATGAAGCATCACTTGAGGACATGGACAGGTTGTGGGAGGAAGCAAAACGAATGGAATGACAGGAGCTACTGAGCAGTTGCGTTGTCCAGCGTCTCGTTATCAGGGGAAGGTTGCCCAAGCACATCCATGAGGAGACGGGGAAGCGCCTCCTGCATCATATAGGTTATGACATCCTCGGCAAGCGTGATTCGGGGGGCTTGCAAAGATCCCTTGATGATAACCGGAACATTAACCCACCCCTCTGCGCGTGGCAGATACGACACAATCCGTGTCTGTTTGTGAAACATATCCTCGGCAATCTTCAGCGTTGCACTTATGTTGAGCGAGCCGTCAAGCTCGATTGTTCCCGCCGGGTGGATCTGTATGGCTTTACTGATAATCGCTCCCTCGGTTATGCTGATCGTCGCATCCTGAAGTTTTAAATGAAGCCGGGCATCGGTAAACTGCACATTTTGTGCAGCTTCCTGTTTCAGGAACGCAAGAATATTCGTCGGCACAGACATACCTTTGAGGTTACCGCCCTCAAGCATTATATACGCATCGCCTCTCAGAGACTCAAAAAAGCCGGCAGGCGTTGTTCCCTTGCCCTCCAGTGTACATTCACCAGAAAGCGTGCCCTCAACCAACGAAGATATATCCATTTCGACAAACCCGCGCAGAGCAGTAACCGGAAGACCGCGAAACACGAGCCGTGCCGTATAGGCAAGTCCCCGAACGCCAAGATCAACGCCAAGATTAAGGGTAAAAATACCCCGCTCTGCAATAGTGCCGGTCATATCGCTGATCGTTAACCGGTTGTTCTCTAACACGTACGTTCCCCGAATGTTATCAAGTACCACACCGTACAACATTGTCTTCCCGAACCGAAACGGACTGCTGAACTGCAACCCTTTAAAATCAAACGGACCAATGTCCTCAGGCTGCTGTTCTCCGGGCTGGTAGCTGAACATTTGGGCAAAATCGAGCTTACTCGATACAAGACGCACAGACGACTGTGGTCTGCCATGCAAGTAGTTTGCAATATCTCCGGCAATGGTTGCCGACAGTGCCTGGGTGCCGATCGTAATATCAGTGAGCGTGATGCGCTGAGGGTCAATGCGAATACCGCCTGAAAGACGTGGGCGGAAGCTTCGCAGCGGTGGGTAGAGGATTGCTGTATCTTTGAGAGCAATAGCGACCGTTGGTATTGCCGTACCTGATGGTGGCGGCGCAAAATCAAAATGCACATCTGCCACTCCAGAAAGTTTTAATCCATGCAAGGGGTTGTCTGGCGGCATTTGTAAACGCTCACTGAGCACATCCAACGAAAAGGCTTTTGAATCGAGTTGCACCTGTATCCGCGGCGTTCCACTACCTCCATTAATATGCATTGTTCCGTTTATCGGGCTGCCGCAGAACATCCCCGTAATATCGCGAATCACGCACGTCTGTCGGGCAACATCAACCTCGCCGTTGCCCGTAATTTTCAGATCAACCCCGTCGATCCCGAGACTTGGTTTCGGAGAAAAAACAAACGATGCTTTACTGATTTCGCAGCTCAGTGCTGTTTGTAAAACCCCCGAGGCGTGACCTGAAAACGACAGTGATACGTTGATCGAGCCTTGATTAAACGCCATACCGGCTGCAGTAAGAAGAGGCTGCAGCATTGAGCCCGATACATCGCGAAGGGTTATTGTTGCCTGTACCTCATGCCGCGCAAGCCAGTAGGTCCCCGAGCACAGCAGTGCTGGTTCAGACTGCCCTTCAAGGAAAGCGGTTCCCGTAACGTCAAAAGGCATGATTAACGAGATGGAGGGCGCATGGACGCTCACACGATCAAAAGAAAGGCGTGTACCGGTGGTGGGTGAACTGAAAACAACCACGCCACCGTCAACATGCATGCTCCGCGGCAAGAAAACAAGCGTCAATGGGTGTACTTTTGGTTCATTTGCCCTTTTATTCCTGGCGCTTTGTGCGGTAGGAGACTCATCGATATTGAGTGTCAACTGGGGATGTTTCAAAGTAACATCACGCAGGATGAGCTTATTGAGCAATATACCGGTGAGCGAAAACGTGAGAGAAGTCTCTTCACAAGACAAAGACAACCTGCCTGCAGACGTTGGTAAATCGGCTAAACGCACATCGTGAAGATGTATCCCCTTGAGCAGCTCTACTGATATCCGCCCAATAGAACAGGTTTGTCCAAAACTATTTTCCATTGCTGATGTCAGGGAAGCAGCAATGCGCTCCGGAGTGACTGTGATGCGAAGGTATACGAAGAAAGCGGCTGACAATGCAATTACCGTAGCGGCGAGTGTAATAACTGCAACACGTACTTTCATGCAATACACTGATGCATTTTTATTTCAGGGAGTTGCGCCACGCCGCAATCATACACAACATGCTTATACCGGGCAATGGAAAAGCAGCAAACAGATGAGCAACGTTCGGTTAATAGATGGTTTTTATTTTTATACCGGGAATAAGCTGCGCATGCTCCGGCATACCGTTGAGATAGGCAAGTTTTCTGGCATAGACAGAGCTCCCCATAGTTCTTCGTGCAATCTGCTCAAAAGTGTCACCGGGTGCAACGGTGTAGAGCTTGATGTGCCGCACATCATTTCGGGGACCGTAGGCAAGTCCGTCGATCATAGACTTATACTTTTCAGCAAGAACGGCTGAACTGTCTTTTGCGGGAGAATCTCTGCTCTGGAGTTGGTCCATTGCCTGCTGCATAGCATAGGCGACCTTTGCCTTTGCCTCAACGCGCATGATGCGGTCAAAAATATATGGATGGGTCGTGAGATACTGCTGGGTCCCAGTAGGCCCTTGGCTTATAAAAGACAGGGTTCGCAGAAAGTTGATCATCTGTAGGGGGTCGTACCCTGCTTTGATCAGGTACTCAACCGATTGCTCATCTGCAAGGTATTCCCGCTCCCTGCTGAACCCAAGCATGAGTGCATTGAAAAGCTGGCTTGTCGCCATGGCAATATCGCTGCCTGAAGGAGTCGCTGCAGCACCTGCTGCACCCGCCAGAACCGCTATTTGAGCCACCATGTTCTGAGACATCAGTGCAGCACTATCCCTCCCGACGGTATGGCCAATTTCATGGCCTAGCACACCGGCAAGCTCTGCCTCACTGTTCATGAGTGCAAGAAGGCCTCGGGTTATGTAAATATAGCCGCCCGGCAATGCAAACGCGTTCTCCATTTCGGTATCAAGTACCGTAAAAAAATATCTGATATCGGGTCTGCGACATACGGAGACAAGTTTTTGGCCGACATCGTTCACATACCGCTGGAGCTGTTCATTGCGATAGTAGCCGAACTGCTGGACAATCTGCGGGTGTGCATTCCTGCCGATACTAATTTCCTTTGCCTCACTGATAACATTAAACTGTTGCTCAAGGGTCACCGGATTTACCATACATCCGGCACACATGATCAGTATGCTAACATACCACAGCCAAAGCGTCTTTAAGTTGTTCACCATCGTAATCGCCTGTTGCAAGAGCGTTTTTAAATAAATATATATTATATCGGTTAACCCGACAAGAGGCGCCTGCATCAATGCCGGATAACGTTGATGTTTCAGGTCGCAGGAAAATCGTTGAAAAGGATATGCAGGACAAAAAAATGAGGGCGACACTCAGAGGGAAAAAGGAGGGGGTAAAACCCCTGAGTGTGGATGCCCTCATGTGTAGTAATAGTCGACAATAGACTAGTTGTCAAGAGGAGGGTTGGTTTTTTATTAGGCGGTAAAAAAGAAAGGAGTGGTGGTCCCAACGGGACTCGAACCCGTGTTTCCGGCGTGAGAGGCCAGCGTCCTAGGCCACTAGACGATGGGACCGCACAAAGTAATAACATGGCTGGGGGACAAGGATTCGAACCTTGATAACCAGATCCAGAGTCTGGCGTACTGCCGTTGTACGATCCCCCAGCAAATCCTTCAAAATCTGGATATTACATAGCAAGAGCTTTGCTCTTCGTCAAGATATTTAATTTATTGCATGCTAGTTGGGTTAAAAACTAATCAAAATCTCCCGCACCTCAGGAAGTAAAATTTGAATCGACTCTCTAAAACATAATAGAGCAAGGTTGTCTTGCGTTCGTGCTGGTGTTAAAATAAATTAAGATAGCGGTAACAAGAATGTGGTTTGTATGACCTCTAAAATCGAATGTATCGCTGCTGTTCTGTTATGGATAACCCTCTTACCAGCTGCATGCCGTGCCGACTGTGTGGCGGGTGACTGCGTTAACGGTATTGGAACCTATGTCTGGAAGAGCGGCAACCGCTATGAAGGCGAATGGAAAAACGGCCGCCGTCATGGCCGCGGCACGTTTATCTTTGCAACTGGCGAAAAATACGTCGGTGAATTTAAGAACGACACGTTCCACGGCACCGGCACCTATACCTTCAAAAACGGTGATGTCTATACCGGTGAGTGGCGAAATGGCAAACAAGAAGGACACGGCATTCATATGAGCAATGACGGAACACGTATCGAAGGAAAATTTCAAGACGGAATTTTGGTGCAGGATTTTTCTGCCAACACCGAAGAACTTCAAGATAAAGGCGTATCTTCTGAATCTGCCGAACCTCCTAAGCCACGTTCAACGTCAAGCAGCATACGGCCAGCCACGAAACCTGTTGAACCATCGCCACCGGCACCTGTGCAGGAAAACAAGCCAACGCGTCCAATCCGGCGCGACCATGACCTTATAAAACCCCCTACCCGGTAAATTCGATGAATCCCTTAGCACATTTTATACATCATCTCGCGCCGATCCTTCTCATCCTCATGACCGTTGTATCCTGTTCACAAAAGACTGAAGGCAGCAAGATTCGGCTTGGGTATCTCCAAAACGACCTCCATCATCTACCGGCATTTGTTGCGATCGAAAAGGGCTTTTTTAGCGCAGAAGGCATTTCGGTGCAGGTAGCCGGTGTCTTCAAGGCAGGACCGGAACTGATGAGCGCCTTTGGATCAGGTAGCCTCGATCTTGGCTATGTCGGACAAGCACCGGCAACCGCCGCAGCACTAAATAACGTTGCAGATATACGTTTTATTGCACAGGTAAACCTCGAAGGTTCCTCGATCGTGATTGACAAAGAAAGCAATGCTGCTTCAATTGCTGACCTTGCCGGCATGAGCGTTGCGATCCCCGGACATGCAACTATGCAGGATTTCCTCCTGCGCAGGGCTGTGGCGCGCAACGGTATCGGCATCGAGCGGCTTACCATTATCGTGCTCAAGCCACCGGAAATGCTGCAAGCACTTTCACAGAAACAGATTCAAGCATTTATTGCATGGGAGCCTTACCCTGCTCAGGCCGAGCTCAACGGCACAGGAAAAATTCTGATGCAATCCAAGCAGATATGGCCACGACATCCGTGTTGCGTTCTGATAACCTCGGAAAAACTGTGCAGGGAACAGACTGACACTATCGCCAAAATTAGGGCCGCCCACGACAGGGCTTGCACGTTCATTAACAACAATCCTGAAGAAGCGATTCAAATCGGTGTCAGCTACACCGGCATGCCGCGCGATACTGTTGCAGCAGCTCTCTCGCGCATTATCTTCACCGCAGAGATTGACACCCGAAGCGCCGAGGAGTTCGTTGCTTTTTTGAAAGAGTTGCGTTATATACAATCACACGCACCGGAAAAGAAACTCGCTGAAATCCTGTACAAATAGCACTACGCTCCGTCTGTTATAGCATATACGCGCAGACGTCGTCTCCACATCATGACAGCTCGTCGCATGAAGCGCTCGTTTTTGTTCCCGGTTGGTTTGCTTATCCTTTGGCAGCTCTGCAGCGTGTTAGGGATACTGCCCCGCTCCGTCATTCCCTCCCCTGTGCATATTATTGCGGCATTGTATGAACTGCTCGCCGAGGGGTTGCCGCGTGGCAGCACCCTCAACATGCACTGTCTGTATAGCCTCCTGCGGGTTGCCTGCGGTTTTATGCTCGCAGCAAGTGTTGGCGTGCCGCTCGGCATTCTCTGTGGATGGTCGCGCACGGTACGCGACATGCTCACGCCGATTATTGAAACCCTGCGACCGATTCCGCCGCTTGCATGGATCCCGCTTGCAATCTTGTGGTTCGGTATTGGTCTCACCTCGGCAACGTTTATTATCTTTCTGGGATGTTTTTTCCCGATACTTTTGAACACTATATCAGGGGTCGTATCGGTCGAGCCAATCCTCATTAATGCAGCGCGCACACTGGGAGCAAGCGATCGTCAAATCTTTCTTCACGTTCTGCTGCCCGGTGCAACACCAGCCATTTATACTGGTTTGCGAATCGGCCTCGGAATCGGATGGATGACACTGGTTGCTGCAGAGTTTACCGGTGTCAAAAGCGGATACGGACTCGGCTATATGATTATGACTGCGCGTGATATCCAGCGACCCGATCTGGTACTTGCTGGCATGGCGGTTATCGGCCTGACCGGCTTTCTGCTCGACTGTATCGTGCGGCTTTTTGAAGCGCGGGCGTTGCGATGGCGATCATAAAATCTGTTGACAGTACCGGTGCCCATATTTACTCGGGTGCACAATACACACATGTCGCTTGAGATCAAAAACCTGTCAAAAACCTTTGAAGAACAAGACGCTGTTCAACCAATACCGGCTCTGCAGAATATAACGCTCTCAGTCAATCAGGGGCAGTTTCTGTCGGTCATTGGCCCCAGTGGCTGCGGTAAAACAACACTGCTGCGCATCATTGCCGGACTTGAAAAGGCCAGCGCCGGCACGGTTCTTATCAACGGTGCTTTGCCTGAGCGTCCATGGGAGCATGTCGGCTTTGTGTTTCAGGAGTATGCTTTATTCCCGTGGCGTACCGTTATCGACAACATTGCCTTCGGGCTCGAAATGAAGCACATGTCAAAAAAAGAACGCTATACAAAAGCCCGTGAGTACTGCAAGCAATTTGGCATCGACGGTTTCGAATACTGCTACCCTCGGGAAATTTCGGGCGGCATGCGACAACGGGTTGCCATTGCCCGTACGCTCATTAACGACCCCACAATCGTGCTCATGGATGAGCCGTTTGGCGCCCTTGATTCACAAACCCGATCTCAACTGCAGACGTTTCTCCTGCAGATCTGGCAGCGCTCGCAAAAAACCGTTTTGTTCATTACCCATAGCATCGACGAAGCGATTTTTTTAAGCCAGCACATCATAGGCCTTACACGCAGACCGGGCAGCATCGGATTGTCGCTCCCCGTTGATCTTGCCTATCCCCGGGATATCACCAGCGACGAGTTTAATCGGTACCGCAGGGAGATCATTCGTTTTCTCAACGCCCAGCAGAATGATGAAGAATACAGCTCTAAGGCTTCGAAAATCGTTACCTGGTATGAATATAAAAGAGCTCTGTGTTGATCTCCAAAGTTGTGGCGTTCAGATGCCGAACGGCAGTTTCGGGCAGCGCGGCGGCGCAGGTCCTGCAGAAGGATGTACGCTGATCATCAGGGGGCATTGGTGCACCGTACCGACGCAGAGCTGGTACGTTGGCAGATCGCCATACCGCATTCTCACAGAGGACGATACCATTGTGCTCTACCGACATAATGTTCCGCTTTGTAATGTCCAACTTCCCCCGCCGCCTCGCTTTTACCGTATGCATACCCCTCGTGGTATTCCCCTTGAAAAGATTGCGCTGATGCACGGCGAAAACTGCCTTGCCTCAACCGTCTATCAAGACTGTCGATATTGGGCAACACCGCATCAGTGCCAGTTTTGCGGCATCGGGCTATCGCTTCAGCGCGGTTCAACAACACTGATAAAAGATCCCGAAGACCTTGCCCTTGCCGCCCAGGTAGCGGCTTTGTACGATGGGGCTCGCCATGTAACGCTCACGACCGGTGCCTGGCGCGACGAGATTCACGGCGCTGCCCATCTTGCCGCATGCGTTCGTACCATCAAACAGAGCAGCAGGCTGCCTGTTCATGTGCAAATATGCCCGCCGAAGCACCTTGACGTTATCGATCGGCTCAAGCACTCAGGCGCCGATACCATCGGCCTCCATATCGATATCCCTGATGAAACTGTGCGCAGCCGCGTTGCTCCGGGTAAAGCACAGGTTGACTATAAAATCTATCACGCGTCCTGGGAATATGCGGTGCGGGTATTCGGTAAGAATCAGGTCAGTTCGTTTTTGATTGCCGGACTCGGTGAAACAGCAGAAAAGATGCTGACGGCAATCGAACATCTCTGTGAGCTCGGTGTATTCCCGTATGTGGTGCCACTACGCCCTATTCCTGGAACCCCTCTTGAACATGCGCAACCGCCAGATGCTGATTATATGAAAGCGCTCTATCACCACACAGCGCGAATTTTAGAAAAATACGGACTTTCCTCACAACTCTCAAAAGCCGGGTGTGTGTGTTGCGGGGCATGTTCAAGCCTTGCATTGTTTGAAACAACACAGCAGGCAAAAGACAGGGATGAGAGTTTATAATAATAATTTCTTTCTTTGATCTCCTGAGTTCTCATATTCGGATGTCTCTCCATGACCGATATCATCTGTAGAGAGGTCTGCAATTCAGAAGAGTTTGCGGAATGTTTGGCCATACGCCGAAAAATTTTTGTCGAGGAACAGAAGCTGTTTTCTGAAACCGACCGTGACGAACATGATGCACATGCCGTGCA
>JAOAHH010000058.1 GCA_026415325.1 Thermodesulfobacteriota bacterium | reverse complement strand
GGTCTTCCGGGCTCGTTTTCACTGTTTGATCCGATGGTCATGTGAATTAAAACAGGCACCGCACATTCACCTGCGATGCGGTATATTTCCATGAGCACCTTGTTGTCAGCAGCAATGGCAATGCCGTGCCCGTTGATAATGAGCTCACCGATCCCTTTAAATTTTTTCTGAGCAAGTTTTTCTCTGACATACGAAGGTGCAGCAGTGTCCTGCAGATCAAATCCCCGCAAAAAAGGAATAAAAAGATCTGGATATTCGTTATACGCCTGCTCTATTTTGTCATCAAGTGCTACTCCGGATACAACGCTGCGATATGAAAAACCGGAGAGACATATTTTTTCTATCCCGTTTTCCTGCATACAGGTTACGATCTTCTGCAGGTTCTGATCTTCTCTGAAAATATGTGAATGGATGTCTAAAAACGAGAGGGTATTTGTGGCGATCGTTGTTGTTGTGCTGGTCGACTGCACCGTCGTGGTTGTAGAAGGGGTAGCATTGTCAGAATCAGTATTATCGCACCCGGATAAAACACAGAGCCCCAGCAGTGCAATAAAAGCACAACAGTTTATAGAGGCTTGCATACGGCGATTTTCTCTCTAAACCAAGCTGTTATCCCTAGTCCGCGCTAGAGCGCTCGTTATTCCGGTATCAGTGCCAGATACGCCATCAAAAACGTACCATCGGGAAGCAGGGTAACGCCGACATCTGTTGTAAAGCCCTTTTCAAGTTCAGGATCCGCGCCTTCATGTGTCAGACATGTTATGCCGTCTGCATGCCAGACCGTGCCGTCGGAGGACGAAACAGTAGTAATCGTATCACGAGCATTCGTAAAATAGCCGTAGAGCCGATAGCCGCCCCGGGGCAGTGCAGTGCCAGCCCACGCATGAAATCTTTTGCCGTCAACCTCAAACGCCGAAGGAGTAGAAAACGTCAGCCCATCGCTCGATGTTGCCGCGAAGGAGCCGTCTGGTCCTGCGATAAGCAGCCATGAATCTCCTGTTTTCAGTACCATCGGATCAAAAACACCCCCATCCGGATCAAGCCGCGCACCCGTGTCAACGGTAAAGCTGCGCCCGTCTTTAGAGGTGGCGGAGAATATCTTCAGGTCAAAATTGCCGATATCTGCCATAAAATAAAGACGGTAAGTCTTATCATCAAGGAGAACAACCGAGGGATCAACTGCGCCGGGCTGATATGTTTTATCCAAAACAACCTTGTGAAAATACCATTGCCTGTCATCCGGATTATGAATGGCAAAGGCCAAAAAATTTGCATCATTGCCTTGCGGATTGCCGGACTCCTGCCATGCGATGAAATAAATGCGGAGATAGCCGTCATGATCAACAATCAGATTAGGGACACCGGCCTGGTCACACACCACGTCCTGTGTTCTGGTGAAGGTAAGCCCGTCTGATGAGGTTGCCAACATAATACGGGTTGCCCACGGACCGGTCCCCTGGGCGCCGGGTGGCGGCTCGCCAGGACCTGTTGCCGGCTCAAAATCATTATAAAAGAGGCCGATATGATCCTCGATGGTGGTTGTTGTGCTTACCATTGTGGTCGTGGTTGTTGCTTCCACTGCTGTAGTAGTGGTCGTTGTTGCGTTATCATCATCGCCATTGTTTTTGCATGCGCCGAACAATAAAAGCACACAACTCATAAATGCCATGCACTTTTTCATGTTCTTGCCCCCCATAATCTTTTTAATCTCTATATATTGCACACTGCAACCTATTGCAAACATCCGAGTTTCTTACAACACAAGAGATAGTCTCGTGCTCTCGGCGCAGGCAGAGGTTCGATAATTTGCGTTACCGCACTGCGATTGTCTGCAGTAATAATTTGTAGTATCAATATGCCTCACGGATGTATTCACCGCTTAAAAACGGCCGGAAACCCCGCATGTGATTTCTGCTTTTCAAGAAGCAGAATACAAAGGCACGGGATTTTATTTGACCACGATGCCGAGCCTCCCCAGTAGATCTTCATATTCCATTGCATAGATGACGGTGGTTATGTCGTCTGCAAAGCTGCGGCTTGCAATGCTGCCCACATCACGCAGGAGCTGTTTTATTTCTTCAAGCGCCCCACGTGAAATTACTCCGTGACCGTTCGTAATAACGCCGGCAGCTACCCCCAAGTTTTTGGTGATAATATGCCTGCACCTGCTCCTCAGAGTATCATTTGCCATGATGATGTCTGCTGCCTCATGGGCGTTTCGGTAATAGAGCGTAACAAGTCGTTTGCCGGCCTCACATGATGCAATGACATCGCGAAATGTTCTGAGCAGCGCAAGATCTCGGCTGTCTGATACGGATACTTCTGCAGGACAGGTGACACCGGATACAGTGGTCGTGGTCGAGGTATCGGTCGGGATGGTGGTTGTAGTTGATGAAACGGGAGCAATTGTTGTCGTGGTCGTGGACTCGGGAAGGCTGCCAGTGTAGGTATAATAGCCGTTGATGCTCGTGCCAGAAATACCGCTGCTGCCGATTGCGCGCGGTGTGGCTTCAGTTCCAACGCGCTGAAAATTCCAAATCCTGATGGCAAGGTCGCCCTGATTTTCAAGGGTAAATGTTGTCCCGCCGTCGGTACTGTGCCAGATCTCTTCCCATCCGCCTACCCAAATCTCGTTTGTATTGCTCACGTAAAGCGCCGTTGGATATTCATACTCGCGAGAATAATCCCAACTATATACCTGTGCCCATGTTGCACCGCCGTCGTTTGTCTTATACAGCCATGCTCCGGTACCCGGCGACGAGGAAGAAATGTATTGATCAACAACCAGTGCCCATCCATTATCAGCGCTTAAAAAGGTTAGTGTTTTAAGCTCTTTTTCGTCTTTTTTTGAGTTCCATGGAGGTGGTAACTTCTCCCACACATCGCCACTGGATGTTCTAAAAAGATGTGTCTGCGAGGCAATAAAACCCCTTCCCCCGACAAACTGGAGGGTGCTTTGCTGCAGATAAGAGGTTTCATCCTGTGGATCGTCTTTGTAAAACTGCACAACTTCCTGCCAGGAAACGCCGCCATCGGTGCTTCGGTACAGTGACCAAACCCCAACGGCATAAAGGGTATTTTCATCAACGGCAAAGAAGCCGTACAACGGTATTACCGTAGTTGAACCGGTTGATTGCCGAAATGCCTCGGTAAGATCAATCCAGGTATTTCCGCCGTCTGTTGTTTTGCCGAAATAGGCGGCAAAACCATACCCTGCGACTCCTCCGGCGGCAAAGCCGATCGTGCTGCTGACAAACTGAATGGCGTTAATGATCGCCACATTTTCAACTTTTTTGTTCCATGTCGCGCCTCCGTCGGTTGTCAGGTAGAGAACGCCGCTGTTCAATGCCGAGCCACTCGTCGTAGCGACGATGGCATTGGCATCTATGAACCGCACATAATCAAATCCCGTGCTGTATCCAAAACTCACATACTGCCACTGGTTTACCGCAAAAGAATTCAGAGGGAGCATAACGGACAGGGCTACAAACACCATTACTTTTCTGATACGTGACATAGATACCTCCATCAAAAATAAGTTTCTTCATTACATACAGTTACCAGTGAATATTTGCAATGTGATTTTTATATGCACAACACAACACGGTACACGTTTCGAGCCGTATGCTTTTTAAATACCTGCTATTGCGGACATCAAACAGAAACTAATAAAAATTTTCGAGATAATTACTTTTGATTCTGTTGACAGCACAATCCTTCCTTTTTATAGTGACGGGCAAATAAATTGTTTAAGGAGCTTATGACATGCGTTCACCTAAGACAAAAGGTATGGTCGAGGCTGAAATCAGTGAGGCGATTGTTAAATTTGAAAAAGAGTACATGGGTCGCGGCCCTGTAGAAACCAGAACCTACATTATCGATGATATGATACTGGTACGCATTAAAGGTGTATTGACAAAAGCAGAAACACAGCTTGCAAAAACTGATCAGGGACTTTTTCTTATCAAACAGGTGCGTTTAAAACTTTTAGAAGAATTAAAACACCTTCTTAGTGTAATCATACAGGATATTACTCATTGCACTGTTATCAGTATGCACACGGATATCAGTACAACAACAGGGGAAAGAATTATCATTTTTGTTTTAGATACCCATTTTGAATCAATGTTCAAAAAAAACTTGCATTAAGGCAAACTAGTATGATAGTAAAATCCCCATGGAAGATTGAACGGAAACCTACTGTACTTCATAACGATACGGTAGTAGGGTGTTGTTCGATAAGCCAACGCAGACGCCGGCATTATGCCGGAACGATGCCGTTGGCTTTTTTATTAAGACGCAATATCAACAACATAATGAGCCTGAGTTATGGACATACAATCGTTTAAAATCCTTGCGCGCAAAATAATACTCTACACACGATGGCGGGTCTGTGAAACTCCTGAAGAGCTCCTCTCAAGCGAGTGCTTTGAAGAAGTATTGAAGAACTATGTCAAAAGCCTTGTGCGCAAGCACTCTTACCTCCTGAAACTA
>JAOAHH010000129.1 GCA_026415325.1 Thermodesulfobacteriota bacterium | reverse complement strand
TGGCGGAGAGAGAGGGATTCGAACCCTCGATACGCCTTTAGAGGGCGTATACTCGCTTAGCAGGCGAGCGCCTTCGACCTACTCGGCCATCTCTCCGAGTATCGATGCGATGAGCAATCGTGCTGATAACGCAGGGTTTGGCGGAGGGAGTAGGATTCGAACCCACGGACGTTTCCGTCAGCGGTTTTCAAGACCGCCGCCTTAAACCACTCGGCCATCCCTCCTTATAGCCGAGAAGGTTACCATCAAACAGCAAGAGGGTCAAGATAAGTTTTGAAATGCGTCGGCAAGAAAGAGTGAACGGCGAGCAGGTGTTCACTGCTCAATCCCTGTCTGTATCATCGCGGCGGTTCGATTCGCTCCATGCCGTTCATGTACGGCCGGAGCACATCAGGGATGAGTACTGAGCCGTCCTGTTGTTGGTAGTTTTCAAGCACCGCGACAAATGTCCGTCCTACGGCAAGGCCTGAACCGTTGAGGGTGTGCACGAACTCTGTTTTTTTTGCATCCTTTTTTCGGTAGCGGATTCCTGCCCGGCGTGCCTGAAAATCTTCAAAATTGCTGCATGATGAGATCTCGCGGTACACTGCCTGCGAGGGCAGCCACACCTCGATATCATAGGTCTTTGCAGCGGCAAAACCGAGGTCGCCGGTACACAGGCAGGTGACCCGGTAATGAATGCCGAGGCGGCGGAGCACCTCTTCTGCATCGGCAAGCAGTTTCTCAAGCTCCTCATAAGAGGTTTCCGGTTTTGAAAACTTGACAAGTTCCACCTTGTTGAACTGATGCTGCCGGATAAGACCGCGTGTGTCTTTGCCGTAAGAACCTGCTTCACTGCGAAAGCACGGCGTATAGGAGACGTATTGTATCGGCAATGCCTGTTCATCAAGGATTTCCTGCTGATGGATATTGGTGACCGGAACTTCAGCAGTGGGAATGAGAAAATAGTCAAATCCCTGTATCTTGAAGAGGTCGTCTGCGAATTTCGGAAGTTGACCCGTGCCGGTCATGGTCTGGCGGTTGACCATAAGGGGCGGGAGGATTTCGCAGTATCCGTGTTCGCGTGTATGCAGATCGAGCATAAAGTTGATCAGCGCCCGTTCCAGAAGCGCGCCTGCGCCGCGGTAGAGACTAAACCGGGCGCCGGCTATTTTTGCAGCCCGTTCAAAATCGAGTATGCCGAGCCGTTCGCCGATCTCCCAATGCGGTCGCGGTTGAAAAGAAAACACAGTCGGTGTGCCCCATGTCCGCACTACGGGATTGTCCTCTGCACCTCTCCCCACTGGTACCGAATCATGGGGAAGGTTGGGGATGGTCAGCAGCACCTCGGTCGTTTCCTGTTCGATCGTTTTCAGCGTTTCTTCAAGTTGCTTGATCTGTTGGGAAACCTCCTTCAGAATCTGGAACCGTTCAGGAGGAACTTCTTTTTTTTGCTTTTTGAACGATGCGATTTCATCAGAGGCGCGGTTTCGCTCTGCCCGCAGGGTTTCAATCCGGTGGAGGGTTTCGCGCCTCCGTTCATCAAGCTGCACAAGCTCTGCAAGTCCGGTGCTGGTGCCGCGACTCATGAGTTTGCGCTGCACATGTTCTGCATTTTCACGGATGAATTTTATGTCGAGCATAGGGCAACCTCTTGCGCGGATCGGATTTCGCGGTGCGTGATTCGCATACAAACAATATACAAAACACAAAACCCGATTCGCAACACACGAATTGCGCGGCGTGCATCAGCGTTCACCTCGTGCGTTGAGCCATTTCTGAAACGCCGCGGAGCCGTGTTGTTTCCAGTTGTTATCCTGAATCGCGGCAATGAACATGTCGTAGAGCCGGTCGATAATGTCATTGAGTCCTTCAATGCTCGCCAAGCGCCCGTACAGCCGCTCTTCTGGATCCGATGCTCCCGGCATGTCGATCTTCAGCCCTGCAATATCAAACCGGTCTGCACGCAAGGTAAACGTCCACGTGTTCTGCCCCTTTTCGATGCGAAGCCGGGCTTCGCGCACCCGCTTGCCGGAACGAATGGCATTTTTCAGGTCATGGGAGGTGAAGTCATCGCCGGTGTATGCGACGATATTGGGCGGTGTCGAGCCGTCATCTTCAAAAACGATTTTTCCGTCAATCCACACGAAACATTCTTCCCCTGATTTTTCAAAGCGTATCTTCCCGGCGGCAGCGTCGCTGCGATAGCACAGATAGGTAAGAAAATCGCGGCCGATTGAGCGCTGGAGACGGGCGGTATCATCCATGGGCAAGGCTCTCCGCAAGGCGTTGAAGATCAAGGGGTTTTTGGTGGGTGGCGCACACGTGTTCGGCAAGCGCTGCCGGCACAAGGCGCATAAGCTTCAGATCAAACGATCGCAGGAAAAACTGGGTGAATTCATCGTTTGCGGCTGTGCTGCATGAAAAAAAGAGTATGCTGTTGCGCTGGAAATTCCAGCACACATCATAGACGGCAGGAACCGGGAGCGATTTTTTAATGAGACTCTGCCGCACCTGCTCGCGCAAATCTTCTTTCTCCTTTTTTTTGAGCAGCTCTTTACCGGTTGCTTTTTTCAGTTTCATTTCTTCACGGAGCAGGACTGCTTTCATGGTCAGTGCCGGTATTCGGCGCGTGTCAATGCGCAGGGAAAAGACAAAATAAGGTTCTTTGACAAAATGCAAATCATCAAAAGCGGTTGATGCCATGTTTTCGGCAGACACCCAGCCGATTGACTTTTCACTTAAGCTGCCGGGATCGATTTCATGAAACGAATAGTCTTTGAGCCTCTTCAGGACAAATGCCTTGATATCTTCCGGCGGGGTATCGATGAGTGTGTAGCGAACGTAGCTCGCGCTTCCAGAGTAAAGTCCCATGATGCATTGATGACGTTATGCGGTTAGGTTACAAATATATTTTTTTATACCTGTCTGATACCTCGATGGCAATAAAAATCAAAGCGGCGCCGCTCATTCTCCTGCCTCCTCTGCAACTATCGCCGCCTTTGCCCTGCTGATATGTTGCACGAGCGGCCGCTGTGCTGTCCTGACAAAGTCGATGAATTCGCGGGCTTCGGGTGACACGAATCCTGCTCCCTCAAGCGCAGCAATGGCTTTGTTTTTCTGCAGCCCTGAAAGATAAAGAATTTTATAAGCATTTTTCAATTCGCGGATGGTTTGGGCAGACAAGCCTGCCCGGCGAAGCCCGACGAGATTGACGCCTTCAACGGCATTGCGCTCAAGCGCGACAACAAACGGCGGTATATCCATGCTAAAGCGTCCGTTCCCGCTGAGCATTGCAAGCCTCCCCACCGTGACAAACTGATGGATCACAACGCCACCGGAGATAAAAACGCGGTCGCCGATTTTGACATGGCCGGCAAGGAGTGCATTGTTGGCGATGATGACGTTGTTGCCAATGACTACGTTATGGGCAACATGCGCTCCTGCCATGAGGAAGTTCCCGTTGCCGATAACAGTTTCGGTATCCGGCTTTGTTCCCCGATGGATGGTGCAGTATTCTCTGATGATGTTGTTGTCGCCGATGCGGACAAAACTTGTGGTGCGCTTGTCAAAAGTAGTATCCTGCGGCTCGTGGCCGATGACTGCGCCCATATGGATTTCATTGTTGTTGCCGATGGTGGTTGCGCCAGTAATATAAGCATGGGCGTATATTTTCGTGCCGCTGCCAATGGTGACGTTTCCGTCAATAATCACATATGGCCCGATGGCTGCTGTAGTATCAATCTGTGCACGCGGGTCTATGATTGCAGTTGGATGAATTGCCATTGACGCGATCTCTCCTTTGTTAATGTTCGATGCACTTTAAACGGTTTCCCTTCACCTTGCAAGAGTAAAAAGATAATGCCTCTTATGCATTCACCTTCCTTGCGTTTCTGATAAAAATCTTTTACGTATAAATAAAGGTGCAATGCTCGTGGTGCAGGGATGACGGTCTTATATCCCGTACCGCACACCATGTTTGAAAGGACATATGCAGCATCGTCCGCTCTCAATTTTCATATGCTGCGCGGCATTAGGTGTGGCGCTTGGGTGTATAGTTATGCACAAGCACTATTCCGGTCCCATGACCGACCACTTTGACGGAACGAGATTTTACAATCAGGACCGCTTATCAGAGCCGAGCTTCAAAAATTTTCTTGCATGGCTCATAACCCGCAAACCCGGCGTATGGCTGGAACAAAACCATATGCCGCTGCCCGCAGAAAAACCGCCTGCATGTGTCGAAGGCACCCGTCTGCGGGTAACATTTGTGAACCATGCGACATTTCTTATACAAACCGAAGGCGTCAACCTGCTCACCGATCCGATCTGGTCGCAGCGGGCAAGCCCGGTGTGGTTTGCCGGACCACGGCGCATGCGGCGGCCGGGCATTATGCCGGAGGATTTGCCACCGATTGATGTCATTATGATTTCCCACAATCACTATGATCATCTTGATGCCCCGACGCTGAAACGGCTGGCATGCAACCATAATGCAATGGTTATTACAACACTCGGCAATGCTCAGCTTATTAAAAAACAGGGAGTTGCGCGGGTTGTCGAGCTTGATTGGTGGGAGGAGGTGGCAGTTTCAGACACGGTATCGATCGTCTGCGTGCCGGCGCAGCATTTTTCAGGCCGCGGTCTTTTTGATCATTACAAAACGCTCTGGGGAGGGTTTGTGATACAAACCAAAGGTGGTACCGTGTATTTTGCAGGCGATACCGGGTACGGTCCTCATATCGAGCAGATTGCAGAACGATTCCGCCCGCTCAGGCTTGCGCTTCTCCCGATCGGTGCGTTTGTTCCCGAATGGTTCATGTCATTTGCGCACATGTCGCCTGCCGATGCGGTACAGGCACATCTGGCACTCGGCGCTCAGACAAGTATCGGCATGCATTACGGCACTTTCCCGCTTGCCGATGACGGGCAAGAGGATCCGGTCAGAGCGCTTTGCGAGATTTTATCGAAAACCGATCTATACGGCACGGAATTTTGGCTGCTTAAGAACGGCGAAGCAAGGGATGTGCCGATGGCCGAGTGACTCTGTGAGCAGACATGTTCACGCTCACGTTTACCCGAACTGCTCCAAAAACCGTTCGGCCTGGGAACGGAGCTCGTATACTTCTGCCATAAGGGTAAGAAAGCCTGGTTCATCACAGGCAAGCACCGACATCATTTTTTCTTTTATCTCATGCTTTTTTTCATCACGCAGCATATTCATATTCAAAGCAAGAATGGACGCTGCGTTTCCAAGACAGATCATGCGCTTAAAGGCGCTTGATGAATCATTGCCTTTGAGATTTGCAAGGTTGTGAACGGCATGCGTCTCACAAGCATCTCTGATTTTTGTCGGAAGCCGCCAGTGGTCGCACAGCAGCACGCCGAGATATGAGCTTGACGGCAGTTTGAGTTCCTGCTCGGCATCGCAGAAGAAAAAGCCTTTTTCAGTAGAGAGTGTTTTAATTGCTGTATAGTGGGTGGGGAAAAATTTCAGATACACCAGTTTGCCGATATCGTGGAGCATCGCGGCAGACCAGAGTTCTTCAAACGAAAGCCGTGGTTCATAACGTGCGGCAAAGTGTTTGGTGCACAGCGCTGCGAGGAATGAATGAAACCAAAAACCAGTGAGCTCTTTTTTTTCTTTGACTCCGAGGGTGTTGATAACCGACAAGGTTAAAAGAATGCGCTCGATTTCATGGAGCCCCAAAAAAGCAATTGCATACCGAACGTCGGCAACTTCCCGCGGGAGGCTGTAATAGGCGGAATTGACGATTTTCAAAATTTGCGCCACAAGCGCGGGATCTTTGGCGATGATCTGCGATACCTTGACGATTTCGACGTTGTCGCTTTTGATGAGCTTTTGAATTTCATGTACTACTTCGGGAAGAGCGGGAAGCGTACAGTGTTCGCGCAGAAAAGTTTTCGGGTCAATCACAATCGGGGGTAATTTTTCAGCCGCCATGGTCAATTCCTCTTTGTCTCACCGATGCTCATGCGAAGGTTTTTATATATACTCAAAAAAATGCATTGTTGTAAAGAGGGCAACACATGTTATTCGTGCCGAATGTTTTTTACAGGAGAAGGCTCGCCAGAGATAAGATTTATGAGTATCATTTTCCGCTCTGTAACCTGAGACTTCTCACCTCTGTGCGAATATCTCCTGCATAGCGCGGGCCGATCTGCGAAACAACGCGCGCGGCAAAGAAACTGGCGAGCGTGCCACTGTCTTCAAGCGAATAGCCGTGCGTAAGCCCGTAGAGCAGGCCTGCGGCAAACGAGTCGCCAGCGCCGGTCGTGTCGATCGCCGACACGATAAACGGTTTGATGGGGACAACGGTTTTCTCAAAACACAGTATCGAACCCCGCTCACCGTTGGTTACGGCAATATTTCGGCACATCTCCGTGAGCGTTTTGAGCGCATCGTCAAGGGTGTCCTTGCCGCTGAGCGCGCATGCTTCCTGCGCGTTTGCAAACACAAGGTCGGCGTTGTTCGTGATAAGCTCAAGCATGCAATCTTTGTGGCGCTCGACGCAAAAGACATCAGAAGCGGTGATCGCAATCTTCACGTTGTGGCGCCGTGCCTCGGCTACGGCTGCAGCGATTGTTTGGGTGGCGACGTCGCTGTCAAAAAGATAGCCTTCCAGATAGAGATACGCGCTCTGTCTGAGTTGTTCGACGTCCATATCCTCAAAGGTTAAATCACTGGCAACGCCAAGATGCGTCAGCATGGTGCGCTGAGCGTCATCGGTAATGAGGACGATGCAGGTGCCGGTCGTTCCGTCAACTTGAATGCCGTTAAACAGCACGCCGCTGTCGCGGGTATTACGGATGTAGGCATCGCCGAATCTGTCACGGGCAACTTTGCCGCAAAGCGCAGCGCTGCCGCCGAGCTGGGCAATGCCGTACACAGTATTTGCTGCGCTGCCGCCTGCGGCAAGCTGCAGCCGTTCATCCCCTTTATCAATCGAGATGCTCTGTTCGCCGAGGAGATGCTGTAAGATCCTTTCCTGCTCCTCACGACGGGTAAGTTTCATGGTGCCCTTTTGCAGCCCGAGATCTGCAATCTGTTTGTCCGTGACATGAATTTGAATGTCCATGAGCGCGCTTCCGAGCGCATACACATCAAGTTTCATGATGCTCTGCTCCGTTTTCTGGAGCGCAGGAACAGCCTCAAAGCATGCAGGAAATGTCTTCTTGTTCCCGTGCTGTGAGCTGCGCTGCCTGCGCCGTTCATGATGTTATCAAAAAGCGGTGGTTTTGTGTTCAGAATATCATTATACAAAGATAGCCAAAAAAGAATGCTTTGCTTTTCGGCAGATGCAGCGAAAAAAAGAGAAAAATGTTATGCCGTGCTGTAAAAGCATCTCATATCGAAAAGAAGACCATCCAGCAGAGCTGGTATAACAGGAAAGCAGGCACTATATTCATAAATTTTATTTTAGAAAACGCAAAATTGTAGTAATATCTTTTTTAAAATCGTACCAACTTTAACCTTTATGGCAGACAAGACCATTCATATATCAAGCGATCTCACCGGCAAAACGGTGTACATCGTCAGCGGTTTTGTGCTGAACGGTCACGCGCTTGCTGCGCTCATCACCTCCCGAACAAATGCTCACAGCATCTGTGCCAAAACATTTAATGAGATACCCGAACAGCAAGGTAACGATTCACGCCTCATTTTGTGGGATTGCGCCTGCACGACGCTCGATATGTTTATGGACACATGCCTCAACGAAGCAAAACGCTTTGCAGAACATGACTACATCGCGCTCTACAATGTGCGTCACGGACTAAAGATAGAAGAGAGCTGCTTGAACCACGGAATACGCGGGGTGTTTTACGAAGATACGGGAGTCGATATTTTCTTGAAAGGGATCTGTGCAATCTCCAAAGGGGAGCTGTGGTTTTCACGCGAGTCAATGACGCGCTATATTCTTGAAGAAAGGGACAATTCGATTATATCCCTGAGGGCACGGCAAATCCTCACCGGCCGTGAAATTGAAATACTCTCGCTTCTTGCCATTGGCTGTCGGAATGCCGACATTGCGTCAAAACTCAACATCAGCCCCCATACCATCAAGACACACCTCTACAACATCTACAAAAAGATCAACGTTGCAAGCCGTCTTCAGGCAATCCTCTGGGCTGCAAAGAACCTATAAAAAGTTGTTCGGCCTTTGCCGCCATATCAAAGCCCGACGGATCTGCCTTTGAGGGGTGCGCAGTGTTGTCGTTGACCAATGGCTTATGAGCCGTAAAACATGAAACGCCATAAGGGGTGAGATACGCCGAGGGTGAAAAGGGCAAGGAATTATTCTTGCAAATTTTTAAAAAACGTTGCTTTTCATTTTTTATTTTATTCTTTTTTACTCATACTTTTTTATTAGTTTTGTTGTATTTTTCAGCTTGAAAAAAATACGAAAAAAACCAATACGACTGCGTGATGTTTATGGTGCTAATTATATGTTATTTCTTGTAATTAGAGAAGGGTGGGGTACCTATATCATGGAGCAGAAAACATGAACACATCAAAAGAAGAACGCAGGAAGTTTGAACGATACGATCTCCAATTCCCTGCAACAATTCACGTGTCTGGCAGAGAAACCCCCCTCAAACTTTTCACCCGTGATATCAGTTCCAACGGCGCATTTTTCTGCACCGCATATCCGCTTGAAAGCGGCATTAAAGTAACTATTGAGATTGTCATTGAAAACGAAACGCTTAAAAAACTCACCGGGCATGAAAGCTGCATCAAAATTACCGGGAGAGTAATACGAAACGACGCGGACGGGATGGCAGTGGTCTTTGACGGCCACGAAAAGGT
>JAOAHH010000071.1 GCA_026415325.1 Thermodesulfobacteriota bacterium | reverse complement strand
TCAGACACACATGCTTCTCATTCTGGGTAACATTACTTGCCAATGCTGCCGCCCAAAAAAGCTCTGAAGAGGCAGAATCTCCAGCAAGCCGACACAGAAATTGTGCGAACTGTATGTCGATCGGCTCCAGAGCGCCTGTTGCGCGTAACTTTTCTGCCAGATGCAGGTCATGGTCTGTCATGGCGACCTCGAAGCGCAGTTATCATTGCTGCATTTGAAGAAACTGTCACAACGTGTATACCGCGGTCATGCTTTGGTCAATGATGCACAGGCCTCGACAAATGAGGGCGGCGGGCAATCGTAAAAAATGCCGCATCCGGGGTGCTCCGGCGTAATGCCCCGCACAAACAAATACAAAACGCCGCCAAAATAGCGCTCATAGGAATATCCGGAAACACACTGCCGGAGATAGTTGTGCAGTGCAACCGTATACAGCGCATACTGCAGGGTGTAGTATGATTCTTGAACTGCTTTTTTGAGACGATCCGGCGCATAGTCGGTATAGGCATTGCCCAAATGATTGGTCTTCCAATCACACAAATAATATTTCCCCTCATGCAGGAAAACCATATCGATAAAACCGTGCATAAACCCGTGTATCGGCTTAAACACAAGCCTCCCCATCCGCTCTGCAGTCCCGTCAGAGGCTGCCTGGGGCCAATGAGTTGCAAACAGTTCGGCAAGCTGTTGCGGCACTATGGTGCGGATCGGATAAAAGAACGAAAGCTCTGAAAGGCGCCGGGATCGCGGGATACTGCTGAGCACAAGATCGGTAAGCGGCACAAGGGGCGTTGTCAGCACCCGGCCAATCATATCGCGCACACTTGACCTGAACGCACCGTCAAGTCCGTAGCGCTGCAGGCAGCGTTCGATGAGGGGATCCACATCACCGAAGCAGGTAAAGTCAAGCTGCTCAAAGAGAGCATGAATGCAGCTTCCGGCAAGGGTGCCCCTGGGGAATGCAAAGAAACTTTCCGCTGCTGCTTCGAGGGGCTGGGCATCTGCCAGCAATTCATCCCGCTTGACGATGGTTTCTTCGCCGCCGGTGTGCTCGCCGGCAACAAGCAGTGAATAGCTTGCAATGCCGCGATCCCGACAGATGCCGTGCTCGGGAAAACTCCGGGGGGCGCCCTTCAAGGTGTCTTGCTGAGAGGCGCCACAATACGGTTTTGGCTCTTGAGAACAGGGCGCTTCAAGCACGATCGACGTATCAGCACCTGGGCTCTGCTCTTGAAGCGTATGCCGCAGGCTCTCTGATGAAGCAATGCGGGGCGAGGCAAGGGTCGCGTTAACCGCATCGCGTTCTGCACCGCCGCTGAAGATATAGTCAAGAGCCGTGGCAGCGGGTTTGCCGATTTTTCCGCAGGCAAGGTAGCACCGGTTTTGTGCGCGGGTGATCGCCACATACAGCACTCGTACCAATTCGGCAAGCCGTTCTTCTGCGGCCTGTGCTTCCGCACGGTCTTTGTCTGGAGATCCCAGATCAAGCACCACCGCGTCCTGCTCATGATACAACGCTTTCGCATTTTTTTCTTTAGCTCCCTTTTGCCACAGAAACGGGCAGAAGACGATCGGATACTGCAGCCCTTTGCTCTTATATACCGTCAGTATTTGCACCGCTTCTTCATCGCGCTCAAGTCTCAATTCGTGTTCTTCCTGAGCAAGGGGAGCTGAAACGTGCCGGGAAAGAAAGGAGAGCAGTCCTGAAGGGCCAAGCCGCTGGTTGCGTGAGGCTTCATGGAGCACTTCGGCAAGATGCAGCACATTGGTCAGCCGCCGTTCGCCGTCCGGAAGTTCGAGCAAATTTTCGCGCACCCGGTACTGTTCAAGGAGCGTGCGAAACATGGACATAAATCCCTTTGTCGCCCACAGGTTGGCATACTGAATAAACCGCTCGGCGTGCTCTTCTCCTGTTTGTCCCATACGTTCCTCTTCAGCAAGGCAGCGAAGGGTTGCGGCATCATACCCCAGCAACTGCGTTGCCAGCGCAGCATGCACAAGATCTATCCGGCGGGGCGATGCAATTGCCCGCAGCAGACAGACAAGCTCGCGCGCATCATCAGTAAGAAAAATGTTTTCTGCCTGCGCAAGCACGGCAGGGATATTGAGTGCCCTGAGCGGCTCGACAAACAACTGCGCATCCTGATTTCTGAGCACCAGTATGGCAAAATCTGAAGGCTGCAGCGTGCGGCTGCCGAGCCGTGCCTTTCCCTCCGACGCCAGCGTCAGAAGTCGGGCGATTTCCCGCACCACAGCATCCGCCACCACTTCGAGCGCATCCTCCTTATTTGAAAATCCGCCTTCCCCTTGCTGCAAAAACCACAGCCGCATCCCTGACCCGACTTCGCCGTCAACCCGCAACGGCTCACTATTGCCTTTGCTGTTCGGTGCTGCACTGCCGGGGTGAAACATGATGCCTTCGCCCAACACAAACGGATTGCGCACGCCGGCAAAGAGACGGTTGACCGCCTCGACGCATGCGGTTTCTGATCGCCAGTTTGTGGTAAGGGTGTAGCGGTGGTCGTGGGGGGTGCGCTTTGCGGCAGCAAGATAAGAAAAAATATCGGCGCCGCGGAACCCGTAGATCGACTGTTTCGGATCGCCGATAAGGAACAGGCTATGGTCGGCAACGCCGTGAAACAAGCGGTAAAAAATTTCGTACTGCACGGGATCGGTATCCTGAAACTCGTCGATCAGCGCGGCAGAAAAAGTTCTCCTGATCGAAGCGGCCAACAGATTGCCGCTCGGCGAGCGCAGCGCTGTGAGCATATTGTTCAAAAGATCGTCAAAGGACTGGAGCATGCGACTTCTCTTGCGCCGCGGGAGCTCGGTGCGCACCTGCTCGATTACCGACCATGACAGCGCAACGATTGCATTGCGCTGCTCGTTGCAAAATGCCTCACACAGGTCAAAAAACTCATGCTGCGGCGGCTCATGGCGTGCCTTGGTATTTTTGGTGATGGCAGAGGTTGAAAAAAGCTGCAAAACCTTGAGCGCCCCTTGCGAGGGTGTATCGGTAAACGCAGCGTCGAGCAGTTCTTCATACTCGGTTAATTTGTCGTGCCGGTACGTGTCTTCGGATCGTTTCAGTCCTTTGTCATGAGAGAGGATTGCAGTAAGTGTCGCACGGTCTCGGTGCCACACTTCACGAAGCCGGCCAAATAGCCCGCAGAGCCTCATTTCCCAGTCAGGAGTTGGTGGGGGCACAACCTTTACAAAAGGCTTCTGGATCACTGTTGTTGCAAGCTCGCGGCACTTCTGCATGGTGAAGCCGCCGGCTTCCGCAACAGCGCCGATGAGCGGAGCGGCACCGCTTATGGTACGAAGCCAAAAATCGTCCAAAATCTCCTGCACAACCGTCTGCTGATCGGTAATGAGCTCTGCGGTGAACGGCACACCGCTCTCAAAGCAGTTTTGGCTGAGCATCCGTTTGCAAAATCCGTGAATGGTAAAAATAGCCGCCTCATCAAAATTGATAAGCGCACGCTTAAGGCATGCAGCTTGTTCGCGCTTCTCACCGCGCTGCCGATCGAGGATGGCTTGCAACAGGGGGTCGGCCGGAGGATCACGCTCCTGAACAACGTTGAGTGCGGTGACGAGGTTTTTTCTTATGCGGTCGCGCAGTTCTTTGGTTGCCGCTTCGGTAAAGGTAACCACCAGGATCGAGGCCGGTGTGCACGCACGCTCAAGCAACAACCGCAGGTACAGGTGTGCGAGGGTATAGGTTTTCCCGGTACCGGCACTTGCCTCGATGAGGTTTGTGCCGTCAAGCGGAATGGTCGGGAGATCAAGCGGACGCATCGTTGTTCTCTGAATTGACGGATGTGTCACCGCTGATGCCGATGTCCTGCATATGGGCAAGCAGCGGGGAAAACACCGTCACGCTGCTCTGCACAAAACTGTCGCCGCGGGGAAAAGCATTTCCAAAACACAGCCGGATATACTCGTCATCACCCTCGCCACTATCGGAATAGTTAGGATACCACGTCTTTTCCGCTGCTCGATATGCCTTGTCACTGCTCTGTTTTTTCATATACGTCTCTGCAAACGCAAAAGACGCGCGCGGGAAAAACGGCAAAGGCTCGGTAAGCCCGTACAGAAACAGCGATACAAGCTCCTGAACGTGCCGATATGCGGTTGCAGCGTCCAGCGGCTCGTAGCCGATGGCGCCATCGCGATCAAGGAGTGTGGTCATATACGCCCCGCCGCTCGCCTGCAAGAGAAGGTGCCCTATCCATGTCTTGAGCAAAACTTTTGGGGAGCGCCGCGCGCAGCGAAACACAACGTGACGAGAGCCGAACAGGTTGCCGATCGTGCCGACAATCGATATGCCAGATTTCTCAAGAGGCACGGCGACGTCGCGCTGCTCTTCTGTGAATCCTTCCGTAAGAGAGGCTACGGCATTGGCAAATTTCATGACCTCGCTGGCAAGAGGTGCATACATTACGGCAGAACCGCTGCCCGGCGGCAATTTGCCTGATGCCTTGATATAAGCAAACAGCTCTTTCACATCGTAACCGCGCAGGCTCGCGTTGAGCATCTCCTGACGAATCAGGTACTGTGCCAGCGCATCCGGTTCGAGCGGCATGCGGTCATCGGGCTCGGGAATATCCTCGGGCCGCAGCGCAGCGTTAAGTCTTGTGCGCACCAGGTATTCGCAGGGGTTCATAAAAAACCTGATGAGGTCGCCGACCGCTATTTTTTGCACGATGCGCGCAGGAGGCGGCAGAGGCGAGGGGAAAAAGGTGCGAAATTGCCCGCGCCTCCCGACAAGAGCACGGGCGGCATTGTAGTTGTGCTCGGAATAGCTGAACAGTTTTGGGTCGTTTGCAAAATACCGGGGGCTAAACGGCTGGAGCGGATGCTCGGTGGTAATCCTCGTGAGCGCATCCTCACCGAATGCCTGCCTGATATAGTCTTGAAGTTCGCAGACCACAACCGACGGCGGTATGCGGCTGTTATCCTTGATGCTGCGGCCGACATAACTGATGAAAAACCTTTGCCGGGCTGACAACAGCGCCTCGAGAAACAGAAAACGGTCTTCATGCCGTTTTGAGCGGTCGCAGAGCCGTCGGGCGCTTTCCATGAGGTCAAAGCCTGGCCGCTGCTCGGTACGCGGATACTCGCCGTCACTCATCCCGAGAAGATACACAACGCGAAACGGGATGCTCCGCATGGGCAGCAGTGTACAGAAGGTAACGCCGTGGCTGATAAATCCGCGATGTCTGATGCGGCTCGAAAACCGCTGCTCAAGGTACGCGCACACAACATCGCGCGAGAGCAGTCCGTCAAACCCCGCTGCAGCCGCATGTCCGGCGAGCCCCTCGTCAGTCAAAACGCTTCTGATCTGGACGATATCGTTCTCCGTTGCATCGTCCAGGACAAAAAACCGGTCAAGAATCTCGCTCAGGAGCGTTGCCCATGCCGCTGCTGACCGCGGACGGGTTAGTTCGCGGCTCCACAGCATCAGCGCTTCGACAAATTCAACAAACGCTCCCAACACCTGTGCCGCATCTCCTTCTGCATTGCCGCAAGGTCGTATGTTGCTGAAAAGAACGCCCTCGTGTTCGGGCATGCTGTAGCCAAGCAGGAGGCGGTCGATGCCAAACCGCCACGAGTGCTCGTGAAACGGCGGCAGGTTGTACTGCTCACGGGAGGCAGCGTCACTGCCCCAGCAGATGCCGGCATCAACCGCCCATTGACGGATGCGGTGCATGTCATTCTCAGAGAGCCCGAATTTTTTGAGCACGGCAGGCTGTTCAAGAATATCGAGCACCGCACTTGCCCGAAAACGCTCCCGGTCGATGGTGAGGATGGAGAGCAATGTCCCGGCAACACCGCTTTCCATCGCGAGCGGTATATCGGCAATGGTATAGGGAATCTGCCGCGACGGATGTTCGGGTGTGTCAAACACGGCCTGCACGAGCGGCGCATACACGGTGATATCAGGAGTCATGACCACAATATCCTGCGGCAAAAGCGATGGATCTGCTTCAAACAGCGCAAGCAGGTTATCGGAGAGAACCTCAACCTCCCGCAGCGGGCTGTGACAGCTATGAATCTGGATGCTGGTATCAGAATCCGAAATCACCGCATCGGGGCTTTCACCATAACGCCGCTCATGAAGCATCAGGATGTCCGACTGGATACAGGCAAGCATGCTCGCAGTGCCGGGAGCGAGATAAAAATCTTTGGTCGGCCATTCGGTCATGGTATCGAGCAGGCTGAAAAACTCCCGGCCGCACACGCCGAGCGATGCAAGGAGGCTGTTGCCCTGTTCAAAATAGCCATCCTCCGGGGTGATGCCGTCCCGGGTGAAGCGCTCGATCTCTTTTTTCGTATAAATATACCGCCAGTATTCCCGGCAGGGATTGAGGTAAAAGAAAAAGACATCAACGATCTGTGCAAGCGCAGAGAAGATTTCAAGGTAATAGGGCGGCAGGGTTGAAATACCGAATACCGATATCCGCGGCGGGAGGGCGTGGTTGAATTCACCATTGCGCACCGCGTCGATAAAACGCTCTTTCAGCGATGCCGGATGCAGGGTCGGCTCGCCGGCATCGGCGCTAAGCTGCTGCCACAGCAGGAGCTGCCAGTGCGCATGGATGGAGTCCGGCGTTTTCCCCATCTCTGCCTTGTCCCACGAGTGGATCATATCAGGCCGGTACACAAGGTATTGGTCAAAGACAGAGGCTATTTTCCGGGCAAGCTGAAAGAGTTTTACATCGGCAGCATCCCCTGTGAGATATGCCTGCACCGGCCTGAATGCCTCATGGGAAATAAGCTGGGGCAGGTGTTTCATGATGCCCCACACCATCACTTCGGGATCAAACGGCGAGGGATCGGGAAGCGGCACAAGTGATGCAAAAAGGCGGTAGGCAAACGCGCGGGGAAAAGGAAAGGCGACGTTTGCACAGATTCTGTTGTGGCGGGCTATCTCAAGGCAGAGCCAGTGCTCCATGCCCCTGCTCTGGACAACAACGATCTCTTGCTGCAGCGGCGGGAGCGGGTTTTCCCTGAGCAGTTGTGCAAGCTGCTCGGCAAGCACCTCGAGTCGGTTGCCGGTATAGATATGCAGTCCGGGCATCTGCGGGTATCAACGTAAAATGATCCTATAGTTCACAGATAGCAAAAAATGATTTTTACCTCAAACGATTTTACCAATAAGTTAAACGTATTGAGTGCCACGTGCCGACGTGCCAAAAGAGCTCTCGTTTTCAGGAAGTTATACAAAAATGTTATGTTTGACAGAAATTATGCTGGTTGATTTTAAACGGTCTGAATTTGGAGGGTGAATAATTCTGCGTTCCGTTATCGTGGTCTTCGGTAAAATCCGTCTAACATTTTACCTCACATTTTTACCCAACACAGCAACACAAAAATCAGCAGCACGGCCATGAGGAATCCCCATGCGAAAACATGAGACTTTTCTGCCGGCAGCGTTTCCGCTACTCCGGAAACTTGCTTGCTGACAATAATGCGAACCTCATGCTTATCAACCTGTAATGTCTGAGCCGCATAGGTTGTCAGAATCCCTTTTTCACTGGTGATATGGTCAAGCAGAATTGGAAGCTGTGTCCTCAGGGCTTCGGCGACCAACGTTTTTTTCTTTTGGCGAAAAAAGTTGAGCAACTGCTGCTTCACCGCGGCATCGCCAGAGGAAAGCCAGTTAAATCTCCCCTCCAGCGACTTCGGTATGGTGTACGGCACGACATTCTGTTCGAGGTGTTCCTGTACCTTCCGGCAAATATCCTCGAGCTGAACATTAGTGCCCACGTAATATGTTTTTGTAGATGATGGGCCGACACGGCGCCATAGGTTTTCAATCAACATAAGCTTTGTTTCGAGCGGCATGAAGCGGGGCAGAAGATTGAAGAGCCGTTCTGCGACCATGCCGCTCATCTTGACCTTACCGCTTTTCCATTTCTGGAATGTTATTTCTGCATATTCTCTCGGCTTAGAACCGTATTCTTTTTCGTATGCGTCAAAAAATTCTTTCAGCCGGTCGGGAGGCAGGGTAAAAAAGTACTGTTTGACATCCTCATCTGTTCCACCCAATTCCCGAGACAATGCCGCTGCCTCACGGATATGCTGTATTGCTCGTTCATATCCGAAAGATCTGACCCTCCAGCAACTTTGTCTATAAGAGCCCATGTGCTTTGCCTCGTTAAAAGCCGTCTAAAATCAATGCTCCTCAATAACGAAGTCTTCACGCTGTGAGCTTAGACACAGATGTTTTTCCCCGGACAGCCTCCCGTAGTTTTTCCAAAAATCCCGGTTTGCGCGGATAATCGAGAACAATCACCAGCCGCATGCGCGGCAGGAAAAACTCTTTCCGGATATGAATCGTTGTCCCGCTTTTAGCGATTTTTTTTACTTTTCCGGCAAAATCCTCAATGCACACGACAATCTGCGATTGCACTGCGGCAAACTCCGGTAAAGTTTTGACCTGCGCGGGAACGCTTGTGTGAAAGCAGGCGAGTGCCCGGTTTGCGTCATCGGCGTCGGAGATTTTTATGGTTATCGTTTTCATTGCCTCACCTCATCAAGGCAGCAATAATAATCAACGCCAAAATACCGGCAAAAATATAGTACGGTGTCCAGTCCTTTTCCCCGGTCTGGCTTTTTGTTAATTTTCCGCTCAACGCCTGCCCGGTGTTTCCCATGATCACTTCTGTCCGGCCAGTTTTCGTTGTCTGCGAATGCGTGATGGTGACCGCGTTGCCGCTGCGTGCAACTTCTTGGGTCGTATCGGACAAATTGTCCAGCGTTGTTTTAAGCGCATCGGCATCGATTTTCAACTCACGGGCTTTCTTGCTTATGTCCAACATTCCTTTTGTATAGTCCACCAAAAGAACTCTCCGTTCTTCTTCCGGCAGCCATGAAATATCTATAGAGATATCATGGCTACAGGGGATCACTGTCGGCACGCTGCCTCGCTGCCGCATGATGCTTTTTTCTTGTGCTTGCTCTGTCATGATTTGCCTCCTTTCCTTGTTTTTCGCCATTCTGAGGGCATTGAGAATTCCTTTGACCATATGCCCAGTTTATTTTTCCTTGCAAAGACTTCATCATGCACATACGCCTCTGCATATTGCCGATATGCTATTGCCCAGCCATGCCGCACCATCATTTGACCGAGATCCTCGCCGTCGGCAGTACATTGTCCAACCCACCTGTTCCAAGCGTCTTTCCCTTTTTTTCTGCAGGTAACCGTCGTGCCGGCGATCAAAAATTCAAGATAGCTTTTAGACAATTCGCCGCAATCACAGTGCGCATCATTTTTTGTGCAGGGCTGTCCTCTCTCCGGCGCGTCAATGCCGTAGAGACGTATCCTTTCGCCGTCTATTTCGATTGTATCGCCGTCAATCACTTTCACGGCATGAGACGGAACTGCTCGAACGTTATTTGAAAACATGTTGTCTGGGTTTGAACATGCAACAGCCGCTACCAGGGCAATGCCGCACAGAATGCCGACTCCCTGAATCGTATTTTGTGATACCGCCAATTTGACCTTCATGCCGTGCCTTTGGCTTTGATGGCCTTTCTTCGTGAGCGTTTTTTATTTCCGTCTATTAAGACAACCGTGCGGCTAAAAAAGTTCCATGGTGGGAGAAAAAATCGCAGATTGTTGAAACGGCTTACGGCAATACCCCCTCTGCCCCTGCGGGAGAAGGTGAATGAAAAAGCAAACGGCCAAGCAGCACTTCCCTCTCCCCTTGTGGGAGAGGGTCAGGGTGAGGGGGATCATAAATCAAAAAGTTAAGATCACCCTCACCTCAATCCTCTCCCATCGAGGGAGAGGAAGGTCTTTGAGGAAGTTCCCTCTCCCCTTGTGGGAGAGGGGTGATAAAGTGTTGCCTTCTCCCCTGGCGGGAGAAGGAGAGGATGAGGGGGATCATAAATGAAAAAGTTAAGGTCACCCTCACCTCAATCCTCTCCCATCAAGGGAGAGGAAGGTCTTTGAGGAAGTTCCCTCTCCCCCGGCGGGAGAGGGTCAGGGTGAGGGGGAAAGCGATGCCTTCTCCCCCGGCAGGAGAAGGAGAGGTTGAGGGGGAAGGCAGAAAAAACCCTCACCTCCAATCCCCAATCATCACAAACGGCGCCCAGTAGTAAGGATGCCGATACTCCGGAATTGCCTTCAACTCACGCTGCGCCTGCCGCAACGCCGCAGGCTTGCTCATCCCCTTGTGCAGCCAGTTCTCATAAAAACTCTTGATGAGTATCGACGTTGATTTATCCTCTACACTCCACAGTGTGGCAAGTATTGCCGGCGTGCCCGCAAAGATAAACCCCCGCGACATCCCTGCCCAGTCCTCCCCACCCTGCACCTTGCACAGCGCGGTCTCGCAGGCGCTCAGAGTCACCAGGCTTGCCTGCCGCAGGTTCAGCCCGAATATCTCATGAAGCTGCAAAATGCCGTCATTATCCCTGTCCCCGGCAAGCAGCAACCCCGACTGCAACGGCTGCCGGTCGTTAAACTCGGCATGGCAGGCAAAATGCACAACATCGGGCTCAGGCGCCTTCTCTTTTGCCCTGCCCTCGGTAGCATCGCGGCGCGCGTAGGTCTCCCGCAGAAAAAAGAGCTTTTCAACCTCCTGCACCTCTCTCTCTGCAAAGGCAAGGTTTGTCTTACCGGTCTCTGGGTTTGCAAAGGCAACGAGCTTCCCGTTGTTCTTCTTCCGCTTTTTCACCACATACTCAAGCGCGCTCAGCGACGGAGCTGTTGAGAGCTCGTACTGCTCCATCAGGGGCTTATCTTCCGTGCCAAGGCAGGCAAACGGCACTTTATGCAGAACACCGTGCGGCACGATGATCAGTTTCCCGGTCCTAATCTCCTTCACAACCGGCGCAACAAGGGTTTCGTACAGCTCCCCGCTCTTTTTGAGAAACTCCCGGCGGTTCTCTTCCCTCTGCTGCTCGGTGGTCTCCGTGCTCTCCCCGGTCGGTAGAACAATCACCGGCGCAGGCTTCCTGCCCCGAGAGCTGATGTTCATGGCAAGCATGCCATCAACCGAGCGCTCAATACTCTGCGCCGCATCCTCCCGCTCTTTTGCAGCAAGCTCAAACATCGTTACGCCCTGTTTTGTCACCAGCCAGGCATAGGTCGCCCGCTCCCCGGTGTAGTATTCAAGCACCGTAACATCATCGTCAAGCAGCGCCTGAATGTCCCGCACCGGCGGCGGCTCAACACCCAAAAGTGCGGCAAGCTCGGCATTGGTGAATTTGACCTGCTTGAGAAACTCCTCATACCGGTTCCGCACTGCCTCAAGCTCTGCGGCAAGCCGCTGCGCCTCGCCCCGGGGCGCCTTCTCCCCAAGCCCGCGCATAATCTCCATGCGCTTTGCAAGCACGATTAGCTCTTTCTGATACTCCCGGTCCTTCTTGACAATCCGTTCATCCTCAGGCATAGACGCCATAATCTCCTTCACCGCAAGCAGCTCCTGCAAAATTCGTGATTTCAGG